>NZ_CP091716.1:2437833-2739666 GCF_022009635.1 Variovorax paradoxus
CTTGATCGTGGGAATCGGCCCGTGCGAGAAGGTCATCGCGTCCTTGGTGATGCTTTCCACCTTGCCTTCGCCCACGTGTCTTGGAGCCCCTGCAGCCGGCGTGGCAGAAGCGGCCGTCGCCGCCGTAGGCGCCGCTGTCCCGGGAGCGGCGTTCAGGCGCGCCTCGACACCCTTGAGGCTGGCCTCCGAGTCGATCAGGAACTGCGAGGACACCACGACACGCTGGCCGGCCTGCAACCCGCGCTTGATCTCGGTCTGGCCGCCGGTTTCCAGGCCGATCTCGACATCGACCGGCCGGAACCGGCCGTTGTCCTCCGCCAGCATGACAACCGCGCGCTTGCCCGTCTGGATGACGGCTTCGGTCGGGATCAGCAGCGTCTTGTCGGCACGCATGTCCGTGAACTGCATCGACACGAACATGCCGGGCACCAGCCTGCCGGTCGGATTCGCCAGCTCCAGGCGAGCCTTCAGGGTGCGCGTCGCCGGATTCACATCGGGAAGAATGGCTTGCACCTTGCCCTCGAAGGTCTCGCCGGGCGCGGCCGGCGTTCTGGCCTGCACCCTCGCGCCCAGACGCACCAGCGCCGATTGGCTTTCAGGCACTTCGGCATTGGCCCAGACGCTGGCCAGGCCGTTGATGCGAAACAGCGTGGTGCCGGCGCTCACCGTCATGCCTTCGCGCGCGGCCAGCTCCGTGACGACACCACCGATGGGCGCGACCAGCGTGATGCGCGGCTGCGTGCGGCCGCTGCGAGCGACGAGTTCGATCTGCCCATCGTTCATGCCGACCTGGCGCATGCGTTGGCGTGCGCCGTCGATCAGCGAGGCCAGGTCGGTGCCGCGCATGCGCTGCACCGACAGGAACTCCTCCTGCGCCGCAATCCATTCCGGGACATAGAGCTCGGCCAGAGGCTGGCCTTTCTTCACCTGGTCGAGCGTGGCGCGCACGTTCAGGCGCTCGACATACCCGGTCGCCCGGGCCTGCACGATGACTTGGTCCCGCTCATTGAAGGCGATGCTGCCGACCGTGGTCACTTGCGGCGACACGGTGCCCTCGGACACCACAGCGGTTCGCACGCCCAGGTTCTGCTGCACGCGCGCACTCACCGTCACGCTGTTCTGGTCGCCGTCGCCACCCGCGTAGACGGGCGACATCATCATGTCCATGAAGGGCGATTTGGCCGGCTTGTCGAACCTGTTTCCGGGCACCATGGGGTCGTGGTAATAGAGGATCTTCTTGCCGTTGTTCGGGTCGGTGTCACCGGCCTTGAGGCCCGCTGCGATGTGGCGCCGTGTTGCGTCTTCGCCGGTTTCGTTGGGAGAGGCTGCAGGCGCAGCTGTTGTGCTCGCTGACGGCGTGGCCATCGACGACGTGCCCCCAGAGGTGGCGGACGATGATCCCAGGCTCCTGCCGCGCTGCACCCCGAAGGTGTAGGCACCGACGGCTGCTGCCGCGAGGACCGCTGCCGCGATCAGTCCAAGAACGAGAGGTCTTGTTTTCATTTCTGTGATTCCTTGGTCTCGCCCGCGGCCGCGGACGGGCCGGTATCGAGCACTGAATGGTTGGCGGGGATCAGGAATTCGAGCTGCGCCCAGAGCGCGGCGGTCTCCATCTCGAGGCGAAGGCGTTCCAGGCGCGTGTCGACTTCCATGCGTCGTGTCTCGAGTGCGGCGCTCAAAGTGCCCGCACCGCCGCGGTAGGCCGCCAGCACCGCCTGCGTGCGTTCGGCGGCGAGCGGGATGAGTGAGCTGTCGTACAGGGCGAGCCGCTTGCGGTTGCTCTGCCACTGCTGCAACCATGAAAGCGCCTCGGCGGCACTCTCTCGCGTCGCTTCCTCGCGCTGGGCCTGCAACTGCTCGACCGTCGCCAGTTTGGCCGCGAGTTCCCGATCCTGGCGATTCTTCTGGTCTAACTGCAGCGGGATCGACAGGTTCAGCGACACCATGTTCGAGTAGGCCGGCCCCCGCTGGCTGTACATAAGCTCGACACTCCAGTCGGAGCGCTTGTTGCTTTGCGCGACGTCGGCTTCCGCACGCGCCACCGCTTCCTGTCGCGCCATCAGCGCGATCTGCGGGTGCTCACCGATCTGGGCCTCCAGATTGCGGGCGTCCAGGCGCACGGAGCCCAGTTCCGGTAGCGCCATCGAGGGTGGAGGCGTACCCGGCCCGACCCAGCGCGCCAGACGCGTCTGGGCCGTAGCGATCTGGCGCTCCTGCGCAAGGATGCGGTCGTCCAGTTGCGCCAACGCAGAGCGCGCTGTGAACACATCGGCCTGTGTGCCGCGGCCACCGCGGTAGGCGGCGTCGGCGCCCTCGATCTGCAGGGTCAGCTCGGCACGTTGGGTTTGCAGCAGGTCGCGCATCTGTCCCTGGTAATAGCGATCAAGCCAGGCGATCGCGGTGTCGCGCCGCAGGTTGGCCAAGGCGACAGTACGGCCCGCTTCGGCGACCTCGGCTTCCCGGTCAAAGCGCGCCGCGCGGGCCTGGCGCTTGTCGGAGCGGGTGAATTCCTGCATCACGCCTATCGAGCGCATCGTCATGAAGTCGCGTGTGAGGCTGAAGCGGTCGCTCCCATTGACGGGTAGATTGCTGATGCCGGCCTTGAGCACGGGGTCGGGCAGTTGTCCTGCGGCCACGGCCATGGCGCGCGCGGCGCCGGCGGCCGCGTCCTGCGCGACGAGCTGCCGCGAGCGCTCCTCGGCGAACCGCAGTGCCGCATCGAGAGAAAGCGTCTGCTGTGCATGAGCGCTCAGGCCGAGGGTGCCGGCGCACAGCGCCAACACCACAGCCCAAAGACGAACGGGGCGGCGGGCTGATCGCACGATCGGTGCAGCCGCAAAAAGATTGGGGAACATGGAATCTCCTGACGAACCTGCGAGTAGGTTGTCGGGCCGCTCCGGTGCGCCGAGCACAGCTCGACGAACACGGCAAGGCACGACCGACGCGCCGTACCGGCCCACAACGGGCCGTCGGCGCAAAGTCGGTCAGGCGATCAAGTTCGGGAGACGCAGTGCAGGATGGCGTGAGGCGGCGAGGCCGCAACCAGTGCACTCAGGGAGGTGGCCGAAGGGCGCGCAGGAGGCACCGTCTCAGGCACCCATGGGGTCAAGGGATAGATCGCCGACAGCAACACCGGCGGAACCGTCAGTGTGGATGCATGGTCGCTTTGCTGCCCGTATTTGCAGTGCTCGGCGCACAGGTTGCCGGAAGCCGTGTCAGTCGCGCCCACCATGTCCGAACAGGGCGATCCTTGCATAGCCGAGTCACGAGAGTCGTCTGTTACAGAGACAGCGTCTTGCGCCATCGACATATCGGTGGACAAGCCACCCGCCAGACCCGCGGAGAGCGCGGGGCAGGCGTAAGCGGCGATCGCCAGCTGCGAGAACAGCAGCAAGCCGATCAGGCCCCGGGCCACCATCTGCACGAGTCCGCGCCTCATCGCTGCACCTTTGGCAACGCCGACACGGCCGCACCGCCAACGCATGATGCGTTGGCGGTCCGTGTGAGGAAGGTTGCGGAAATGAGCATTGGAGAACGCGTGAAAGGCTGCTGATGGAGTCCGTGCTTGGAAAGTTGTTCCGCGAATTCTAGGCCTGTTGCTCAGGAAACGGGGCAAGCCGCGGCGAGGCGTGCGGCTTGCGGCGGACGACGCCGTCGTGATCGGCGCTCAATTGCTTGGCGGTCGCCCGACGGCCAGGCCGCTCAGCGGCGCATGGTCGCGGGTGCGTCCGGCAGTTGGCCCTGCTGGGTGAGGCGCTCCACGGGCGTGCCGAACTCCGGCTGCTCACCGCGCAGGCGTGCGTACGCAGCTGCGGCTTGCCGATAGGCAGGGCGAGTCGTATCCGCACCCGCTTCGCCGTTGGTGGCGGCGGCCAGGCCCGAACGCATCCAGGCCAGCGTGTCCGCCTGGACCGTCGCGCGGGTGTTGGAGGACACGCTCACGACGGCACGCGGATTGCCCTCGGGGTAGCCTTGGTCCACAGAGCTCTGCAGCCAGCGCTGCGTGTCCTCGGCCACAGCGGCACGGCTGGTGCTCGACGTCAGCGGCGCCGGGCGAGGATCGCCTTCGGCATAGTTGCCGGCCAGTGCGGGGCCGGCGATCGCGCCGAGCAGCGCGGCGAGGGTCAGGGAGGTCTTGAGAGAAGTCTTCATGTTCGGTCCTTTGGCAGTGGAAGGGTTGGCATCTGCGGAAATGAACAGCGCTGTGGCTTGTCTTTTTCCGATGCATCGACTTTAGGCCGCGGGTCCGAGGGTTTCCGCACGCGCAGATTACAGCTTTGTCATCTGCATGGCCGTGCTTGGCCGATCTCACGACCGAATCAGCTTTTATCTGACAGACGGCACTCGCCAGTGGTCAATCATTCGAGCGATAAATCGGGTCGGCCCCTCGACCAGATCACCAAGGCCGCTTCTGCATGTCCTGCATTCGGGTTTTGCTCCTTTGGGTGCTCATACTCGCCGTACCGTTCCAGGGGTACGCGGCGGCGTCTATGGCATTTTGCGAGACCGAGCATGCGGGGCCAACGGTGACGATTCAAAAAGATTCGCACCAGCGCTCGAACGCCTCAACGCATGACTCCGTCCACTCCCACGACATGGACGCTGAGGACATGGGGCACCATGATGCCGATTCAGGCACTGCCCATAAATGTGGAACCTGTGGGGCCTGCCATGCGGTGGCCCTGATGCCCAATACCTCTATAGTCCGCACCCAATATCTGCCGGCGGCGGACTTGGCAGAGCCTCGCTTTCTGCCTGTCGCCTTCTTCCCGCCCCTCCTCGAACGCCCGCCTCGGGCCTGAAGTGCCTGTTCGCCTTCGACCTCGCGGTCTGAGGCTGTGCGCTTCGCATTGCCGGTAGTCGTCCTCCCGTTCTCGGGTAGTCGCGACGCATCCCAGCCATGAGTCTTCGAGGATCACATGCTCTATTCAACGAATCTCACCAAGACCGAGTCCACGCGCGTGGGTACACCTTCAAGCGGAATCCCCAGCCCACGAAGGCCTGGTATCAGGCCTCGCTGTTGGCGGCTCTCAGCCAAGCCGAGTGGCCCTCGCGCCGCAGCCGGAGTGGGGGGAAATGAACCAAGGGAGGATGCACCATGAAGCCACGGCAAAGCGGCGTCGATCGCCGTAAATTCTTGATGGACCTGGGCTCTCGCAGCGTGATCGGAGGATTGGCACTGCCGCCTTCACTGACCTGGGCTGCCGCTGCTGCGCCTATTGAACGCACGGAACTGCATGGGACTGAATTTGACCTTGAGATTGCAGAGACACCCGTCAACCTGACGGGACAGGCACGGATGGCGACAACGGTCAACGGGCAGATCCCGGCACCGACGCTCAGATGGCGCGAAGGCGACACGGTCACACTGCGCGTGACCAACCGACTACCTGTCGCAAGTTCAATCCATTGGCACGGCATCCTGGTCCCCGCGGAAATGGATGGCGTGCCGGGCTTGAGCTTCAACGGCATCGCGCCCGGCGAGACCTTCGTCTATCGCTTTCCGGTCAAGCAGACCGGCACCTACTGGTATCACAGTCATTCCCGATTCCAGGAGCAAACGGGCCTGTACGGGCCTATCGTGATCGACGCCCGAGATGGCACTCGCTTCAGAACAGACCGCGAGCATGTGGTGCTGCTTTCGGACTGGACGGATGGCGTACCGGAAGAACTCTTCAGGAAGCTGAAGGTCATGAGCGGGTTCTTCAACTTCAACCAACCCACGCTTGGCGACTTCAAGCGAGACATCGCCGAGATGGGTCTTCAAGGGGCGCTAGAAAAGCGAAAGATGTGGAACCGCATGCGCATGGTCCCGACCGACCTCGGGGATCTCACCGGTACGACCGAACTGCGCAGCGCTGCACGCTACCTTCTCAACGGCAAGACTGCCGATCACAACTGGACCGGCATCGTCAAATCTCGCGAGAAGGTGCGCCTGCGGTTCATCAACGGATCAGCCACGACCATCTTCGACGTTCGCATACCGGGGCTGAAGATGAGCGTGGTCGCCGCGGACGGCCAGGACGTTCATCCCGTGACAGTGGATGAGTTTCGGATCTCTGTGGCCGAGACATATGACGTGATTGTTGAGCCGTCCGACGACAAGGCCTATACCCTCTTCGCCCAATCGATCGACCGGACCAATTTTGTGCGCGGCACGCTTGCGCCTCGCGTCGGAATGCAGGCTCCTGTCCCCGAGGTGGACAAGCCAAGCTGGCTGACGATGACCGACATGATGGGCGCCATGGGCTCGGTGGGAGCGATGGATTCGGCCCAGGGCCCGGGCGGGATGGCCGGCATGCAGGAGATGGGGGATATGCAGGGCATGGACCATTCAAGCATGGCGGGAATGAATATGGGTGGCGACGCGAAACCTGCAATGAAGCCACCCCGCGTGCGCCACGCCCGTACAGAGTACGGCCCGGGCGTGGACATGCACGTGGACATGCCGCGAACGAATCTCGATGACCCAGGTATCAACCTTCGCAACAACGGTCGGCGAGTATTGACCTATGCCGACCTTCGCACGATCGGAGGACCGATCGACAGCCGTGAGCCCGGCCGCGACGTCGAACTTCATCTCACCGGCAACATGGAGCGATTCATGTGGTCGTTCGATGGACAGAAGTTTTCCGAATCAAAGCCTGTGCACTTCCGTTTCGGCGAGCGGCTCCGATTGGTTCTTGTCAACGACACGATGATGAATCACCCGATTCATTTGCATGGAATGTGGGGCGAACTGGAATCTCCCACCGGCGAGTTTCTGGCTCGCAAGCACACGATCAATGTCCAGCCCGCGCAACGCGTGACCTACCGTGTGACCGCGGACGCCATGGGGCGTTGGGCTTATCACTGTCATCTGCTGTACCACATGGAAGCGGGCATGTTTCGCGAGGTACACGTGTCATGAACCCGCTTCAGCTCAAACTCGCGCGCAGCAGCGTTGCAGTCGCAATCGCATCTTTTGTTCTCAGTTTCACTGTTTCTGCGATTGCCCAGAGCAATGCGTCCCAGCGCATGGACGACATGCCAGGGATGGGGGCGAACATGTCCGGTCCCAAGTCGAAGGAAGATGCATCCAACAAGGCTGCGCCGACGACACCGCCAAAAGAGCGAACCAAGAAGAAAAAGCCTCAATCCACCGCAGCGCCGATGGATCATGGACAGATGCAAGGAATGCCCGGGATGAAAGGCGGCAGCTCCGACATGAAGGACATGCCCGGGATGAAAGGCGGCAGCTCCGACATGAAGGACATGCCCGGGATGAAGGGCGGCAGCTCCGACATGAAGGACATGCCCGGGATGAAGGGCGGCGGCTCCGACATGAAGGACATGCCCGGAATGAGTATGGGGTCCATGCCTGGCATGGGTCCAATGCAAGGCGGCAGTCCCCCTCCCGACGCTCGCGATCCAGATGCTTATGCCAATGGAATGCCGAAGATGCCAATGTCCGGCATGGACATGGCGGACGACGAGCGCTACGGCAGGATCCTTGTCAACGAGTTGGAATACGCTAAGGCTAGAGATGCTCGTGGCCAAAACCTCAACCTCGAAGTCTGGTACGGGGGCGACTACAACAAGCTTTGGATCAAGGCCGAGGGCGAACGCCGCTCAGGCCGCCTGGACGCCTTTCGCACGGAGGCACTCTGGGACCATGCCATCGCCACGTTCTGGAGCACTCAGTTGGGTGTGCGGCACGACAACGGGGGTGGCGGTCGCTCGCGCAGTTGGCTGGCCTTCGGTGTGCAAGGCCTTGCTCCGTACTGGTTCGAAACAGAAGCGACGGCCTATGTGGGCTCAGGCGGTGCGCTCGCCGCGCGCCTGGAACTGCGCTACGACCTGCTCCTGACGCAGAAATGGATTCTGCAACCCAAGCTCGAGACTAACTTCTATAGCAAGAACGATCCGCAGCGCGGCATTGGCTCGGGTCTGTCCGACATGGAACTGGGCGTGCGTCTGCGCTACGAGGTGACACGACAGTTCGCTCCCTACATTGGCGTGACTTGGTCGAAGAAATTCGGGAACACCGCCGCTTATGCACGACAGGCTGGTGAACGCGTTCGAGACACGCAGATCGTAGCCGGCGTGAGATTGTGGTTCTGACTGGAGCACCACATGTCGAAACTGATCCCAACGATGCTTGCCGGGGCGGCGGCCGCGATCCTAGTCGCGTCTGCGGGCCTTGCCGGCTTTTGGTGGACGGGTGGATACAACGTCGCAGCGGACGAAGCGCACTCCCGGCCTGTCGCCTCTGCCCTGACTTCGATGCGCGAGCGCTCGATCTCTGCGCGTGCGCAAGGAATCCCTGTGCCCGACCTCGACGCTCCGCAGATGGTTGCGGCGGGCGCGAGGCAGTACGCACAGATGTGCGTTCAATGCCACCTGGCCCCTGGCAAGGACGACTCCGATCTGCGCAAGGGGTTGAACCCGCAGCCGCCCAATCTTCACATGCATGGGGCTCATGACCCCGCGAGAGCATTCTGGGTAATTAAGCACGGCGTCAAGATGACCGGCATGCCGGCTTGGGGGTACACCCACGACGATGAGACTTTGTGGTCGATGGTGGCCTTCCTGCAGCGATTGCCAAAGCTTTCGCCGACAGAGTTCGAACAGCTCACTCGGCAGTCGCCCAGCACTCATCAGGAAGCGCAATGACTTGGCCGCAGTCTCCTCTGGATACGCCGCGCGCAATTTGCTCTAGGCCATCGCGTGAGGATGGATTACGCAACTGTAATGCCCACGGTCGGCTTCCGCCAAAGGCGTTTCCTACAGTAAGAGCGGCAGCTGTCCTCACAGATACCTGAAAGGACGGATGTCCTATTCGCCGGGACACTGGCAATGACCAAAGGAGTTTTTTATGAAAAGTCAGAACATGATCTCTCAACGCAAAACCTTCACTCTCAAGAGCACGCTCATCGGATTCGGTGCTGCGTTGCTGTTCTCGGGCGCCGCCATTGCGCAAAACCACACGTCCGAGGCCGTCCCGCAGACGAACACGAAACCGCAGATCGCAGCCGAAGCGAAGAAGAATGCGAAGCCGACGGGGACCAAGCCGATCAAGGATGGCAGCACCGCCGAGGGCGAAGGTTCGGGCGTGAAGAAGACGACACGCCCCGAGGCCACGGGCCAGGGAAGAGCTGCCGCTCGCGAGGCGCGTCCGCACCGCGATCCCGGTCAAGGTGGCACCCCGAAGTAACCACCATGAAATCCAATGCTGTCGGACTTCGCAACGACCAAGGTCCTGGAGGGGGCGGCAGCAGACGGTTCAGGGATGTCGAGCCACGGCAGCCCATTTGTCGCCGGGTCACCGGCATTCACTTCAAAGGAGTCGACAATGTCACATGAGAGCTATACCGCATGCATCGAAGCCTGCAACGGCTGCGCCACTGCCTGCAATCATTGCGCGTCCGCGTGCCTGAAAGAAGACAACGTCAAGATGATGGAAAGGTGCATCGCCCTTGACATCGATTGCGCCGCCGCCTGCCAGTTTGCTGCGGCCGCAATGGCCCGCGGCAGTGAACATGCCAAGGCCATATGTGCACTGTGCGCGGACATCTGCGACGCATGCGGTGCAGAGTGCGAGAAGCACCAGATGGCTCACTGCAAGGCGTGCGCCAAGACCTGCAAGGAATGCGCCGCCGCATGCCGGGCCATGGCGCATTGATGATCACGAGACTTGCATAGCGGGCCGTGCGCTCCTCTCGAAGCGACGCGCGGCTCGCCCCGCCACCAAGGGTTTTGATCACAACGAATAGGAGATCTCGCTCAGCGGCTTCAAGCCCGAGCCGAACCGTCCGATCGCTTCGCGATGCGTCCCCAGTTCGCTGTAGGGCAGATAACGGATGCCGAGCTCGGCGACGCGCGAAAACGCCGGGCGGCGCAGCTGCAGCCGGACATCCTCGCGGCGTGCATCGGGCGCTACCAGGAACATCGAGACGCCCTTGCCCAGTTCGGTGCCCAGCGCGAGGTCCAGCATCCGCACGATGCCTGAGTAGATGGAGGTCGAGTGCTCCACCTCGAAAGCCGCTGCAATCTTCGAGCCGTCGGCCTCCACCCAGATCACATCGATCAGGCGCACCGAGTCCAGGCCGGGCTGGGCGCCCGCAGGCAGCTGCGTCAGGCAACCGTCACCGAGCCGCCCGCCCGCATAGGCTCGGCCCTGATCGTTGGAGGCGATCCAGACGCCGTAGCCGAGTGCCTTGCCCAGGTCTCGCAGCCATCCCTGGATCTCGGTATGGGTCGCGTCGCTCTCGCGCTCTGCAGCCCAGCGCTTGTGGGCAGCGGCCGATTCCTCACGCACCTTCTCGAGGTCGGCCTCCCAGCCCTTAACGGCCGCGACGTCGTCGCTACGCGGCGGCGCCGTGTACCGGCCCGAGCCGACATCGAAGAGCAACCCGGCCAGTGCTCCCATGTCGTTGGACAGCTGTTGACGGTGCTGTGTGTTCAGCCGGATGCAGCCCTCGCGCATGGAAAGGTAGTGGTCCCACTTGCCGAGCTTGACGTTGCTGCCCATAACGGCGTTGTAGCCTTTCACGATCGCCGTGTTGAACGGCATCACGATCGTTGGATGAACGAAGTACAGCAGGTTCGCCACAGCGGGCCCCAGGCCCTTGATCCGATGCGCGTCGATGCGGCGGATGGCCTCGACCACTTCCTCGGCGCTGTCGCAGCAGTCGCACGCATGCAGCAGCCGGGCGAAGGCACGCTGATTGGCGGCGTTCTCGTAAATGTCGGGGATGCGCAACTTCGGCTTCCAGAGAAACGCGTGGTCGGCGCCCTTGAAGATCTGGCGCTGCTCCGCCACAGAACCCACGACTGTTTCGAGCGAGGAGCCGCGAAACGCGCTGCCGAAAGTGCCGGCGTCGATGTCCTTGACCACCTGGGCCAAGCCGCGGCGGATGGATCGGAAGTTTTTCAGCCTCTCTTCCCACAGAAACCACGAGTTGTAGGTGCTCAATGGATCGGTCTTCCAGTGACCGATGAGAACTTCAAGACCGATGGACATGGACAGGATGAGATGGGGGCGCATGGCGCGACGCTGCGATTGAAGCACGGGGCGCCGAAATCAGGCGCGACGCCTTCTCATAAATCTCTGGCATTCGAAAAGCAACTTAATCTAGCAATCAATATACAATGAAATCTAGCGCTCAAAGGGCATAAGAATCTAGCAATCGAGCGCCATCGGCGCCTCCCACCGACTGTGCGAGCATGAAACATGGCAACCCATCCGACCTCGGTTTCGCGTAAAGCCACCCCTGCGCAGCGGCGGTTGGCCACGGCCCTGGAAGCGCTGCATGTGCTTCAGGCGCAGGGCCATGGCGTGTTCAACACGAGCCAGTTTTCCCGCACCGACCGCGAGGCGCTGCTCGCCGCGAGGTATCTCCAGCCGGTGATCCAGGGCTGGTACATGTCCGCCAGCCCTTCGGCCAAGGCCGGCGACACGACGCCCTGGATTGCTGGAATGAAGGACTTCATTGCCGCCTATTGCAACGCCAGGTTCGGCGCCGACTGGTGCGTATCGGCGGAGTACTCGCTGAAACTGCACGCCGGCACGACCTTGCTGCCCCAACAGGTTGTCATTCACTCGCCACTGGGCAAGAACGGCGTGTTGGACTTGCCGAACGGGTTCTCGCTGATGGACTATCAGGCGAGAGACTTTCCTGGGCCCGACCGACGCGACAGCGTCGGAAACATCCGCACGATGACGCTGGCCCAAGCTCTCTTGAAGGCGCCGGAGAACTTCTTCAGGGCTTCCGCCCAGGACGCGCAGGTCGCGCTGCTGTCCATCAGCGATGCATCGGAACTCAGCCGGCTGCTCGCCGAGGGCAACCACAGCACGATCGCCGGGCGGCTTGCCGGCGCGTTCCGGGCGGTGGGCCGAGGTGCGATCTCGGACGACATCCTGGGATTCATGCGCGCTTTGGGCAACCAGGTCACTGAATTCAATCCGTTCGAGATCCCGCCGAGGATTGTCCCGGGCGACCGCATCGAGTCTCCCTATGTCTCCAGACTGCGACTCATGTGGGCTTCGATGCGCGACGACGTGATGGGTGACTTCCCGCAGCAGGAGCCCGGGTCGCCGGGCGACGTCGACGCATTCATGCAGGCGGTCGAAGATGTCTATGTCACCGATGCCTACCATTCGCTGTCCATCGAAGGCTACAGAGTCACGCCGGAACTGATCCGTCGCGTGGCGGGCGGGGATTGGAACGAGGACATCCACGAGCAGGACCGGCAGTCCAGAGATGCGATGGCGGCGCACGGCTACTGGCTGGCGCACAACGAGGTCAAAGTGTCCATCCGGAAGATCTTCAGCGGCGCAATCGCCGGTGATGTCCTCAAGGGCGATCATGGCGCCTGGTTTCGCGCGATGTTCGCGCCCAGCGTTACCGCTGGGCTTCTGGCGGCGACGGACCTGGCGGGCTACCGCGGGCATCAGGTCTACATTCGCAACGCGCAACATGTGCCACCGCCGCGCGAAGCCGTGCGCGAGATGATGCCCGTGCTCTTCGAACTGCTGCGCGACGAACGCTCGGCCGCGGTGCGCGCGGTGCTGGGTCACTTCATGTTCGTCTTCATTCACCCGTACATGGACGGCAATGGCCGGCTCGGGCGCTTCATCATGAACACGATGCTGGCCTCGGGCGGCTTTCCCTGGACAGTACTGCGCCTCGAGGATCGCGATCGGTACATGGCGGCGCTGAATGCGGCAAGCGGCCAGGGTGACATCAAGCCGTTTGCGTCGTTCGTCGCCCAGAGTCTGGATGCGGCAAGGGACGCGCAGGCCGACCCGCTGCACGACGATGGCGCATTGGAGGCCAACATCGAAGAAGACGATCCGCAACGCCCGCGCGGTTGAGGGCTGCGGATGGCGCGTCAAAGCGGCGCGCGGCCCAGGTCGAATCAGCTTTCGGGCAACCCCAGAGAGAAGCTGATTTCGGTGACGCCCGATCGGGAGGTGGCGCGGGTCTGCCCGCCGTGCATGCGCGCGATCGCGGCGACGATCGCCAGGCCCAGCCCATGGTGCTCTGACGAATCGGTGCGGGAGCGCTCCGCCCGGAAGAAGCGTTTGAAAAGATTGGGCAGCACGTCGGCGGGGACAGGCTCGCCCCGGTTGGCGACCTTGACCCAAACACCGTCGGGCTGCGTGTCGATCACGACCGCGATGGTCGAGCCCGGCGCCGCATACCGGCTCGCATTGCTCAACAGATTCGACAACGCACGGCGCACCAGCCCGGCATCGATGCCGATATCCGCATCGCCGCTCACATGCACCTTCAATCCCGCGTCTTCCAAAGTGGCTTCGTGAAAATCCAGCACCGTTCGCACCTGGTCGGCCAGACTGACCGGCGCGGATCGGCGCGCTACCGTACCGCGGTCCGCTTTCGACAGGAAGAGCATGTCGATCACGATCGCGGAGACGCGTCTGGCCTCTTCCAGCGCCGACAGCAAAGCGTCGCGCAGTTCCTCGATCGATCGGGGCCGGGCCAACTCGACTTCGACCATCCCGATCAGGTTGGCCAGCGGCGTGCGCAGTTCATGCGCCACATCCGCATTGAAGGATTCCAGTTGCTGGTAGGCCTGTTCGGCGCGATCGAGCACTGCATTGAACTGCGCCACCCACGGCGTGATTTCGGAGGCATACGGGGCGGGGTCAATGCGTCGCCCCGGATGCTCCGGTCCGGTCGCTGCGGTCTGCTGAACGAGCTTCTTCAATGGCTGCATCCCCCGACGCACCAGCAAGGCGCCGGTCAGCGAGATGACTGCCGAGCCGAGGACGACCGCCCCGACGAGCGTCCAAGCCAGCCGAGCCAGAATCTTGGCGTCCTCCCGGACATCGATGCCAAGCTGTAGTTGCATTGCAGCGTCGCCTGACGGCATCGCTTGCTCCTGCATGGGCATCCAAATCCAGCGACCTGAGGTCCGAGCCGGCGTGGACGAATAGACGATCTCATCGTCACGGCGCAACACCAGGCTGATCTCAGCATGGGTCGAGAAGAAGTCGTCCAGCTTGTGGCGCAGTCCGTCGCGACCTGGGTCATCGCGAGATTCCTGGATCAGGTGCTTGATCAGTTCGGACTGGCGCTCGAATTCGCTGGCCTGCTTGACCTGGAAGCTCCACGCGGTGACGGCATAGATCGCCAGACACACCAGACTCAGACCGATCAAGGCCTGGGCTGCAAACCAGCGCGACAGTGCAGTCTGGATGGACCCAGTGCCCTGCGCACGCCGCTGCGGCGGCACTGCCACGGTTTCGGTGGCCGGTCTCAGCTCTTGCGCCTCGGTCTTGGCAGCGCTCACGGGATGCCGCCTTGCCGGCTCTCCAGCACATATCCCATGCCGCGTACCGTGTGCAGCAGCTTCTCTTCGAAAGGATCGTCGATCTTGCTGCGCAGCCGCCGGATGGCCACTTCCACGATGTTGGTGTCGCTGTCGAAATTGATGTCCCACACCTGCTCGGCCAACTGGGTGCGCGACAGCACGTTGCCCTGGCGGCGCATGAGCAAGGTCAACAGTGCGAACTCCTTGGCCGTGAGGTCAAGCCGTTGCCCGTTGCGGGAGGCCCTGCGTGCGACCACGTCGAGGTGCAAATCCTTCAGCGCATAGTTGGACACCTCGTGCAGCTTGCCGCGGCGCAGCAGTGCCTGGATCCGGGCGAGCAGCTCCGAGAACGCGAAGGGCTTGGCAAGGTAGTCGTCCGCACCGCTTTGAAGTCCGCGCACGCGGTCTGCCACTTCGTCGCGCGCCGTGAGCATCAGCACCGGCATGGATTTGATCTTGCGCACGGCCTCCAGCACGGCGAATCCGTCGATTCCCGGCAGCATCACGTCGAGTACCACCAAGTCGTAGTCGCCGTCGAGCGCCAGGGCGCGGCCCTCGAGACCAGAGCGCGCCAAGTCCACCACGAAGCCGCTCTCAGTGAGGCCTTTAACAAGGTAGTCGCCGAGCTTGTGCTCGTCTTCAATGACCAGTATGCGCATTGCCAAATGCTACGGCGCTGGGTCGCGGTCGTGGATTACTTCTTTGTAATCCACGTGGCGGTTGATTGGTGGACTGGCTACCTAGAGTCGTTGCATGCCGGACAGTTGACTGGCATCGCCGGCTCGGTGGTCGATGCCGACGCGTTCAGTGCAGCTCGCGAAGTCGAGCATTTCGTTGAAGGAGACCTATCATGAAGAACCGTCAAATCCTCTCGCTCGCACTTGCCGTGGGTGCAGGCGCTGCATTCGTTGCGCCGTTTGCAGCCTACGCGGAAGGGCCGTCCCACTTTGCGCCCAACGAAGCCGGTGTGGTCTATCACCCAGGTGAAGCGGGACAGGCCAAATCCCCGGCGCAGGTATCAGCTGAACTCGCGGACGCGCAGAAAACCCCTGCCGGGGCCAGCATGCTGCGCTGGGGATCGATGAGTACGCCGAAGGTCGGAGCCGCCAAGTCGCGCGCCGAAGTGGTGGCCGAACTGGAGGCCGCGCAGAAGCAGCCCAACTGGGATGCCGCAGCAAGGCTCGGTGCGCCCCTGCCAGCGCCCAGAGGTGATGCGAGCAAGGCTCGCGCACAAGCGCAGCCCTGAGGGTTGCGCATAAAACTGGATGTTCATACAGGCCTCCTGACACACTGCTCGACTTAGAATTCGCCGCATGCACCGGGTTCGCCTGTTCGTCCTTTGGATCATGATGTTCGCCGTGCCCTTCCAGGGGTACGCGGCGGCAGCCATGGTCTTTTGCGGACCTGGTCACGTTGGTGCGGCGGCCGAAGTGTCGCTCGCACAGCCCGGCGCGCACGACCATGCCCAGCACCCTCATGCGGATGGGCACGGCGACCATGAGCACAAGGCGGCACAGGCTGCCAAGCCTCCCGCAAAGGACAGCACCGCCAAGACAGCGAGTGCCGAGCCTGATGCGATGCACAAGTGCGGTACCTGCGGCGCATGCCATGCCACTGCGCTGACCAGCACGATGGACGTGGCCGTCTTCCACGACCTTCCCAAAGCCGACTTGGCGGAGCCTGCCATCACGGTGGCCACGCTCGCTCCGCGCGTTCTCGACAAACCTCCTCGCGCTTAACGCGTTCGTGCGCCTGTGACTCTCGTCACGGGCCGCCGCGAACGCTCATGCATCGCCTGCGTCATGCCTTTTCGGGCAGCTCTGACGTACACCGTTCATGAACTTGCGAGGACTCCATGTTCCATTCATCGCCGACCCGTTGGTTGGCAGCTTTTCCCGCCTTGGCTGCGTTCGCCGCTTTGGCGACCCTGAGTACCGCTGTTGCGGTGGCTCAACCCGCGCCCGCGAAATCCGCTGAGGCTGCGGCGCCCACCGTCCTGACCTACAAGTCCGCGCTCGAGGGCTATCAGCCCTTTGCCGATGAAAAGCCCATCCCCTGGAAAGAAGCCAACGAGACGGTCTACCGCCGCGGTGGCTGGCAGGCCTACGCCAAGGAAGCCTCAGGCTCCGGTGCGGGCGAGGCCGATTCGACCAAGGGCGCAGCCCCTGCGCCGGCCGCGCAGCCAGGCCATTCGATGCCCATGCCTGCGAAGAAGGAGAAGCCATGAAGCGCGTCCTTCGTTTGACAGCCATTGCCGTTGCGACGGCTGTCCTTGCCGGATGCGCGTCCGTCAGCATCGACGACGCCCTGAGCGACACCAATACCAATGCCCAACAGTTCACTGGCGGGAAACTCGAACTCAGCCGGACCCAGGAGCAGCGCGACCGCCGCGCCGCGCTGTCGCAGGAACTGCTCGCCAAACCGCTGTCCCAAAGTGACGCGGTGCAGCTTGCGCTGGCCAACAGCCCATCTGTGCAGGCCCTGATCGCCCAGAGCTGGGGCGACATCGCCGCAACCAACCAGAGCAGCAGACTGCCCAACCCGATCCTCTCGTTCGCACGCACGCGCCTGAACAGCGAACTCGAGCTCGAGCGCCTGCTGTCGTTCGGACTGGTGGACCTGATTCTGTTGCCGCAGCGTTTGTCGATCTCCAGGAGCCAGGCCGCCCAGGCCAAGGTCCAACTGACCGGCGCCGTGGTCGACCAAGTCACGCAGGTCAAGCAGGCCTGGGTGCGTGCAGTCGCGGCGCAACAGACACTGAAGTATGCCGAGCAGGTCAACAAGTCGGCCCAGGCCAGTGCCGAGCTCGCGCGCCGGATGCAGCTCATTGGGAATTTCTCCAAGCTGCAGCGTGCACGCCAACAGGTTTTCTACGCCGACGCGACGACCCAGCTCGCCTCGGCACAGCACGCCACCACCGCTGCGCGCGAAGAGTTGGTTCGTGTCCTGGGGTTGAACGACGAGCAGGCCACCAAACTGACCTTGCCCGAACGTTTGCCCGACCTGCCCAAGGCCCCTCGCGAGGCGAAGGAAGTCGCGGCAACCGCGACCGAACAGCGACTGGATGTCCAACTCGCACGTGCCCAGCTGGATGTGGCGGGCAAATCGCAAGGCATCAACCTGCTGTCGACCTTCATCGACGTCGAGGTGGGCGGTCGGCGTGACACGGTGTTCGACAACGCGGAAAACACCAAGAGCACCCGTCGAGGCTTCGAGCTCGACATCCGCTTGCCGCTGTTCGACTGGGGGTCGGCGCAGCGCGACATGTTGAACGCGCAGTCGCTGGCCGCGGCCAACCGCTACGACGCCACCGTGCGCGGCGCCTCTTCGCAGCTGCGAGAGGGCTACTCGGCTTACCGCACGGCCTACGACATCGCGAGGCACTACCGCGACGAGATCGTCCCGTTGCGCCAGGCGATGGCCGACGAGAACGTCCTTCGCTACAACGGCATGCTGATTGGCGTTTTCGAGCTGTTGGCCGAGGCGCGCGACCAGATCTCCAGCGTGACCAACGCGATCAATGCCCAGCAGCAGTTCTGGCTGGCCGACGCCGCCCTCGCGGCTTCGGTGATGGGCAAGCCGACCGCCATGGGGGCTGCCATGGGTGGCTCCGGCGGCGAAAGCGCCTCTGCTGGCGCGGCCCACTGAGCGCACTTCTGCGCTCTCCAACCGAATTGAACGACATGACAAACAGACGCAATTTCCTGAGCGGCGCCGGTGCCATCACTGGCGCCATCGCCGCGGCCAGCGTGAGCAAGGTGGCAATGGCCGCCTTGCCTGAGCCTGTGCTCCAGACCACGCCCAACACCATGCCGCCGCTGATGCCTTCGAGCGGGCGCCCCTACAACCCCGTGGTCACACTCAATGGCTGGACCTTGCCCTGGCGCATGAACAACGGCGTCAAGGAGTTCCACTTGGTGGCCGAGCCCGTGGTGCGCGAGATGGCACCGGGCTTCAAGGCCAACCTGTGGGGATACAACGGGCAGTCGCCCGGCCCGACCATCGAAGTGGTGGAAGGCGACCGTGTGCGGATTTTCGTGACCAACAAGCTGCCAGAGCACACGAGCGTGCATTGGCACGGCCAGCGCCTGCCCAACGGCATGGATGGCGTTGCGGGCTTGAACCAGCCGCCGATTCGCCCGGGCAAGACCTTCGTCTACGAATTCGTGGCGCGCCGCCCCGGCACCTTCATGTACCACCCACATGCGGACGAGATGACGCAGATGGCGATGGGAATGATGGGCTTCTGGGTGACGCACCCCAAGGCAGAGCATCCGTTGATCGAGAAGGTCGACCGCGACTTCGTGTTCCTGCTCAACGCCTACGACGTCGAGCCCGGCAGCGCGACGCCCAAGATCATGACGATGCTGGACTTCAACCTCTGGTCCTGGAACAGCCGGATCTTCCCCGGCATCGACTCGCTCAACGTCCGGCTCAACGACAAGGTGCGCATCCGCATTGGCAACCTGACGATGACGAACCACCCGATGCACTTGCACGGGCACGAGTTCCTGGTCACGGGCACCGATGGCGGCCCGACGCCCAAGTCTTCGCGCCAGTACGAGGTGACCACCGACGTGGCGGTTGGTCAGATGCGCCAGATCGAATTCCTGGCCGACGAGGAAGGCGACTGGGCCTTCCACTGCCACAAGAGCCACCACACCATGAACGCGATGGGCCACGAGGTGCCAACCATGATCGGTCTGGACCACAAGGACGTGGCCAAGCAGATCTCAAACCTGGTGCCGGACTACATGGTCATGGGCGAGCGCGGCATGGCCGACATGGCCGAGATGGAGATGCCGATCCCCGACAACACCGCGCGAATGATGACCGGCGAAGGCCCGTTCGGCTCGGTCGAAATGGGCGGCATGTTCAGCATGGTCAAGGTACGCAAAAACCAGAAGGCCGGCGACTACTCCAACCCTGGCTGGTTCAAGCATCCCAAGGGCACCGTGGCCTACGAGCTGGACGGCCCGGCGCCGGAGACCTCGCGCCAGCGTGGCGCCGGCGCGGCGGCGATGCCCGCACAAAACATGCCGGCCAAGAACATCGAAGTACAGATTCGCAAGCCCGTCAGCGGCCATTCCGGCCACTGAATCTTTCCCTCCCTCCGTTCCAACCTCCAACTCTCAAAGGAAACCCATGAAACACACCTTCCGCAAGACCGCTTTCGCAGCACTCCTGGCCTTGGCCGCCGCGGGCGCTTCGGCATCCGGCACCCACGCCGGTGGTCACGGCCACGAGGCCGACGAGGCGATCGGCAAGCCCGGCGTGGCCACCAAGACCACCCGCACGATCAACGTCGACATGGCCGACAGCATGCGCTTCACGCCGGCCGACATCAGTGTCAAGCAAGGCGAGACCGTGCGCTTCGTCATCAAGAACTCCGGCCAGCTCAAGCATGAGCTCGTGATCGGGACCGAGAAGGAGCTCAAGGAGCACTACGAAGTCATGAAGAAGAACCCGGAGATGGAGCACTCCGATCCGAACATGGTGACGCTGGCCGCGGGCAAGACCGGCGAGATCGTCTGGCAGTTCACCAAGGCCGGCAAGGTCGACTTCGCATGCCTGCAGCCAGGCCACTACGACGCCGGCATGAAGGGCGCCGTGAACGTGACCAAGACCGGGAAGTAAGCGCGACGCTCCCGCCGCGGGCCACCATCGGGACGCGGCGGCACTCCAAATTTATTCACAGCACAGGAGATCCTCATGATCAACACCCGCATCGCACTCTTGGCATTCGTTGCCGCACTCTCGTTCGCTGGCGCAGCTAGCGCGCAGTCCTCCAAATCCATGGCTGACATGCCGGGCATGTCCGAAAAGGCTCCAGCGGCCGGTGGCTCGGATGCGGCCGCAGCCTCGGACCTCAGCGAAGGCGAGATCCGCAAGGTGGACAAGGACAACAAGAAGCTCACGATCAAGCACGGCCCACTCAAGAACCTCGACATGCCTGGCATGACGATGGTGTTCGGGGTGAAGGACGACGCCATGCTCGACAAACTCGAGACGGGCGCCAAGGTCCGTTTCCAGGCGGAAAAGATCGACGGCAAGATCGTTGTCACGAAGATCGAATCAGCCCGCTGAGCGCGTAAAAAATCAACGGGCGGCGACTATCGAAAGGATGGAGGAAGGAATGGCTTACTCGAGTGCTTCGCAAGTCGTTCGGCAGATCCTGGAGGGACCGGTCACCCGGCCAGCGTTGCGGCGCTGGCGGCGCCGGCAGTTCTTTTCCGAGGCCGGATTCGGCAGTTACTTCGGACTGTTCAATAGCTTTTCCGAAGCCCGGGATTGGCTGCCTGACAGTCCGGAATTCGACCACGCGGCCTTGGCGGAAGAGTACGTGAATGTCCGCACGAAGAAGGTGTTTGCGTACGACTACCCCGTGATGTGGTGGCTCGAACGCGCGTTCAGAGACGGTGCCACCAAGTTGCTCGACATCGGTGGCTCGGTGGGAGTTCACTTCTACGCCTATCGCCGCTATTTCGACATGCCTCGTGGCTTGTCCTGGCGCATCGTCGAAGTGCCTGCGATTGCTTCCATCGGACGGGAAATGGCCAGCAGTGCCGGGGCCGGTGCACTGAGCTTCGTCGACGGCCTGGCGCAGGCGCTGAACGGAAACGACATCTGGATCGCTGCAGGCTCCCTGCACTATCTGGAGAACGCGCGCCCTGGCGGCCTGCTGCAACGGTGCGAGATGCGGCCGCGGCATGTCTTGCTGAACAAGCTCCCACTCTACGACGGCGAGGACTACGTCACGACGCAGAACGCCGGCGCAGGCTGCTTTGCGCCCATGCACGTCTACAACCGCGAACGCTTCATCAAGGAAATCGAGGCGCTGGGTTACACCCTGCGCGACCAGTGGCAGGTTCCCGAGCGTTCGTTGTACCTGCCGGGATTTCCCGAGCGCAGCATTCCGGCGTTCAGTGGCCTCTACTTTGCCAATTGATCGACGCAAGCCAAAGCATCGATGCGCCTTGGTCAGTCCTGGCGGATCTGGATCTACGTTGCCTGCGGTCGACACGGAGAAGATGAGGTATCGCACCATCGCGGTCACGCGTTCTGTTGCGAGCGGGATTCTCGTTGTCGCGAGCTCTGTCGGTCTGACGGGCTGCGCCGATTTCTACCAGCAGCACCGAGGTTTTCAGGACGGCTGGCGTACAGGGGAGATTGTCGAGCTCGGCCGCGCGAACGAGATTCAACGCGGCGGGCGCACCGATTGCAGGAAGACGGCCAGTGCCGACCAACTTGCAGTCCAGCGCTTCGCCATCCTGATCGATCGTTCCACGGGGCGACGCCACGCGCACGTCGTGATGCTGGATCCTGCGACATCCCTCGAGCTGGGCGACATCGTCTCGACCAACGTCATCCGGTGCGGCACCCCCATTCGCGTGCTGTCGCATGCACCAGCGCTGCGCAGCTGACCCGGCCTGCGCACGATCGCCCGCCATCCTTGCAACCAGCCCCAAATATCTAAGCACCCCATGAAATTGTTCGCGTCTCTTTTGCTCGTCGCTCTGGCCGGATCTTTCTCCGGCTTCTCTTTCGCGGCCGATCCTGCCGCACCAGGGCCGACAGAGAGAGCCCCCGCAAAATTGGGGAAACCCGACCTTGCAAACGGCGAAGTCGTCTTCAATGGCAAGTCGTGCGCCGCGTGCCATAGCGCGGACGGAAATTCGGCCATCCCCGCCAATCCCAAGCTGGCTCAGCAGCATCCCGAGTACCTGGTCAAGCAGCTGCAGGAGTTCAAATCCGGCAAACGCAAGAGCCCGGTCATGAGCGGCATGGCCGCGATGCTGTCCGAGCAGGAAATGCGCAACGTCGCCTGGTTCCTGGGTTCCAAGGCCATCAAGCCAGGTTTTGCGAAAGACAAGGATCTGGTGGCACTGGGCGAGAAAATCTATCGCGGTGGCATCGGGGATCGCAATGTGCCGGCCTGCGCGGGCTGTCACAGTCCCAACGGCGCCGGCATTCCGATCCAGTATCCGCGGCTGGGCGGACAGCACGCCGAATACATCGCCGCTCAACTGACCGCGTTTCGCGATGGGCTGCGACTCAACAGCGTACCCATGAGCGGCGTTGCAGCCAAGCTCAACGATCGCGAGATCAAGGCCGTGTCCGACTTCATCGCGGGGCTGCATTGAACAGCACCATGCACCCCAAGCGGCTCTCGCCTTAGGAGGCAGTCATGTACGTGACGGGGCGATGGGTTTCAACCAATGTTGTCGGCACGATGTTCATTGCTTGGCTCGTTGGCGTGGTCATCTTCGCGGCCGTCCTCGTGTGGCAACTCCGAAAACATCGAAAGGGAAATTCCACTGGCGACAGACGTCGCGGCTCGACTCGACCGAGTGGTTCGAAGAAAGCCAAGCGCCGCCGGCGGGGCATTCGATGACCGCACTGGACTCTGGTAGAGCGGGCGTCTGACAGACACCGCGCGCATCGCACGCCAGTCTGAAAGGTCGGACGACGTCCTTGTTCTTGCGCATTCGGGCTCGTTCTCTCGACGAGAAAAAAAGCCACGAGGCGCTGACCACTGCTCTGCGAACTGCTTCGGCCGGCCTCTTGAAGGAAATCTCATGCTCATTCAGCCCATTGATTACTTTCTCGCTGTCTGGTTTGTGCTGGCGGCCTTGTCGACGGCCTACGTCGCCTGGGACCAGTTGCGCCATAACCCCGAGCCGCTGGTGATGAAGTGGGGGTTCATCCTCGTCACCCTCTACCTGGGGCCTTTGGGTCTTCTGCTGTACGTGATGGCGGACAAGGAGCCAGCTCCCGGAGCGCACGAAGAATTCGTCAAACCACTGTGGAAGCAAGGCGTCGGCTCGACGATCCACTGCGTTGCAGGTGATGCGACCGGGATCATCCTGGCCGCCGTCGTGACCGCGATGCTGGGTCTTCCGATGTGGGTCGACCTGATCGTGGAGTACGTCGCAGGCTTCGCGTTCGGCCTTTTCATCTTTCAATCCCTCTTCATGAAGAACATGATGGGTGGCACGTATCTGGAGAACGTCAAGAAGTCCTTCATGCCGGAATTCATCAGCATGAACGCGATGATGGCGGGCATGGCGCCGACGATGGCGCTGCTGATGATGGGCCGGGACATGCGCGCCATGGATCCGACCGAACTCGTCTTCTGGGGCGTGATGTCCCTGGGTGTGGCCGTTGGGTTTGCGGTGGCCTATCCGGTGAACGTCTGGATGGTGTCGCGCAAGATGAAGCACGGATTGATGACCGAACGTCGGCCCGAGAAGGCAACCGGCGGCCCATCGGACATGCCCGCGAAAGGCGATCATGGGATCGCCGCAATGGCTACGGCGGCGCACGGCACGCCAACCAATACGGGGCACGGTGGTCATGGTGCTCACGCGGGGCATGAAGAAGGCTCGCTCCCGGAAAAAGCGCCAACTGACGCTCCAGTCGGTCACGCGCACGGCACGCAGCCCGGCCAAGATGGACAAGGCGGCCGCAATGGTCACGGCATGCGCCCCAATGTGACGCGGCCACAATTGGCCGCAGTGACCATGACGACCACGCTCATGCTGCTCGCCGGCATGACGATGCCAGCGATGTTCGTGAACATGCGCCTGTCGAACCGGGACGTGCGCGGTGCCATCATGCCGCCGTCGATGATCATGGGCTGGGACACTCCGGGCGACGCGATGCGCGACATGTCGGCCATCCACCCGCGTCTGGTCACACAGGCTGCCGCAGCGCAGGCCCGTGGCGACGTGGACCTGGTCCCGACGCTGGACAACGGGGTCAAGGTCTTCAATCTCGAGACCAGCGTCATCCGTTGGAACATCCTCCCGGATGTGACGGTCGAAGGCTATGCGTTCAATGCGACGATTCCTGGCCCGAGGATTCGGGTCACGGAAGGTGATCGCGTGCGCATCAAGGTGACCAACCGCCTGCCCGAAAGCACCACGGTGCACTGGCACGGCTTGATCTTGCCGAACGAAATGGACGGTCCCGCCAAGATCACACAGAAGCCGATCCAGCCCGGAGACTCGTACACCTATGAATTCACGACAGAGCAGGCTGGAACTTTTTTCTATCACACACACGACCATGTCGATCGACAGCAGGCCTTCGGCCTGTACGGTGCACTGATCATCGATCCCAGGAGCCCGCAGGAGGCCCCCAAGGCCGACCATGAGTACGTGTTGCAGTTGCAGGAGTGGCTCAAGCGCGAAGGCCTGACCTATCCGGCCATGCTGATGGAGGGCGGCCTTCCCAACTACTTCACTATCAATGGCAAGGCATTCCCCGCAACCGACACGGTGAAGATGAAAGTCGGCGAGACGATCAAACTCAGGTTCGTGGGCAGCAACAACAACTTCGTGCACCCCATGCACGTCCATGGCGGCCCGTTCACTGTCGTCGCCAGGGACGGGTACGTCTTGCCGGAGTCGGCGCGCTTCCAGGCCGACACCGTCAATGTCGGACCCGGTCAGCGCTACGACGTGATCTGGAAGGCTTTGCGGCCCGGAAAATGGCTGGTCCACTGCCATATCCCGCACCACACGACCAACAACAATGTCGAGCAGGACGGAGGCGGCGGCCTGATGATGGTCCTGGAGGTGGAAGCCTGAATGCAGGGAGCCACACGGTTGGAGGATCTGGCGCCAGTCGCTTGACCTTCACACGATGTCAAGCTTGATACTGGGATCACTTTCATCAAGGAGTCTCTCATGCAAGAGTTCGTCATCCAGTCAATGTCCTGTGGCGGCTGCGCGAGCCGGATCGCTCAGGCCGTCAAGAATCTGGACGCCACGGCGAAGGTCGAAGTCGATCTGCCGACCAAAACGTTGCGCGTCGACAGCGCCGAGGACCGTGAGTCTGTGACCGCGGCCCTGACGAAAGCCGGCTACCCGCCGAAGTGATCCGCTCGCACGGGACAGCGGCCTCAATCGGCTGATGTGGTCTCGCGCGGGCCTGTGTGGACTGAATGCGCCGCCGTGCGGGGTGCACCCTGGCAATTTTCATTGGAGAACTCGAATGAGCCCTACGCCTTCCAACCTGCATGAACACCACCAGGGGCATCACAGGGCGCACCCGCCCGCCTCTGGAGAACCTTCGCCTGAGACCGATGCGACGCTGAAGGATCCTGTTTGCGGGATGACGGTGACCACGCAATCCAAACACGTCTTGCAGCACGAGGGTGGGTCGGTCTATTTCTGTAGTGCGGGGTGCAAATCCAAGTTCGAGGCCGACCCGACAAAGTATGCAAAGCGCAGCGCACAGGCGGCAGCCCCGCTCGTTCTCGCGCCTGCAGACTCCGCGCAGACTAACCCCGTGGGCACAATCTACACCTGCCCCATGCACCCGGAAATCCGGCAGGACCACCCAGGCAATTGCCCCAAGTGCGGCATGTCGCTGGAGCCCGAGATGCCGACACTCGAGGAGGGGGAAGACCCGGAACTGAAAGATTTCAAGCGGCGCTTCTTCTGGACGCTGCCGCTCACCGTCGTTGTCACCGTGCTCGCCATGGCCGGCCATCGATTCCAGTGGTTCGAGATGGGCATGCAGAGTTGGATTGAGCTCGTGCTCACCGTGCCGATCGTGCTGTGGGCCGGCTGGCCGTTCTTCGAGCGCGCGGTGCAATCCGTGGCGAACCGCAGCCCGAACATGTGGACCCTGATCGGTCTGGGCACGGCCGCCGCCTTTGTCTACAGCGTCGTGGCCACCGTGGCGCCCGGCGTGTTTCCTGCGTCGTTCGTCTCGATGGGGCGCGTGGCGGTGTATTTCGAAGCGGCCGCGGTGATCATTTCCTTGACTTTGCTGGGTCAGATCCTCGAGCTCAAGGCACGGTCGCAGACCTCCGCAGCCATCAAGTCACTGCTGGGCCTCGCTCCAAAAACCGCGCGCCGCATCGGCCCTGACGGCGCCGAGGAGGACGTACCGATCGGCCATGTGCATGTGGGCGACAAGCTGCGCGTGCGCCCTGGAGAGAAAGTGCCCGTGGACGGCGTGGTGATCGAAGGCAGCAGCGCCGTCGACGAGTCCATGCTGACAGGTGAGCCCTTGCCCGTGACCAAGCGCGTGGGCGACAAGCTCATCGGCGCGACGATGAACACCAACGGCGCACTCGTCATGCAGTCCGAGAAAGTCGGCTCGCAGACCGTGCTCGCGAGCATCGTCCAGATGGTCGCGCAGGCTCAACGTTCCAGGGCGCCGATGCAGCGGATGGCCGACCAGGTCGCCGGCTACTTCGTCATGACGGTCATCGCCATCGCGGTGCTGACGTTCTTTGCCTGGGGATTCTTCGGGCCGCAGCCCAGCTGGGTCTACGGCCTCATCAATGCCGTGGCGGTGCTCATCATTGCCTGCCCCTGTGCACTCGGCCTCGCGACGCCGATGTCGATCATGGTCGCCACAGGCAAGGCGGCCACGCAGGGCGTGCTGTTCCGCGATGCCGCGGCGATCGAGAACTTCCGCAAGGTCGATGCGCTCATCGTCGACAAGACCGGCACCCTGACGGAAGGCCGGCCGCAGTTCGAGCGCGCGGTGCCTGCGCCAGGCTTCACCGAAGACGAGGTGCTGCGCCTCGCGGCCAGCCTGGACCAGGGAAGCGAACACCCCCTGGCCGACGCCATCGTGCGCGCGGCGCGCGAGCGCAACCTGGTGCTGGACACGCCCGACGGTTTCGAATCGAGCAGCGGCATCGGCGTGAGCGGCGGCGTGGGCGGCAAGAAGCTGGCGCTTGGCAACACGGCACTCATGGAACAGCTGCGCGTGCAGGTCGACGACCTCAAGCCGCGAGCCGAGGCGATGCGGGCCGAGGGCGCCAGCGTCATGTTCCTGGCGGTGGACGGCCAGCCTGCCGGCTTGCTTGCGGTCTCAGACCCGATCAAGGCCACCACCATGGAGGCGCTGGCCGCGCTCAAGGCCTCGGGCATGCGGGTCATCATGGCGACCGGCGACGGGCTGACCACGGCTCGGGCCGTCGCCGCGAAGCTGGGCATCGACGAAGTGCACGGCGAAGTGAAGCCTGCCGACAAGCTCGCGCTGGTCGACAAGCTGCAGCGCGAAGGCCGCATCGTCGCGATGGCGGGCGACGGCATCAACGACGCGCCCGCACTCGCCAAGGCCGACGTCGGCGTGGCGATGGGCACCGGCACCGATGTCGCGATGAACAGCGCCCAGGTGACGCTGGTCAAAGGCGATCTGCGCGGCATTGCGCAGGCGCGCGTCATCTCCGAGCAGACCATCGCCAACATGAAGCAGAACCTCGGCTTCGCCTTCCTCTACAACGCCCTCGGCGTGCCGCTGGCCGCGGGCGTGCTGTTTCCGTTCACGGGCTGGCTGCTGTCGCCGATGATCGCGGCGTTGGCGATGAGCCTGAGTTCGGCCTCGGTCATCACCAACGCCTTGCGCTTGCGTGGAGCCAAGAGCGATGTTCATGCCTCCCACGTCGGCGAAAGATCGACCTAGGGGCGCGCGGCCCGAGCGGCTTCGCTGCGTGCGAAGGAGTTCCCATGAAGAGACCCAAGCCACTCGAGCTGCACTTGCTGGAGATCTACGAGGAAGCCCTGCGACAGCGAAACTGGGCGGTTGCCGAGCACTTGCTGTGCGCCATCGAAGCCTGCGCCCCTACCGATGCACCGCTCAGCGAGACAGTGACCAAGGCCTACGGGGTCTTGGCCGCCGAGGCGCAAAAGCCTCGTTGCTGCGGGACGGGAACGAAGCGTCGCTGAGGCTTGGCGGTCAAGCTTTGGCGCGGGGTTTGAGGAGATTCGCGAGGGCCTTCTGGTCTTCGGCCAACTGCATGCGCATGAGCTGAAGCACTCGCGAGGCGAGGCCGGACAGCGGCTGTCCCGGGGGCAGTAACAGCACCCCCGCGAAGGAGACCTCCAGAGACAGTGGACGGATGACCAGGCCACGTTGGGCGTACTCCATGGCGGTGACCGGATTGACAAAGCCGATGCCCATGCCGCTCAGGGCCATTTCGCACACGCTTGCCGCATAGGGCGTCTCGACCAGCACGCTCAACCCGACGTTGCACTCCGCCAAAGCCCGCTCCAGGCGTCGCCGGGACGCATCTTCCGGGTTGAGCGCGAGGAAGGGCTCTTCGGCGAGTTGATGCGGCTGGATCGTCCTGGCCTTGGTCAGCCGGTGCTTCGCATGCATCACCACCACACCCGGAAAGCGTGCGAACTCGGAATGCTCCAGGCCGGTGGTGGGCATTTCGTCGGCCATCAATCCGAAGTCGACCTGGCGGCCCAGCACGGCCTCGTGCACCTCCCGCGAACTGAGCACCTGCAGCGATATCTGGGGACGGTCTTCGGAATCGCGGCGCTCGGACACCAGCCGCGACAGCACGCGGGGGACGAAGGTCAGGCCGAAGGCCGGATAGACCGCCATGCGCAGAGTGTTGACGCCGAAGCGCTTGAGGCTGCGCATGCGGTGCTCGATGCTGCTCAGACCCACGAAGACACGCTCGACCTCGACCAGCAGGGCTTGCGCTTCGGGCGTGGGCTGCAGGCGGCCTCGCAGCCGGCGGAACAACGGGAATCCAGCCGCTTCCTCGAGTCTGCGCAGAGACTGGCTGATGGCGGGCTGCGTGACGCCCAGCAGCGCGGCCGCCTTGCTTGCGGAGCCTACGGACATCACGGAACGGAACACCTCGATCTCTCGGAGCAACATATAACAACCGCTTATGGAGAAAGAATTTCGAGCGCGATCCGGATTATCTCCATCGTCCTAGAGTTGGCGTCTTCAGCCACCTCCCGGAGAAGCAACATGAAACTTCAGTCAGTTCTTGCAGTGACCGTCCTGGCTTGTGCGGCATCCGCATGGGCACATGATTTTTCCGGCGACATCACCAAGTTTCAGGCCATCGCCGCCACCAAGAAGCCGGACAGCCAGCAGGCGCTCGCGGCGAAGCTCGCGCTGGAGCGTGCGCAGGGTGAGATGGAGCAGTCGGACGTGAAGATGGTGCTGCGCATCCGCTCGATGACCAACGCGGGCCTGCGCGCCATCGGCGAACAACCGGCCTTTCTCACCAGCGAGTACAAGCGCCTGGAGGCTGCACTGGCCAACCCCAAGACCAACGACCCGGCCAAGATCGCCGCGGCCAAGGAAACCTTCGCCCGCCTGTCGGTGGAGATGAAGGTCTACACCGATCTCGAGAACATGGCCGTCGATCAGATGAAGCAAGCGCTGCAGCTCATCGAATCCGCACCCGCCAACTGATCGCACTTCCAACGCACGCCTGCGTCTTCCATCGTGAACTCTCCCACTCCCCATCTCGACACCTCTCCTCAGAGCGCATTCGCCAGCCTGGTCCCACCGGTGTGGCGCGCCTCCACCGTCGTCTTCGATTCACTCGACGATTTCGTCAACCGCCGCACCCGCCTGCCGGACGGCTTCAGCTACGGCACGACGGGCACGCCGACGCAGCGCGCCCTGGAGACGCGCATCGCCGAACTGGACGGCGCCGCACATTGTGTTGTCTTCCCTTCAGGGCAGGCAGCGATCTGCAGCGCGCTCCTGGCGTTGCTCAAGAAGGGTGATCACCTGCTGATGACCGACGCCGCCTACGGCTTGGCCAAGTCCTTCGCCGTCGAGCGGTTGCAGGCGCTCGGCATCGAGGTCGAGTTCTATCCGCCGCGCATCGGCGCGGAGATCGAACGGCTCGTGCGCCCCAACACGCGGCTCATCTGGCTGGAATCTCCCGGCACGGTGACGATGGAAGTGGAGGATGTGCCGGCGATCACCGCCGTGGCGCGTGCTCGCGGCGTGCTGACCGCCATCGACAACACCTGGGCCAGCCCGCTGGGCTTCGCGGCTTTGGCACATGGGGTCGACCTGTGCGTTCACGCCTGCACCAAGTACATGGGCGGCCACTCGGACGTGTTGATGGGCAGCATCGCGACCAATGACGAAGGCCTGTACAAGTCCTTGCGCGGCCTGCAGTCGCAGATGGGACTGGCCGTGAGCCCGGAGGACTGCTTCCTGGTTGCACGAGGCCTCGACACGATGCAGGTGCGCATGGAACGCCAGGCCACCAGCGCACAGTTGATCGCCGAGCGACTCGCAACGCACCCTCTGGTGCGCCGGATGCTCTTTCCCGCGCTGCCCGGCGCGCCAGACCATGCACTCTGGGCGCGTGACTTCAGGCAGTCCGGCTGCGTGATGTCGCTGCAGCTCGTGGACGGCCCCTACAACGCATACCGGGCGCTCTTCGGGCACCTGAAGCTGTTCTCGATCGGTGCGAGCTGGGGCGGCGTGCGCAGCATTGCGGCCTTCTACCCTGCGGAAGAACTCGCCAAACGCAATTTTTGCGACGTCCAAGGGCCTGTCATTCGCCTGTCGATCGGCCTGGATGATCCCCAGGCGCTGCTTGACGAGTTGCTGGGCGCCTTGAGCGCCTGCAAAACGAGTTTCAACATCTGAACCACGCTACCTGGAGCCCGCGATGACCCTCAAGCCAACCATTCACTCTGCCTTGATTCGTCCCTTCCTTGCCATCGCCGGACTCGCGTTGTGCGCCGGTGTCGCCGCGCAATCCGCGCCGCCGCTGGAGGGCACGCTCAAGAAGATCAAGGACACCGGGACGATCACGGTGGCCACGCGCGGCGCTTCGATCCCGTTCAATTACCTTGACGACAACAACAAGCAGGCCGGCTTTGCCTGGGAGATTGCGCAGCGCGTGGTCGACCAAGCGAAGAAGGACCTCAAGCTTGCGAAGCTGGAAGTCAAGACCCTGGAGGTCACGCCGCAGACGCGCATTCCGCTGGTGGCCAACCAGACCGTCGATCTGGAGTGCAGCTCGACGACGAACAACGCTGAGCGGCAGAACCAGGTGTCTTTCTCCACGACGTTCTTCGTCGTAGGCGCGCGGCTGCTGGTGCGCAAGAACTCCGGCATCAAGCATTGGTCTGACCTTGTCGGCAAGAACGTCGTGGTCAGTGCGGGCACCACCGCGGAGCGCATGCTGCGGCAGCTCAACGAGAAGAACAAGTGGGGCATCAACATCATCCTGGCCAAGGACATCAACGAGAACTTCCTGACCGTGGAGACGGGGCGTGCCGTTGCGGCGACGCAGGACGACATCATTCTCTTCAGCAACATTGCCCGCGCCAGGAACCCGGCGGACTGGGAGGTGGTCGGCGTGCCGCAGCAGAAGGAAGCCTATGGTTGCATGCTGCGCAAGGGCGATGTGGCGTTCAAGAAGCTGGTCGACGGCGTGATCACCGGAATGATGCGCTCGGGCGAGTTCGCCTCGCTGTACGAGAAGTACTTCCTGAAGCCCATTGCCGTGAAGGGCAGCGTGGCGGTCAACTTCCCAATGTCGCCCGACATGCAAGAGCTCCTGCGTCATCCGAACGACCAGCCGCTGTAAGGCGACGACATCACACGTTCGACGACCTTCTCACGAACCGTCTAAGTAGTTTTTGCGATGCACTACAGCTGGGATTGGCTGATCTTCTTCAAACCCTCGGTCACGGGTGAGGGCCTGTACGGCTTGATGCTGCTGCGCGGATTGCTGTGGACAGTGGCGCTGTCCTTGCTGGCCTGGACACTGGCACTGGGTCTTGGTCTGATCGCCGGCGTTTCACGGACCCTGCCCAATCGGGCCGCGCGCTACCTGTCCACGGTGTACATCCACTGTTTTCGCAATACGCCGTTGCTCGTGCAGCTGTTTCTCTGGTACTTCGTCGTGCCGGAACTTTTACCTCTCGAATGGGGCAATGCGCTCAAGCAGATGAACCCGACCACGAACCAGTTCCTGACCGTGCTGGTGGGCCTCACCCTCTACACGGCTGCGAAGGCGGCCGAGCAGGTGCGTGCGGGCATCGAGTCGGTGCCGCGCAGCCAGAAGCAGGCAGCCATGGCGCTCGGCCTGGGGACCGCAGCGGCCTACCGCCATGTGATCCTGCCGCAGGCCCTTCGCATCGTCATCCCACCGCTGACCTCGGACTTCCTGAACGTGTTCAAGAACTCGGCCGTCGCGCTCACGATCGGACTCATGGAGCTGACCGGGCAGACGCGCCAGCTCAGTGAATTCAGTGCCCATCCGTTCGAGGCCTTTATTGCGGCGACGCTCATCTACATGGTGATCACCTACGGCGTGATCGTGCTGATGCGCCATATCGAGCGCCGGGTTCGGGTGCCCGGACTGCTGGGAGCCGCGTGATGGGCTACGACTTCGATTGGGCCTCTCTCCAGCGTGCCTGGCCCTACCTGCTGCAGGGCCTGCAGATGACCGCCTTTCTGGTAGCCGCCTCCATGGCGGCCGGGATGGGCCTTGGCACCCTGCTGGCGATCACCCGCATCTTCGCGCCACGACCGGTGGCAGCCCTGGTGGCTGGGTATGTGAACCTGTTCCGCTCGATCCCGCTGATCCTCACGATCCTGTGGATCTATTTTCTGATGCCGGTGGTGCTGCGCAGCGTGACCGGGGATCCCAACCTCAGCGTCGGGCCGATCTATGCCGCGCTCGTGGCGTTCGTGCTCGCGGAGTCCGCCTACTACTGCGAGATCATCCGCGCCGGCATCGGCAGCGTGCGCGCAGGCCAGATGCAGGCAGCCCAGTCCTCCCGAGTTCGACACCAAACCGCCGTTTTCCGATGTTTTCGCGGACCGGTGCCATATGAATCAAGCACTTAGCTGAGGCGTTTTGATTTTTATGTAGTGGCAATGTTTTATTGCTGATGTGTTGGCAATTGCCCGTATTTTTTTGCTACACTTCTTCTATGTTCATCAAGCTCACCCGCTCAGGCGGCCACACCTACGCCCAGTTGGTGGAGTCCTTCCGAGACGAACACGGCAAACCCCGCCAGCGCACGCTGGCCACCATCGGGCGGGTGGACGAAACAGATGGACAAGTCGACTCACTGCTGGGCGGTCTGCTTCGCGCCAAGGGTCGCTCACTGAGTGAGACATCCGTTCCCCAGGTGCGTTTTGAATCCGCACTGGCCCTGGGCGATGTCTGGGCGCTGGATCAACTCTGGCACGAGTTGGGTTTCGATGGCTTGGCTGCTGTCTTTCGCCGCGCACGCTTTACCAACCCCATCGAGCATGCCCTGCGGGTGATGGTCTTTAACCGGCTGTGCGACCCCGACTCCAAGCTCGGGGTGCTGCGCTGGCTGCAAACCGTCAGCATGCCGGGTATCGATGCAGAGGCACTCACCCACCAGCAACTGCTGCGCAGCATGGATGCGCTCATGGACCACCAGGACGCGGTGGATGAATGCGTGGCGGGCCTTTTGCGCCCGCTGATTGATGAGGATCTGTCGGTGGTGTTCTACGACCTGACCACCATCCGCGCCCAAGGACTGAGCCAGCAAGAGGGTGACGTGCGCCGCTATGGGATGTCCAAGGAAGGCATGGTGGTGCGCCAATTCATGCTCGGCGTGGTGCAAACAGCCGACGGCATGCCTATCTATCACGAGGTGTTTGCGGGCAACACAGCCGAGGCACCGACGTTGGAGCCGACCTTGAAGAAGGTGATGGCGCGTTACCCGCACATCCGCCGCCTGGTGGTGGTGGCTGACCGTGGGCTGCTTTCGCTGGACAACATAGAGGCCTTGTCCGAGTTGCGCTTGTCGGGTGGGGCCAGCGGATCAACCGATCAAGCGCTGGAGTTCATCCTGGCAGTGCCGGGGCGGCGCTATGGCGAGTTCGCAGACATACTGGAGCCGATCAACGCCCGAGCCCGAGCCCGCGCATCAGAGCAAGAAACGACAGAAGAGACTATCGATGAGGCGCAATGGCAGGGTCTTCGTCTGGTGGCGGCCCATAACCCGCAGCAGGCGGCCGAGCAGACTGCCAGTCGTCAGGCGCGCATTGACCAATTGCGCCAGCGCGCCGACCAGCTGGTGGGCAAGCTCGATTCGCAAGATGCAGGCAAGGCACACCGGGGTAGAAAGCTGTCTGATGCGGGTGTGACGGCACGCTTCTTCCATGAGGTGAGCGAGGCGCACCTCAAGCGCATCATCAAGGTCGATTTGCATGCCGATCTGTTCACGTATGACATCGACCAGGCAGCTCTGGCCCGCGCCCAGGCGATGGATGGCAAGCTGCTGCTGGTGACCAACGTGGCGGACTTGACACCCAAAGAGGTGGTGCAGCGCTACAAGGCACTGGCAGACATCGAACGGGGATTTCGGGTGCTGAAGTCGGAGATCGAGATTGCGCCGGTGTTCCACCGCCTGCCCGAGCGCATCAAGGCGCATGCGAGCATTTGCATGCTGGCCCTGATCCTGTACCGCGTGATGCGCCAGCGCCTGAAGATGAGTGGCAGCGATTTGTCACCGGAGGCTGCCCTGGCGGACTTGCGGCGAATTCAGCGCCACCGTGTGAGCATCAACAATGCCGCGCCCATTGCGGGCGTCTCTTCCATCGTCCAACGCCAGACCGATGTGCTGGCCGCACTGAAGATCAAAAAACCCCAGCAAGACACCCAATTGAGCCTGCTGTAGTGGCAGCCGAGAGTCTTGGCCCATACAAATCAAGCACTTAGCGCGGTTGGTGTCGAACTCGGGAGTCCTTGGGGATGTCGCCATGGCAGGCCATGCGACACGTGATCCTGCCGCAGGCGTTTCGCAATATGACGCCCTCGCTCATCAACCAGACCATCGCCCTGCTCAAGGACACCTCGCTGGTCTACGTGATCAGCCTGAACGACTTCCTCGGCGCCGCCAGCAAGGTGGGGCAACGCGACGGGCGCGTGGTCGAGGTCTACATCCTGGTCGCCGTCGTCTACCTGGTGCTGTGCACGGCAGGCGCCTGGTGGATCACCTGGCTGCAGCGGCGCAAGGCCGCAGCGGCGATCTGAATGAACGCAATGATCGAAATCAACGACGTCTCCAAGTGGTACGGCCAGTTCGCGGTGCTCACGGATTGCAGCACCCATGTTCGTGAGGGCGAGGTGGTCGTGGTCTGCGGCCCTTCCGGCTCTGGCAAGTCCACGCTCATCAAGACGGTCAACGCACTTGAGCCCATTCAACGCGGCAGCATCACGGTCAATGGTATCCAGGTCTGCGATCCCAAGACCGATCTACCGAAGTTGCGCTCCCGGGTCGGCATGGTGTTCCAGCACTTCGAACTCTTCCCACACCTGAGCGTGATGGAGAACCTCGTACTGGCGCAAGTTCAGGTGCTCAAACGCTCGCATGCCGAAGCAGTCGAACGCGGGCTGCGCATGCTCGATCGTGTGGGCCTGTCGACTCACAAGGACAAGTTCCCGGGCCAGCTCTCCGGTGGCCAGCAACAGCGCGTTGCGATCGCGCGGGCGCTGTCGATGGACCCGATCGTCATGCTGTTCGACGAGCCGACCTCGGCGCTCGACCCGGAGATGGTGGGCGAGGTCCTCGACGTCATGGTGAAGCTCGCACGCGAAGGCATGACGATGATGGTGGTGACCCACGAGATGGGGTTCGCCAGGCAGGTCAGCGACCGGGTGATCTTCATGGACCAGGGGCGCATCGTTGAGGACTGCTCGAGTGACGAGTTCTTCGGGCGTCCCGAGAGCCGGGCACCGCGTGCACAGGACTTCCTCTCCAAGATCCTCGCGCACTGACGGTCGAAAAATCGTCGAGCCCATTTCCAGACAAGCCCAACCGCCTCCGAAGGAATCACATGAAATCGATCAAGACAATGCTGCTCGCCAGCACCCTGGCGTTGTCGGGTCTGGCTCTCGCACATGGCGACGAGGATCACAGCGCATCGAGCGGACCGGTACGCAAGGAACAAAAGAGCTGGGGCATCGCGGGCGATGCGAGCGCGGCCAAGCGAACGCTGGAGTTCAAGATGAGCGATAGCATGCGCTTCACACCTGATCGCATCCAAGTCAAGCAGGGCGAGACTGTCCGGCTGTCCATTCGCAATGAAGGACAGGTCATGCACGAGTTCGTGATCGGCACGAAGAAGGAGCTCGACGAGCATGCCGCGCTCATGATGAAGTTCCCGGGCATGGAGCATTCCGAACCCTACATGGCGCATGTCGCTCCTGGCCAGACCGGCGAGTTCGTTTGGACCTTCAACCGTGCGGGTGAATTTGATTTCGCCTGTCTCATCGCAGGACACTACCAAGCCGGCATGGTCGGCAAGGTCAAGGTCGCAGCCGCCACAGGATCTTGAGGCCGGCGCCGGAGGACACACCGTCGCGAGAAACCCTCACTACCGTGGATAACTGGGCTTCAGGGTGACGTAGTTTTCAACGATCCACGCGGTGACCTTGGTTCTTCCTTGAACATTCGACGGCAGTTTTTCATGCACGATCCATTCGATGATGAGCCGCGTTGCCTTCGACAGGTCGGCTTTCTCCGGTCCGACAAACGAGTTGAGGTAGGCAAGGACTTCGTAACCTTCCTTGCGGCTCAACCGATCCGCATCTGCCTTGACCTTGGTCGGATCGTCTCCGGGAACGGCCGTCCAGCTGTAGTCCGTGTAGTGCAAATCGGCTTTTGTAAGTTGGGGCATGCTGTTCCTCGAAGGTTGGATTGCAGGGGGAGACTGCACGTTGCGCTGTTGCGTGCGGACGCGAGTGCTGCACAAGGACAAAGGAGACGGCCGGATCAGTACCGCTGTCTCATATGGCCGACGACGTAAACACCAGGTGGTGACTCGCGGCATCGCGTCGCCAACTGGTCGGGTTGCCATTGCCGAGCACGCCGACGGACGCTTTGTCGTAGCAATCGTCGCCGAAGCTGAAAGCGGCACCTGAATACACGGGATCGCCTTTGAGCAGGATGCACAGGTTCTTGTATTGATCCTGCTTCCCCTTCTTGAAACCGCCAGCCTTGAACAAGCGCCAGAAGCCGTCGCTGGCATAGCGGATGGCCACCGACGGATTCATCATGGTGGGGTCGATGTCAGGCGCCGGAGCTGGGTTGCTAACGGTGTAGTCGCTGAACAGCACCTTTGCGTATGCAGGTTTGGCAACCAACGTCTTCCAAGCTTTCCATTCAACGCGCTCGATGTCGTGCAGCCCTTGCTTGCGGCCCACGAGGTTCAGCGGGAATGAGCCACCGGCGAGCGTGGTGCTGCTGCATCCGGCCGCAAGCGCCTCGTCAAGATATTGCTGCGCGGCAGCGGCGCACGCTGGGGGGTTGACGCCCACGATCGAAAACTGATCCACGAGCACATGAAGCCGCGATTTGGCGATGCCCGCGCCGACCACGACTTTCACGAAATCCTTGACCTGGTCGGAGGTCACGCCGTGTGTCTGGATCCGGAGCACGAAGACCTCGAAGGCCTTGGCGAGGTCCGGCAGATCTGCCGGACGCGCAACCATCGCCTCCGTGATGACCGGGATGATTTGACGACCCGTCAGCGTCGACAGCCGCTTGCAGATCGAGGTGAGCACCTGGGCCTGTTTTGCGTAGGTGGGCATGAAGTATCGAATGTCGATCGCGATGGGCGTGCCCTCCGGAATCGACTTGACCATTTGCCCCCCGATCTTGGTGATGTAAGGCACCAGCGTTTCGGCGAGCGTCCCCTTCTTGGGGTCGATGGGGAGGATTTCGATCAGCGGGACTATTCCATCCCACTGGGCGCCCGTGAGCTTGCTCAAGGCGATTCGTTCCCCCTGCTTCCATTTCAGGATGGGCAGGTATTTCCATATCGCAGGCATTGGTCCCTCCAGACTCGTTGTGTCTAGAGGGTACGTCACGATTACTTACACTGGATTACGGGATTTCCCAGGCCGCACCATGCTGCGGTTTCAGTGCGCGGGCGTGTGCCGCATATTGCCGGGCACGCCGCCACGGCTTATGCCAAGCAGTTCAGCGCGAAGGCAACGGCATCCGAGGCGCCATCTGACGCGAGCGAAGTCGACGGCAAGAAGCCCAACTGTCGTTTGCGGAGCAAACTGGTGACGGCTTCGCGCAGCGTGCGCATGCTCAGTTCCCGCGCGAGCATTTCTTGCAATTCGAACTTCGTGGCCCGCTTGGGAGGCAGCTCGCCCCTGTGCGACGCCAGCGTTTCGATGCATTCGGCGCGCCACAACAGCATGGCCAGACTCAGGCGGTCTTGCACCGGATTGGCCTTCGGCTTGCGCAGCACGCGCAGCGCGAGCGTGCCATCCGTACGGCGCACGGCTGACCAGACTCCCCACCACGCGGGCATCAAGGCCAGACTGGCCTCGGAATAGACCGGCCCCGTGACCAGCGTCACCCGGTCGAAGACGCGGTTGTAGGCATGAATCTGGTTGTGCAGACGCGAGAACGAGTCGAGGTCGCTCTTCAGCTCGAAAGCGCTGAGCTGTGTGTCCACCAACGCCAGGTCCACTCGTGCCTCCCCACCTTCGATGCCGAGCTCTTCGAAGAGCCTTCCACCCGACTTGGCGGCGTCTGCGAGCAGTCGCGAACGCACTGCTTGGCGCAACTCGCGTTCGGTGATGGAGGGGGTGCTCATTTTATGCATTATATAATGCAGTTATGCCAAGAACAGCAAAGCCCACCACCTTGGAAGCTGTCCGGGCCCGAGAAGCGCTCCGGCTGTACCTGAAGCGGCAGAGTATCTCTGTGAATGCGCTTGCTCAAGCTGTAGGTGTAGGCCAGCCCACAGTGAGCCGTTTTTTGAGTGGGCGGACGAAGTCCGTGACGGCAGCCATTCGGCCGCTGTTGGATTATGCAAATATTGATTTCGAAAATGGCATAACCGAGATAGGCGGCGTGCTCGATAATCCCCGTGTGCGAGGGGCGCTCGAGCGCGTCTGGGACGGGCGGCCGGAGACGGCCGACTTGCTCGCCCGATTGATCGAGGCGTTAGGACCCGTCCTGAAAAGTGCACCATTGACGGCAACCAGGAACATGCAGTGACCCATCCGGATGCCAAGACCATCTACCAAGCCGTGTCGGCGATCGGGCTGACGCGCGCACAAGTGCGTCGGCTCCTGCCTGACTGGTGGGATCCCGCACTGGAGAAGGAACGCGGTGGCGCGGCGGAACTGGCAATGCACGTCAGCAGGCGGCTGAGCGTCGAGCTTCAGCCGCTGCTGAAGGGGCAGATCGTTCCCAAGGGTGCCATGGCCAGCGTTGCCTACAAGCACTCGGTCAACATCGAGGCGTCATCACTCTCGGCCGCAAGCTTCATTGCGTCATCTCTTGCGCAGGCGGTGCTGGCCGCCTTGCCGATCCCATACGTTCCGCTGCCTCAAGATCCCGGCGAGTTGCGCGCGCTGGCAATGCGTGATCGCGCTGGCCAGTTCGGCTTCAGTGCCCTTCTGGACCTTTGCTGGGCCCACGGAATCCCGGTCATTCCCTTGCCACACCTGCCTGTGGGCGTGCGCAAGATGGATGGGGCCGCGCTGCAGTTGGGCGGACGTCCGGCCATCGTGATCGCGAAGAAGAAGTCGTCACGGGCTTGGCTGAGTTTCATCCTGGCGCATGAAATCGGACACATCGCACTGGGGCATCTGCGCCCCGGATCCTCCATCATCGATGTATCGCTTCAGGAGACGAGCACGTATGCAACCGAGTTGTCGACAGACGGCCAGGAAGCGGAGGCGGACAGCTTCGCGCTCCAGACGCTGGGAGGCGACGAGGTCACGGCGCGAGTGAGCAAATGGCCGGTTCTGGCTGCGCCTGTGGATATTGCGGTACTGGCCCGCGGCGCTGCCGGCGCTGTGGGTATCGAGGCTGGACACTTCGTTCTGAGATATGCCTTTCTTACGAAGCGTTGGCCCACGGCGCTGACAGCGCTGAACTTCCTCAGCGAAGACCTGGATCCAGAGGGGGCGCTGCTGCAGAAGTTGCGCTCGCACCTGGATCTCAGCCGCGTCGCCGACGACCTGCAAGACCTCGTGTCGCAGATCACCGGCTGGGATGGAGCGAACTGAGGCGTGCGTCTGCTGATCGACGTCGACGCGCTTTGCAAGCTGGCGCATTGGGGGCTTCTCGAGGAGATCCCATCGTTGATGGGTATCCCGCTGCAAGAGTGCACCACGCTCGCCTCGTCGAAATACCGGGCCATCAAGGCAAAGAGCAAGCTCGACGGGCGGGTGTTTCACGCAGTCGAAGCGGCCGACCGTGTGCTCGAAGCTATCGCCTTGATGCAGGCGCCGATGGAGCCCGCGAGCCAAAGCCTTGGGGATTTCGAAAACGTGTTGGGCATCGACGCTGGCGAGGCGGTGCTGCTCGCATCGCTCGTGGCAGCGCCGGATACACGGCTGCTGACGGGAGACAAGCGGGCGCTGCGCGCGCTCGCAGCGCTACCGCCTGAAGCACGTGAACCGTTTCTTGGCCGAGTAATCTGCGTGGAACGAATCATTGAGGCAGGGCTGAACCAGTGGGGGTTGGACGTGCTTCGATCCAAGGTGTGTCCTTGGAAGAAGATCGACGTTGCCGTGAACATCATCATGGGGAGTCGTTGCGACGCAGGAGAGGCCTCGGTCCGGGAGGCGCTCGCCTCTTACATCGGCGAGCTGACGTCGCTGTGCGATCCCTCGCTCATCTGCGAGAAGCTCTGACTATCGCGTGGTCAGGCGCTCCGCAATTTCGCGCGCGCCGAGATCTCGCACCGACGCAAGATTTTCGAGCTGTGCCGCCCGCGGGCGTGCCTTGCCTTGTTCCCAGTGGTAGATCGTTTGCCCGGAAACGCCGATCAGTTGCCCATAGCTCGCCGCGGAGAGCCCGAGCTTTGCGCGGTGTGCCGCCAACCTGGTTGCGCTGAATCGGCGCTTCGTGGCTGCTGCCGCCTCATTGTCCGAATCAACTGCTGTGGTGGGGCGCTTCGAACCCTTAGCAACACGACGCAGCTCCTTCTCGAGTGAATTCACTTGGCGACGTAGCTCGGCAATCGATGAGCGATGGGCGACGGATGCCTTCTTGAGTGTTTCTATCTCAGCGCGAACTTCTTTGCGAGCAACGCGGGAAATTTCGGCTTTGAGGATCGAGGCGATGTTTGGCATGGAAGCATTGTGCCGCGCAGAACAAAGCGGTCATCCACGTCGATGCGTTGGCCGGACATTTCAAAGGATCTGCGGCGTTCGGTCAAAGCGTGTGAGGAGTTCCATGAGCTGCTTAAGTGGCGGAAGGGTTCACGTCGATGACCAGCCCAGGATCGAACGCCTTGTTCTCGATCCTTCCGCTCCAGTTCACATAGCCGCGCGGATTGCATACGACCCGGCAAGAACGGACTCGATAGTCGGACTGCTGATGCGTGTGGCCATGCAGCCAGAGCACGGGCACATCAAAGAAAGTCTCCGGAAGCTCGGTGACGAAGGCGCCTGAGGCCCAGTCGTCGGCGTAGCGCTGCGCCAGCGAACCTCGATGAGGCGCGTGGTGCGTTACGACCACTGTCGGTCCGGCGAACGGTTCCGCAAGCCTATCGCGCAGCCAGGCGCGCTGCACCTGATGAACCCGAAGCGTGTCGGTCGCTTGAAGCTTTCGTCCCTGCTTGTCGCGCCATGTATCGGGTTCCGCCGACTCGTCGACAGTGCGGATCAGCGCATAGTCGTTCAGCAGGTTGGTCGCCATTTTCATGGCACGCCCGACATCGCTGATCGGTCCTTCCGGTGTCTCGATGGCGAGCGCGAAGTCGGTCCACAGCGTCGCGCCGAGGAACCGCACGCCGTCGAGCACCAGCTCGTCACCGTCGAGCAGATGAACATTGGGCGTATTCAACCGGTCGTCGCAACACCGGGTTGTCGAACGGATTTTAGGTACTGGTTCAAAGTCTCGGCCGGTGTCTTCCAGCCCAGCGTTTTACGCGGCCTGTTGTTCAAGGTCCGAGCCACGGCTTGAATCTCCTGCTCGCTCCAGCGAGACAGATCTGTTCCTTTTGGGAAGTACTGGCGCAGCAGACCGTTCGTGTTCTCGTTCGTGCCGCGCTGCCATGGGCTGCGAGGATCGGCGAAGAAGACACGCACTCCGGACTCGATACTGAACCGCGCATGGTCGGAGAGTTCCTTGCCACGATCCCATGTCAATGATTGCCATAGCTCGGCGGGCAGCGTGGCCACGGTTCTTTTGAGTGCATTGGCCATCGTGACGGCTCCGTAGCCCGAGAGTGCAGGACCGTTCTTCGTCCGGGGCGTCAGTCGATAGCCTGCTTCGCGAGGCAAGTGCACGAGCATAGTGAAGCGGCTTGATCGCTCCACCAGCGTCCCGATGGCGGACCTGTCCAGGCCGATGATCAAGTCTCCCTCCCAGTGACCCGGCACGGCACGATCTTCTGCCTCTGCAGGTCGGCTGGAGATCATCACCTCCTCGCTGACATGAGCCCACGCTGTAGCCTGAGCCCTGGCCCGTGGCACGCGCAACGCACGCCCCATACGCAGATAGCTCACCAGCTCGCGCTTGAGAGCACCTCGCCCCTGAATGTAGAGGGCTTGGTAGATGGCTTCGTGGGAAATGCGCATGGACTGATCATCCGGGAAGTCGACCTGCAGCCGGTTGGCAATCTGCTCGGGCGACCAGCCATTGACCCACTTGCGATCACCACGATGAGGCTTGTTGCGGCCGATGAACGTCGCTTGCCGAGGCCCGGTGACCTCGCGTCCTTGAGCATCGTGGATCTTGCCCTCCAGGCGGTCTTGAACATATTGACGCAGACGGGGGTTCATCAACAGTTTGGCGGGCTTGGGCCTTCTGGCCACCAGCTCGGACTTCCACTGCGCAACCGACGCTCGATACTCGAGCTTGCCCCTGCGAGTCGCAGCATTGCGGGTCAGCTCCCGTGAGACCGTCGAGGGACTTCGCCCGATACGGCGAGCGATCTCCCTCACCCCAACCTCTTGGGCCCGCAGAAGAGCAATCTCTTCTCGCTCGGAGAATGACAGATACCTTCCCGATGTGGGATGCGACATGAACAGTGGCATACCGCCACGATGACGGAACCAACGCGTGCCCACCGGCGTTGACACGCCAACGGCTTCGGCAGCCTTCTCACTCGTGATTCCGGTGGCAATCTGTTCCCAGAATTGCCGCTCCACCTCTCGCCGAAGCGAAGGAGCACCGGGTGAGCGCATTGCGCCTCGCCCCGTTAACTTCTGCATCCACCCCGCGGGTCGTCCCATAAACACCTCCATGAATGAAGTGTTGCGACGACCGGTTGAATACGCCTTGGTTCCTTCGGCTTCGCGGCGCGCTTCTGCCAGTGTTGTATCCAGCCGTCCATCGTAGTACTCGTGGTTGCCAAGCAGGTAGACCACGGGCTTGCCGCGAAAGCGATCCGCCGCCCACTGGACGGCGCGCTTAGCCGGCGAATGAATGTCGCCGGCGAGGATGACGACATCGAATTCAAGATCGGGCACCGGCTCGAACGGAGCGAACTCGAGGTGGAGGTCGGAAAGAATCAGCACTTTCATCGGGACACCCCTTCAAAGCGGGTGCGAAGCTCGGCACTGGCCTTGTCGTCGAAGCCGGTGAACGAGCCGCACACCACCAGATGGTCCTTGAAGTGGTCGAACTGCCAGTAGGCGTCATCGAGCGCAACCCAGGGCTCGTCGACCGCATCGTGAAGCTGGAGCCAATCGAGGATTTCTTTTTCACGATTCCTGTACGGCGGCTGAAGGCCAAAGCCCGAAGGAGGGATGGCTCCAACGATGCAGGTCCGGATGTCGCTGGAGAACGGCTTCAGCAGCGTCTTGTTGAGCAGGTGCTCACGCCAGGATGAACTGATCACGATCTTCACGAGCGGGAACTCGCGCAGCAACGCCTCCAGGCGCGGCAGGAAGCAGAACTTGGCACCACCGTTGAGGATGTAGTCTTCCCCCTCCGGATGCAGCACGCCGTCGAAGTCGATGAACAGGATCACTCCGGGCCTCCGAATCCATTCCCATCCAGCGGCCGCGCCAGGTGCGAGCCCATGCCAACGCCGAATGCGCGGAACGGCGCCGCCGCGGTCCTCATACGACACCGCCGTGTTGAATCGCGTTGAGCATCGATCGCACCTTTTCTGAGCCGCCCCCGGCGGCGAACGCTGCTGGCGTTCGGCCATCAAGCAATTCATGTGGTTTGTTCAGCCAGGCCTGGGCTGCTGAGCCGAACACCTGGGCAGCAAGAGCCTGCAATTCTTGTGAAAGGCGGGCCGTCTCCGGCCGCACCAAGGTCATGATCTCGATAACCAATCCAGGGTCGAAGCTCTTGTTCTCGAATTCCCTCCGCCGGTTCAAGTGGTAGCCGCGCGGATTGCAGACCACGCGGCACTTACCAACTTGATAGTCGAAGCTCTCGTGGATATGGCCATGCACCCAGAGCGTGGGCACATCGAAGAATGAGGATGGCAGTTCGCTCACAAAAGCACCGGACAACCAGTTGGCCTGGTAGTGCGGCGCGAGCGACCCTCGGTGTGGTGCGTGATGGGTCACCACCACCGTCGGTCCACCGAAGGGCTCAGCCAGCCTGTCCGCTAGCCAAGCGCGGTCGCGTTGGTGTAGCGCTAACGTGTCTTTGGGCGTTAGCCGGCGCTTACTCGGCTTGACGTGCTGCGTGGTCTGATTGTCCGCCTCTGGTGTCTCAGCCCACCGGATCGATGAGTAGTCGTTGAGTTGGAGCTTGGCCACCTTCATGGCGCGCTCGATGTCAACGACGGGGCCGGGCTTGGCCTGGATGGGCAGTTCAAAATCGGTCCACAACGTGCACCCCAGAAACCGGACGCCGTCGATCGCGGTTTCGCCGGGAGCCAGAAGGTGAATGTTGCACGCGTTCGCGGTTAGCGCCATTTCCTTCTGCGTGGTTTGAAGCACTCCCCCGAAAAATTCGTGATTTCCCGGCACGAAGACGATCGGAACAGTCTCCCCGAAGTTGTCTGGTCGTCGAGCCCAACGCATGGCCTTGGAAGCAGGCACGGAGATGTCGCCGGCAAGGATGACGACGTCATAGTCGACCTTCGGAACGTTGAAAGTGCCGAACTCGATGTGCAGATCGGAATAGACAAGCAGCTTCATGATGGATCCCTGACAAGAACAAAGGCGAAGGAGTCGCCCGGGTCGTCATTTCGTGGCGGAGACTTCCCTGCGGACGGCATGACCGTCGGCAAGGCTTCGTCCAGATCGGCGTCCTCGATGTGCCAGCGTCCGGCCAGGGCGGCGGCGCCGAGGACGCGTTCAGCCGTCATGCGGATCTGGCGCGGCGTGAGCCAGGCCAGCCGACAGACCTGCAGGTTCGTCAGCGGCCGGAAGCGTGATCGGATGCCTTTGGCGGGAACCATGCGCTTCAACGTCGCTGCGTAGATACTTTGGGCCAGAACCAAACGGCCGTCGATGTCTGGTGGCACGATGGTGAATTCGACAAAACGCGAACGAACCGGCGCGGGAATGCGTCGTGGGTCGTTCGCCGTGGCGATGTACCAGACATAGGAGGCATCGAACTCGAACTGGACGCTCAGATCCTTGATCCGTGATGCAGTGACGGGCTCGAGCAACGTGAGCAACGAATCGATTGGCTGGTAACCGCTCCCGCCCCTCTTTCCCTTGTCGAGTTCGTCAAGCAGGATGATCGGATTGGCGTGTTCACCCAGGACGATCAGTTCGAACAGGGCGCCGACGGACGTGTTGGCCCAGTGCCGGTCAGAGCCACGCAGGCCCGAGCTCGTCTCGGCGTTGTCAAAGGCCTCGCGTTGGACCACCGTGCCAAGGCTTTCGGACAGGCGCAGGGCAAAGTGCGACTTCCCGACACCAGGGTCACCGAGCAGCAGGATGGGTGGAGGATGCAACGGTGCACCGGCGAGTTCGGCCAGTGCCAGGCGTTGGGCGATGAACTGGGCCACAGGCGCAAAGTTGGGCATCTCCTGAATGAGTGCAGTCAGTTCGTCGCGCCAGCCGTGAGGTGATTTGATGCGGCGCCAGGAACCTCTTTCCATCGCTTTAGCCAGGAGCGCCCGATCGCGCTTGACGAGCTGTCTGTCGGGCGAACTCGGCGTGGACTCCAGGTTCCTGAAATGCGCAAGTGCAGCCTTCCAGTCGAAGACGGGAACGGTGTGCTTGCGTTTCGGCGGCTGTTTGGTCGGCACCGAGGCGTCGAGTTCGGCGGACTTGCTTACATGCCGGACGATAGGCGGCGGAGTGGGTGCCTTGGCGCTGGCTGTCATGGACTCGAGAGCGCGCTGAGCCTGGAGATCGCGGATACGTTGCTCCCGCTCTTGCCCCTCCCGGATTCGGCGCTCCAATTCCTCCCGCTCGATGGCGTGCAGGACGGCTTCTGGCACCGCCAGTTTGAAGTTGCGCGGATCGGCAGCGGACTGATGATGCTGCCGGGTATAGAAACGATAACCGGCAGGCAGAGAGGTCGGCGGCGGATTAGCGGGATGCTCTTCGTGGGGCGTTGCACTGGACATGATGGGCTCCAAACTGGTGGTGGAGCCTGCGGCGTTGCGCCGCGATTCAATGCAGGCGCTTCAGAGGCCGAGAGGCTCTAGGATCACGACGTTTGTCGGGGTGAGCGAACGCGAGTGGCGAGCTATTCGCGTGGTGCGATCGGCCGCCGATATGCATACGGCTATCCCACCGCGCGACGAGGAGGCGCGGCAAATCGCAAGGCGATTTCGGGTGGGGTTGCGATGGCCAAACATGATGGAGTTCTGAAAGATGCCATCACAGTACTTATCGAATGCATCTAAGTCAACCGATGTTGACGCGATTAGATGCCAACGGTCGTTGTAGCACTGCAAAACGCGCTATTTCGTTTATGCCAACTTATGGTGACGATTTTGGTGATCGTGCCAACTTATGAGTTGCGAACGTCTTGGCAGCCTCGGAAGGGATGTGAAAACCCTGTTCGGAGCCGCGTTTGGACGATCAAATTACGCCAACTTATGCCGACGCAGCGAGCATATTTATGGGTTAGACGGCAACGCGGCACCGGCCGCCCATGCCAATTGCACGCTGCCCCATAGCCAAAGTGCATGCCCCGGAGGACGGTGCGCCAGCCCATAACCTTTGGGCATGGCCCGGGTTCCAATTGGAATTATTCCGCGTGGCCAGTCCTTCCTACACTGACCTTCTGTTCAATCCAACCGAACGAAGGCTCGAATGAAATCCTCTGTACTGATGGCTTCCATGGCTGCTGCGGTGCTGCTCGCCGCCACCGGCGCGCAAGCGGCCGACACGCTCGCCAAGATCGCCGAGTCCGGCAAGATCACGCTCGCCTACCGCGAGTCGTCGGTGCCTTTCAGCTACCTCGAGGGCCCCGGCAAGCCGATCGGTTTTTCGGTGGAGCTTTCGAATGCTGTCGTCGAGGCGGTGAAGAAGAAACTGAACAAGCCCAACCTGCAGGTCGCGCTGATGCCCGTCACCTCGCAGAACCGAATTCCGCTGATCACCAACGGCACCATCGACCTGGAGTGCGGCTCCACCACCAACAACACCGCGCGCGGCAAGGACGTGGCGTTTGCCATCAACCACTTCTACACAGGCACGCGCCTGCTGGTGAAGAAGTCCTCGAAGATCAAGGACTACGCCGACCTTGCAAAGAAGACCGTGGCCAGCACCACCGGCACCACCAACGTGCTGGTCATGCGCAAGTACAACATCGAGAAGAACCTCGGCATGAACATCGTGCTGGGCAAGGACCACGCCGATTCGTTCCTGCTGCTGGAGAGCGATCGCGCCGCGGCCTTCGCGATGGACGACATCCTGCTGTTCGGCCTGATCGCCAATGCAAAGACGCCTTCCGACTTCGAGGTTGTCGGCGAGTCGCTGCAGGTCGAGCCCTATGCCTGCATGCTGCCCAAGGACGACCCGGCCTTCAAGAAAGTGGTCGACGACACCTTCGCCGCCATGATGAAGAGCGGCGAGTTCGAGAAGCTCTACGACAAGTGGTTCATGCAGCCGATTCCGCCGCGGGGCGTGCCGCTGAACCTGCCGATGAGCCCGCAATTGAAAGAAAACCTCAAGGTCTTGAGCGACAAGCCCGCGACCTGATTGATGAAAAGGATATGGCAGTGACGCAGGTGGTCGGGATTCTTGGGGGCATGGGCCCCGCGGCGGGCGCCGATTTCGTCCGGCTCTTCGTGCAGGCCTGCGCGCAGCAGATGCGCGCGCGCGGCGAGCCGGTGCGCGACCAGTCCTTTCCCGAACACTGGCTCGCGCAAGTGCCGGTGCCCGACCGCACCGACGCGCTGGCCTCCACCGAGGAGGGCGCGCACCAGCCGCTGGAGCCGATGCTGCAGGCGCTGGGCCGGCTGGCCGCGCTCGGCAGCCGGGCAGTGGCCATCGCCTGCAACACCGCGCATGCCTGGCATGCCAGCCTGCAGGAACGCTTTCCGCAAATCGAGCTGCTGCACATGGCGCGCGAGACCGCGCGGCAGCTGTCGGCGCAGGGTGCCACCGGCGTGGCGCTGATGGCGACCGAGGGCACGTACCGCGTGCGCCTTTACGAGCAGGCGCTGGCAGAGGTAGGGCTGGACTGCCACATCCCGCTGGCGGAAGAGCGCCAGACCATCACGCGCGGCATCTTCGACGGCGTGAAGGCCGGCAACATGGCGCTGGCCGAGCAGTGCTTTTCCGAAGTGGCGCTGCGCCTGGCGGAGCGCCACGGGCCGGTGACCATCGTCATGGGCTGCACCGAAGTGCCGCTGGGCCTGCAGGGCTCGGCCGCCGTGGCCGGGCTGGACCTGATCGATCCGGCGCAGGTGTTGGCCGCCGCGCTGGCGCGCCGCGCCTACGGCATGGACCAACCCCACTGAAATTCCGGTCATAGGGGCGGCCGGTCGAATTCGCCTACAACATGCGGCGGTGCGTTTTCGCGCGCCCCCTTTTTGTCCGACGATTCAACTGGAGCCTTTTTCATGTCCCTCGACGACAGCCGTTCCGACTTCGACTCGCTTCGCCCCGGCGACAGCACCGCGCAGGGCGCCACGCGCCGCACCGCGCTCAAGGCCGCCATCGGCGTGGGCTATGCCGCCGCGGTGCTGCCGGTGGCCGCGCAGACCGCCGTCGCCACCTCGTCCGAAGGCCTGAAGGCCGGCCCCGTCAAGTACACCGTCAACGGCTTCGAGGTGCCCGCCTACGTGGCCGCGCCCGAGGGCAAGACCGGGCTGCCGGTGATCCTGGTCATCCAGGAAATCTTCGGCGTGCACGAATACATCGCCGACACCTGCCGCCGCTTCGCCAAGCTGGGCTACCTGGCCATCGCGCCCGAGCTTTACGCGCGCCAGGGCGACCCGCGCGGCTACACCGACATCCCCAAGCTGCAGGCCGAGATCGTCACCAAGGTGCCCGACGCGCAGGTCATGGCCGACCTCGACGGCGCGCTGGCCTATGCCAAGGCCAACGGCGGCGACACCAGCAAGGCCGGCATCACCGGCTTCTGCTGGGGCGGGCGAATCACCTGGCTTTATGCCGCCACCGGCAAGGTCAAGGCGGGCGTGGCCTGGTATGGCCGGCTGGTCGGCCAGGCCGGCGAACTGACCCCGAAACACCCCGTCGACATTGCCGCCAGCCTGCAGGCGCCGGTGCTTGGCCTGTACGGCGGAAAAGATCAGGGGATCCCCCTTGACACGGTTGATAAGATGAAAGCTGCTCTGGCCAATGGGACTCCGGCGGCCAAGGCTTCGAGCTTCGTCGTGTACCCCGAAGCAGGCCACGCATTCCATGCCGACTACCGCCCCAGCTACCTCAAGAGCGCGGCGGACGACGGCTGGCAACGCGCCACGGCCTGGTTCAAAGCCAATGGCGTCGCCTGAACACGGCGCCCTGTAGCCACCCCCGCCGAAGGCCGTCCGATGTGACGGCCTTTTTCTTTTCTATGATCGGGCAACGGCCCCGGGACTGTTCCGGTGGCCGCCCCTCTTGCGCAAGCAGCTATGAATTTGATAGTCATCATCGTGGCAACCCTGGTTGCCGGTATCGGGAGCGTCTGGCTCGCGGCCCTGTTGCTGAAAGTGGGCGTGCGCAGCGACTCGGGCGGCGTCAACCCGCAGCACCTGCTGAGCCTGGCGGCGGGCGCGCTGCTCGCCACCGCCTTCATGCACCTGTTGCCCGAGGCCTTCGAAAGCCGCATCGAACCCGCGCTGCTGTTCGCGGTGCTGCTGTTCGGGCTGGTTTTCTTCTTCCTGCTCGACAAGGCCGAGCTGTGGCATCACGGCCATGAGCATCACCACGGCGGCGAGCCCGATGCACATGCCGGGCACGGCCATGGCCACGATCACGGGCATGGCCACAGCCACGACAACACCCCGCGCACGGGCGGCTGGGCCGTGCTGACCGGCGACAGCGTGCACTGCTTCGGCGACGGCATCCTGATCGCCTCGGCCTTCACCGCCGACATCCGCCTGGGCCTGGTCGCCGCCATCGCGGTGCTGGCGCACGAGATTCCCCACCACATCGGCGACCTCGTGGTGCTGCGCCAGAGCTCGGCCAACCAGCGCGCGGCGCTGGTGAAGGTGTCGCTCGCCGGTACCATGACCACGCTCGGCGGCATCGCCGGCTGGTGGCTGGTCGACCAGCTGCACAGCTGGCTGCCGTATTTCCTGGTGCTGGCCGGCAGCAGCTTCGTGTACGTGGCGCTGGCCGACCTGATTCCGCAGTTGCAGAAACGCCTGCCGGCCCGCCAGACGGCCGCGCAGATCCTGTGGCTGGCCGCGGGCATCGTGCTCGTCACCGGCGTGAGCCGCCTGGCCCACGGCGAGCATGGCCACGATCACGGCCACGACGACCCCGGGCACGGCGAACACGGCCACGTGCACAAGGACTGACACCCCGGGCGGGAAACTTTCCGACACCGACGCTGCGCGCCGGATGAACCGGAACGGCTGAAACAGGCGCACCATAGGGGGCCTGTCAGCAATCAGCCGAGGAACCCGATCATGACCAACGTCGACGCCACCGCGCGCTCCGCTTCGCCCTCCGACGACGATGAGGACAACACGCCAGCCGACGATTTCGAGGAAGTCGAGAACGATGCCTCCGACGACCTGTCGGACGAAACCGGCATCGATCTCACCGACGCGAGCGAGCTCGATGCCGACAACGTGCCGGCCGACGAAGAATTCGACCGCGTGATGAACGCACCCGATTGACCCCGAACGCCATGCCCCGAGCGGCTACGCTCAGGGCATGCGCCTGTTTCACTTCAGCGACGACGCCGGCATCGATCGCTTCGACCCTCGCCCTGTCCGCACGCCGGCCCAACGGCCGCCGGGCATGGACTGGCTCAACGGCCCGCTGGTCTGGGCCATTGCCGAGGACCACCAGCAGCTGTATCTTTTTCCCAGGGAGTGCCCGCGCATCGTGATGTGGGCGCATGCCGGCACCAGCGCGAGCGACCGGCAGGCATGGCTCGGCGATGCGCCGCGCGGCATCGCGGCCCTTGCGTACATCGAAGCGTGCTGGCTGGAACGGCTCGAACGCGCGTCACTGACGCGCTACGAACTGCCGCGCGAGCACTTCGTGGACATCGACGACGTCGGCATGTGGGTGTCGCGCGACGCGGTGGTGCCGCGCGAGGTCACCCATCTGTCCGATCTACAGGCCGAGCTGGCCGCATGTCGCACCGAACTCAGGGTGGTCGATTCGCTTCTCCCCCTCAAGCCCGTGTGGCAATCGTCGATGCATGCCAGCGGCATCCGGCTGCGGAACGCCGCTGGCTGGGCATAAGCGGTCTTCTGTTCCTGCCGCTCAGGCTGCGGCGGTGTCGCGGCGCGTGATCACCTGCCCGTTGCGCGCGCCGCTGTGCACGCCGTCGCGCCAGGTCACCGCCCCGTTCACGATCACCGCGTCGATGCCTTCGGCCGGCTGCATCGGCGTTTCGTAGTTCGCGGTGTCGCGCACCGTCGCGGCGTTGAAGATCACCACGTCGGCATGGTGGCCCGGCTTCAGCGTGCCGCGTTCGTGCAGGCCGAAGTTGCGGGCGGTGAGGCCGGTCATCTTCCACACGGCGGTTTCGAGCGGGAAGAGGCCGATGTCGCGGCTGTAGTGGCCCAGCACCCGCGGGAAGGTGCCCCACAGGCGCGGATGCGGTTTGTCGCCCAGCGGAATGCCGTCGGAGCCGATCATGGTGTCGTCGAACGCGAGGATGCGCTGCACGTCGTCTTCGTCCATCATGAAATAGATGGCGCTGCCGGGTTGCAGCCGCTTGGCGGCCTCTTCGCCCGACACGCCCCATTCGGCGGCGATGTCCTTCAGGTCCCGGCCGGCGCACTCGGGGTGCGGCACGCTCGAGGCTATGAGCACGCGGCCTTCCATCATCCCGCGGTCGGTGCGGATCATGGTGGAGCCGGCGGTGTAGGGATAGCAGTCGAGCCCGATGCACTGGTGCTGCATGGCCTCCTTGATGAAGGGCAGCGTGACCTTGGTCTTGCCGAAGTTCTGCGTGTTCTGCACCTTGTGATGCGACACGACCACCGGGATGTCGAGCGCGCGGCCGATCTGGAAGGTTTCGTCCAGCGACTCCATCACGCGGTCGCTTTCGTCGCGCATGTGGGTCACGTACAGGGCCTTGCGCGCGGTGAGGGGGCGGCCGACTTCGATGATTTCCTCGGTCGTGGCTTTCACCGCGGGCGGATAGAAGGTGCCGGTCGACATGCCGATGGCGCCGGCCTGCATGGCTTCTTCGACGAGGGCCTGCATGGCGGCGATTTCGCTGTCGTTGGCGGGGCGGTCGAGATCGGCCATGACGACGGCGCGCAGGGTGGAGTGGCCGACCATCGCGGCGACGTTGACGGAAGAGGGCGTGGCGCGCAGGGCGTCCAGGTAGGCGGCGAAGCTGGTGAAGCGGCCTTCGGCGGGCGACTCGAGCAGGCTCAGCGGCATCGGCAAATCCATGTCGATGCGCAGCGGCGCGGCGCTGATGCCGCAGTTGCCGGCGACCACCGTGGTCACGCCTTGCGAAACCTTGAACGGCATCTGTGCCTGGGAGAGCACGGCCTGGTCGTCATGCGTATGCGAGTCGATGAAGCCGGGCGCGACGATGCGGCCGGTGGCGTCGATCGTCTGTTCCGCGGTGTGGCCCGCGAGCTTGCCGATGGCGGCAATGCGCCCTGCCGTGATGCCTACGTCGGCGTTGAAACGCGGCGCCTTGGTGCCGTCGATGACGGTGCCGCCGCGGATCAGCAGGTCGTAATGGGGGATGGGTTCGGTCATGTCGATCCTTTCGTGTTTTTAGGCTGATTTTTCAGGGCGAGTGCATAGGCCGCCGGGTACTCCCCTCCGCGAATGTCCCCTGTCGGCGTGATCGCGCCCCGAATAACCGACCCGAGGAACAAGAGGAGTCATCTCAGCGGAAGTGGCACGCGACCCAATGACCGCCATTGGAAGACGAGGGCCGTTCGCTCAGCTCGGGCACCTTCTCCTTGCACACCGCCTGCGCCATCGGGCATCGTGTGTGAAAGCGGCATCCCGAGGGCGGGTTGGCGGGGCTCGGTGGGTCGCCCTGCAACAACATGCGCCGCGCGGGCGTGCGCGGGTTGGGTACGGGCACGGCCGACAGCAGGATTTCCGTGTACGGGTGCAGGGGCGCCGAGAACAGCGTGTCGCGGTCCGCGATTTCCACGATGTGGCCCAGGTACATCACCGCCACGCGATGGCTGATGTGCCGCACCACCGCGAGGTCGTGCGCCACGAACAGATAGGCGATGCCGAATTCCGCCTGCAGGTCCATCAGCAGGTTCACCACCTGCGCCTGCACCGACACGTCCAGCGCCGAGACCGGCTCGTCGCACACGATCAGCTTCGGGTTCAACGCCAGCGCGCGTGCAATGCCCAGCCGCTGCCGCTGGCCGCCCGAGAACTCGTGCGGATATTTCTTCGCCGCCTCCGGCCGCAAGCCCACGCGCGAGAACAGCCACTGCACGCGTTCGCGTCGCTCGGCCGCGCCGCCCGTGCCGAGGCTGCTGAAATTGCGCATCGGCTCGGCCACGATGTCGCCGGCCGTCAGGCGCGGGTTCAGCGAGGCATACGGGTCCTGGAAAATGATCTGCAGGTCGCGCCGGCGCATGCGCATTTCTTCGGGCGAGAGCGTCAGCAGTTCTTCGCCCTCGAGCTGCACCGAACCCGCGCTGGGCTCCACCAGCCGCAATACAGACTTGGCCGTGGTCGTCTTGCCGCAGCCCGACTCGCCGACCAGCGACAGCGTCTCGCCGCGCGCCACCGAAAAAGATACGCCGTCGACCGCCTGGATCGGCGGCTTGCGCGGGCTGAGCCAGCGCTTGGGCGCCGTGTAGTGCTTGCGCAGCTCGCGCACACGCAGCAGCGGTGCCGTGGTCGTTGTCGTCATGCCGTCACCTCTTCCACGCCGGCCCATTGTTCTTCGACGGCGAAGCAGGCCACCACATGGTCGCCGCCTTGCCGGGTGAGTTGCGGCGCCTCGGCGCGGCAGCGTGCGCGCGCATGGCTGCAGCGCGCCGCAAAGGCGCAGCCGCGCCCCAGTTCGTGCGCGGCCGGCACCAGGCCCGGTATCTCGGTGAGCCGGGTGCTCGCGGTGTTCATCGCGGGCATGGAGGCCATCAGCGCGCGGGTGTAGGGGTGCAGCGGCCGGTCGAAGAGGTCGATCACGTCGGCTTCCTCGACCTTCCTGCCGGCATACATCACCACGACGCGGTCGCAGCTCTCGGCCACCACGCCCAGGTCGTGCGTGATCATCACCACGCCCATGCCCAGTTCCTTCTGCAGCCGCTTGATGAGGTCGAGGATCTGCGCCTGGATGGTCACGTCCAGCGCGGTGGTCGGCTCGTCGGCGATCAGCACCTCGGGGTTGCAGGCCAGGGCCAGCGCGATCATCACGCGCTGACGCATGCCGCCGGAGAGCTGGTGCGGGTATTCGTTCACGCGGCGCTCGGGCTCGGGGATCTGCACCACGCGCAGCATCTCGACCGCGCGCTTGAGGGCATCGGCGCGGCTGGCCTTCTGGTGCAGCTGTACTGTCTCGGCGATCTGGCGGCCCACGGTGAGCACCGGGTTCAGCGATGTCATCGGCTCCTGGAAGATCATCGAGATGCGGTTGCCGCGGATCTGCCGCATCTCGCGTTCGCTGAGCTGCATCAGGTCGGTGCCGCGCAGCCGTACGGCGCCCATGTGGCGGCCCGGGGGCGTGGGCACCAGCCGCAGGATCGACAGCGCCGTCACGCTCTTGCCGCAGCCGGATTCGCCGACCACGCCCAGCGTGCGGCCGGCGCGCACGGTGTACGAGACGCCATCGACCGAGCGCACCACGCCCGCCAGCGTGTGGAAGTGGGTGCGCAGGTTGTCGACTTCCAGCAGCGGCTCGCCCGGCGCGAGCGCGGTGTGGGACATGTGGATCGTCATGGCATGTCCTTCACAGTTGCCGCGCCAGGCGCGGGTCGAGCGCGTCGCGCAGGCCGTCGCCGAGCAGGTTGATGGCCAGCACCGTGGCCGCCAGCAGCAGCCCCGGATACAGGATGATGTGGAAGGCCACGGTCACGAAGTTGCGGCCCTCGGCCATCATGTTTCCCCAGCTCGGCGTCTGCGAAGGCACGCCCACGCCAAGGAACGACAACGCCGCCTCCGTCAGCACCGCGGCCGCCGCCACGAAGGTGGCCTGCACCACCAGGGGCGCCACGATGTTCGGCAGCACGTGGCGCACCAGGATGGTCGGCAGCCGCGTGCCCACGGCGTGCGCGGCCTCCACGAAAAGCTGCTCGCGCAGCGTGAGCGCCAGCGAGCGCACCAGCCGCACCACGCGCGGAATCTCCGGCACGGTGATGGCGATGATCACCGTCGTCAGGCTGGCGCGCGTCACCGCCATCAGCGCGATGGCCAGCAGGATGCCGGGGATGGCCATGAGCCCGTCCATCACCCGCATCACAGGGCCGTCGGCCCAGCGCACGAAGCCCGCCACCAGCCCCAGCGCGATGCCGAAGAAAGTGGCCAGCACCGCGACCGTGGCGCCCACGATCATCGACACCTGCCCGCCCCACACGGCGCGGCTGAACACGTCGCGGCCCAGCGCGTCGGTGCCGAACCAGTGCTCGGCCGAAGGCGGCTGCATGCGCGCGAGCGGGTCGATGTCCTGCGGGTCGTGCGTGGCGATCCACGGCGCGGCAATGGAAAGGGCTGCAATGGCAATCAGCAGCAGCGCGCCGATGATCAGCGTCGGGTGCTTGCGCACCCAGCGAAAGCGCGGCGGCACGAAGGGCGCTTCGTCATCGGCCGGGGCGGCAGGGGCTTGTGCGGTGTTCAAGGGAAGGACCGTGGACATTGCGTGGGGTTCTTCTTCGTCAGTACTGGATGCGCGGATCGAACAGGCGGTAGCTCAGGTCGATCAGCAGGTTGATCAGCACGTACACGCCCGCCGACAGCAGCAGCACGCTCTGGATCACTGGGTAGTCGTGCCGCTGCACCGAGTCGATCACCAGCCGGCCGACGCCGGGAATGGCGAACACCGTCTCCGTGACCACCACGCCGCCGATCAGCAGCGCGATGCCCGCGCCGATGGTGGTGGCGATGGGAATGGCCGCGTTGCGCAGCGCATGGCCCAGCACCGGTAGCACGCCCAGGCCCTTGGCGCGGGCGGTGCGGATGTAGTCCTCATGCAGCACCTCTAGCACGGTGGCGCGCGTCATGCGCGTCACCAGCGCGATGTACACCAGCGCCAGGTTCACGCAGGGCAGCACCAGCGAGCGCAGCCATTCGCCGGCGCCGTCCGCCAGGCGCACATAGCCCTGCACCGGGAACCACGGCAGCTGGATGGCGAAGCTGTAGACCAGCAGATAGCCCACCAGGAACACCGGCACCGAAAAAGCCAGCACCGCGAACAGCATCACCAGCCGGTCGATCCAGCTGCCCGCGCGGTAGGCCGCGAGCGTGCCCAGGGGCACCGACACCACCAGCGTGATGAGCATGGTCAGCGCGGCGATCGACACCGTGGGCTCCAGCCGCTGCCCCAGCAGTTGCGCCACCGGCACCTGCGTGAAGATCGAGGTGCCGAGGTCGCCGGTGAACAGCTTGCCCAGCCACAGCGTGAACTGCTGCCACAGCGGCAGGTTCAGCCCGAGCGTGGCGCGCAGCTTCTCGATGTCTTCGGTGGTGGCGAGGTCGCCCGCGATGAGTGCCGCCGGGTCGCCAGGCGACAGGTGGATCAGCAGGAACACCACCACGGCCACCACCGCCATGACCGGAAGCGTGGAGAGAAAGCGTCGAACGATGTAGCCCATGGAATGACCTGCGTGCGCCGTTGGCCCGGCTTATTTGTCGAGCGCCCAGAACACCGGCATGCCGGCCCAGAGCTTGTCCAGGCCCTTGAGGCTGGAGCGCGCGGCATACGCGGCCGAGTACTGGCCGGCGTTGATGTACGGCACGGCCTCGTAGGCGCGGGCCTGGAAGGCGTCGAGCAGTTCCTTGCGCTTGGCCGGCACGGTTTCTTTCAGCCAGGCGGTGCGCAGTTCGTCGAGCGGCTTGTCGCAGGGCCAGCCGGGCAGGGTGTTGCCGCAGGCCGCGCCCAGGTAGGCGTTGGCGATGGGCGAGTTGGCGTCGAACTCGCCGGCCACCGTGACGTACATGTTCCAGCCGCCGGCGTCGCCGGCGTCTCGCTTGGCACGGCGCGCGCCGATGGAAGCCCAGTCCATGGTCTGGGCATCGACGTTCAGGCCGATGCTCTTCATGGTCTGCGCGGCCATCAGGGCCTCCGCGTTGAGGTAGGGCACGTCGCTGGGCACCATCAGCACCACCTTCTCGCCCTTGTAGCCGGCGTCGGCGAGCATCTTCTTGGCCTTGGCCACGTCGGCCTTGCGGTAGGGCTCGGCGCCGGCCGAGGTGTCGTTGGGGCTGCCGCAGATGAAGTAGGTGGCGCAGTAGGCCATGCGCATGTCCAGCGGGAAGCCCATGCCGGCCATGAAGCGCTCCTGGTTCACTGCCTGCAGCAGCGCCTGGCGCACCTTCGGGTTGTCAAAGGGCGGGTGCAGCTGGTTCATCACCAGGAAGGCCTGGTAGGCGCCGCCGGAGCCGATCTTGACGTTCGAATCGGTGCGCAGCGGCGCGATGTAGTCGGGCGGCAGCTGCTCGATGAAATCGACCTCGCCGCGCTTGAGCGCCGACACGGCGCTGTTGGCGTCGGGCAGGTAGAGCCACTCCACGCGCTCGAAGTTGCTCTTCTTGCTGCCCGCCAGGCCGTTCGACGGCTCGCTGCGCGGCACATAGTTGGGGTTGCGCACGAACACCGTCTTGTTGCCCGGCACCCATTCGTCGCGCTTGAAGATGAAGGGTCCGGAGCCCAGCACTTCGGGCAGCGGCGCGGAAGCGGGCATCTTGGCCAGCCGCTCGGGCAGGATCACCGGCGGAAAGCCCGATGGCTTGGCCAGCGCGTCGAGCACCATGCCGAAGGGCTCGTTCAGCGTGAGCGTGAGGGTGCGCGCGTCGGTGGCCTTCCATTCGGCGCCCACCGCCGTCATGGCGCGGCCCAGGCTGTCGCGCGCGGCCCAGCGCTGCAGCGAGGCCACGGCGTCGGCCGCGGTCACGGCGCTGCCGTCGGAGAACTTCAGGTTCGGGCGCAGCGTGAAGGTCCACTGCTTGCCGTCCTTCGAGGTGGTGTACTTCTCGACCATCTGCGGCTGCGGCTTGCCGCTTGAGTCCTGCGCGAACAGGGTGTCGTAGACCATGTAGCCGAAGTTGCGCGAGATGTAGGCCGTGGTGAAGGTCGGGTCGAGGATCTTCAGGTCGGCGTGCGCCACCACCTTCAGCGTCTTGGGCGGCGTCTGGGCGAGTGCGGGAAGGCTCGCGGCGAAGGCGCCGGAAAGCGCCAGGGCGGCGAAGGCGGCAAGCGTGCGTCGTTGCATCATCGGATCTCCGATCGTGGGCGAAAGAAACAGGAAAGTCGGGAAAAGGGAACTCAGGCGGCCACTGCCTCGAGCGGCCACTTCGGCCGGCGCACCTTGCGATAGGGCAGGGTGTTGAGGTCCAGCGTCACGGCGCCCGGCGCGCCGGCGTAGATCACGTGCTTCGCAACCTTGGAATACGAGGCGTAGAAGTGCTGCGAAGACTTGACGACCACGATCTTCTTGCTGGCCAGGTCACAGCCCAGCTGCGTGAACAGGTCGGTGCCCATGGCCTGGTTGCGCCGGGTGATGAGCACGATGTCGATGCCACCGGCCTCGACGAGCGCGCAGTCGCCCATGGGCGTGGGCGTGTCCGACAGGCCGGTCATCACCAGGTCGTGCTTCAGCGCCTTCACGGTGCATTCGAGGTCGAGCGGGTCGCCCGACAGCGGGCTGATCTTGCCGCCGATGCGCATCCGCAGCTTGGCGCCCACGCCCGCGTCGAAGGCGATGCGCACCGCGATCGGGTCCCACATCGGGCCCAGCGCCGCGTTGCCGATGCCGCGCTCGAGCATGCGGGCCAGGATGAAGGTGGAGTCGCTCGCCGCGCCGCCGCCGGGGTTGTCGGCGCCATCGGCCAGCACCACCGGGCCGCCGCCGAAGGCCAGCGCTTCGTCGAGCGAGGCATCGATGCTCGGGTAGTTCACGGTGAGGCCGTCGCGCATGGCGATGACTTCGTCGGCCAGCTGGCGCGCCAGCGCGTCGGCCTTGGCCTGGTCGCCGTCGGTGTAGACCAGCACCTTGGTGCCCATTTCGGGCACGTCGCCCCAGGAGAAGCCGTGCGTGAGCGAGACCGACAGCACGCCGTCCTTGCCCTCGAGCGACTGCATGCGCTCGACGAAGCCGCGCGCCGGCTCGCGCGAGGTGTGCACGGTGACGATGATGTCGCAGTCGACCATCGCGTGCACCGGCTTGACCTTGCCCTCGACCGCCGCCGCGCAGATGTCGACCAGCTCCAGCCCGCGCTCGAGGATGTCGGTGTGCGGGTATTCCTTGAACGAGACCATCACGTCGGCGTTGGCGACCATCGCGGGCGTGAGGTGGTTGTGCGGGTCGAGCTCCGCGCCGATCACGACGTCGGGGCCGACGATCTGCCGCACGCGCTCCAGCATGTCGCCTTCGCAGTCGTCGTAGCCGTCGGCCACCATCGCGCCGTGCAGGCCGAGCAGCACCATGTCGACCGGCAGCGCGGCGCGCAGGTCGTTCAGCATTTCGTCGCGCAGCGTTTCGTAGGCATGGCGCGTGGTGATGCCGCTGGGCTGCGCGCCCGCCACCATGCCTTCGAGCAGCGTCCAGCCCTTTTCCTTGCCGCGGATGCGCGCCGCCCACAGCGGGCCCGAGTAGATGGTCAGCGCATCGGGATGCTGGCCGGCGGGGAAGTAGCCGCGGTCCTTGAAGGACGCAAGGCCGGTCGGCATCGGGGCGAAGGTGTTGGTTTCGGTGGCGAGGGAAGCACTGAAGACACGCATGGATGGTCTCTCGTGGTTGTGGGTTGTTATTGAGTCGTTCTTGTCAGGCGGCGGTGCGCAGCCGCTGCGGGCCGAGCATTTCGGCCGTCAGCCCGAAGTCCGCGATGCGCTGCGGCAGCGGCAGGCCGCGTGCCAGCGCGGCGCAGGCCTCGCCCATGGCGGCCGAGGTCTGGATGCCGTAGCCACCCTGCGCCGCCACCCAGAAGAAGCCGGGCGCGGCGGGCTCGAAGCCGCCGACCAGGTCGCCGTCGGCCACGAAGGAGCGCAGGCCCGCCCAGGTGCGCGTGGGCCGGCGGATGCTGAGGGTGGTGGCTTCCTCGATGTGGTGGATGGCGTAGGCGATGTCCAGCTCTTCGGGCTGAACGTCCTGCGGCTCCACCGGATCGGCATTGGCCGGAGAGCCCAGCAGCATGCCGGCGTCGGGCTTGATGTACCAGCTCTCGTCGGCGCCGAACACCATCGGCCAGTGAGCCACGTTCTCGCCTTCCGGCGGCGCGAAGATGAAGGCCGAGCGCCGGCGCGGCTCGATGCCCAGCGGCGGCACGCCGGCCAGGCGCGCGATGGTGTCGACCCATGCGCCGGCGGCGTTGAGCACCACGGGTGCTTCGTACACGGCGCCGCCGGCCGTGACGCGCCAGACGTCGCCGGTGCGCTCGATGGCCGTCACGCCCGCATCGCACACCAGCTTGCCGCCGGCCTGCCGCATGCCGCGCAGGTAGCCCTGGTGGATGGCGTGCACGTCCATGTCGGCCGCGTCGGGTTCGTACACCGCGCCCTGCACCTGCTCGGGCCGCAGCGCGGGCACCAGTTCGCGGGCCTGCTCGCCGCTCAGGCGCGAGGCGCCGGTGTCCATGGCGCGCAGCACGTCCCAGTGAGCTTCGAGCTCGGCCATGTGCTCGGCGCCCGCCACCATCATCGCGCCGCGCGGCGTGAGCAGCGGGTGTTCGGAGAAGCCTTCGGGCGGATGCTCGAGGAAGGCGCGGCTGGCCATGGTGAGGGCGCGCACCTGCGCCGTTCCGTAGCTCTCCATGAAGAGGGCGGCCGAGCGGCCGGTGGAGTGATAGCCCGGCTGGGACTCGCGTTCGAGAAGGATCACGCGGGCGTGCGGCGCGAGCCAATGGGCCACCGAAGCCCCGGCAATGCCGCCGCCAATCACGAGGTAGTCGGCCACGACGGGCGCTGGTGTGTTGGAAGTCATCGGCGAAAAGTGTAGGAATAAATTTGCGGATACGCAAATTAAAAACAGCCAACCAAGGGGAAACCATGGTGCACCGTTGAGGTGAAATTTGCGTTCACGCAATTTGCGGATACGCAACTTCCGGGCCTGGCGAGCGTTGCTCCGCATGGATGGCGCGGCAGCGGGCTGGCAGAATCTCCCTGCATCACAAGAGAAAGCCAAGCGTGAATCCACACACAGGGACCAAGCCGGCGACCAGGCCGAAGGACGAGCCGCCCACGCTGGACCGCACCACTTTCGGTCATCGCCTGCGCAGCGCGCGCAAGCGGTTCGGCTGGACGCTGGCGCAACTGGCCGAACGCTCGGGCGTGTCGATCACCACCATCTCGCGCGCGGAGCGCGGCCAGCTCGCGCTGGGCTACGAGAACTTCACCGCGCTGGGCCGCGCGCTCGAGATGGACATGAACGCGATGTTCGCGGGCGCCGGCGTCAAACCCGCGCAGCTCGACGGGCCGGTGGTCACGCGCGCGGGCAAGGGCGTGGTGTACCGGGGGCTGTCCATTGCGTACGAGTTCCTGGGCACCACGGCGGCCGGCAAGCAGATGAGCCCGATCGTCGGCACCGTGCATGCGCGCCGCATCCACGGACCGGAGGACTTCGTGCGGCATGCGGGCGAGGAGTTCGCCTATGTGCTGTCGGGCGAGATCGACGTGCACTTCGACAACGGCGAGGTGCTGCGTCTGTCGCGCGGGGACTCGCTGTACTTCGACAGCCGCCTGGGCCATGCCTACGTGAGCGTGAGCCGCCAGCTCGCGCGCATCGTCGGCATGACGATCGGCGAGAGCGGGCACATGAAGTCGGCGCGAGAGGCGCCCGCGCTGAAGCCGCCGCGCATCGTCAAGGCGAAGCCCGAGCAATCCGCGAAAAAGCGCGCGGCGCGCGGCAAGGGCTGAGAGCCGCGACGTGGCGGCGGGTGTCGCCGATTTGCTGGCCGCCGGCGACGCGGCCGATATGCTGTGCGCCGCCCCTCAACCAGAGTCGACAACACACATGACCAAGCACTCTTCTTTCTTTGCCCTCCGCTCCATCGCCGCGGCCTGCGGCCTTGCATTCGGCGCCATGGTTGCCGCGCACGCCGCTCCGGACGCCAGGCTGCTTGCCGCCGCCGAGAAGGCGCAGCCGGCCGTGATCGACAACCTCAAGGAAATGGTGCTGATCGAATCGGGCAGCCTCAACGTCGACGGCCTGCTCAAGATGGCCGACGTGGTGGAAGGGCGCCTGAAGGCAGCCGGCTTCAAGACCGAGCGCCGCAAGGCCACGGCCGGCGCGGGCGCCGACATCGTGATCGCCACGCTCAAGGGCACCGGCAAGCGCAAGATCATGCTGCAGGGCCACATGGACACGGTGTACCCGGCCGGCATCCTGAACGGCCAGCCGTACAAGGTCGACGGCAATCGCATCTACGGCCCCGGCATCGCCGACGACAAGGGCGGCCTGGCCGTCATCATGGCCTCCCTGAAGATCCTGGCCGACGCCGGCTGGCGCGACTACGACACGCTCACCGTGGTGATGAACCCCGACGAGGAAGTGGGCTCGGTGGGCTCCGGCGAACTGATCGCGACCCTGGCCGACCAGCACGACACCGTGCTGTCGTTCGAGCCGACGGCGGCCAAGTCGGTGGCCAAGGGCGAATCGCTGCTGCTGGGCGCTGCCGGCATCGCCACCGCCACGCTCGAGGTGAAGGGCCGCGCCGCCCATGCCGGCGCCGCGCCGGAGCTGGGCCGCAATGCGCTGTACGAACTGTCGTACCAGATGCTGCAGACGAAGGACGTCGCCAAGGACATTCCGGGCGTGACGCTCAACTGGACCGTGGCGCGCGCCACCGGCCCGCTCAACCAGATCACCGAGAAGGCACAGGCTCAGGGCGACATCCGCATCACGCAACCGGGCGCCGAGAAGAAGCTCAACGAAGCGCTGCAGGCGAAGATCGCGACCGGTAAGCTGATTCCCGACACCGAGACCACGGTGAAGGTCGAAGTGGGCCGCCCGGCCTTCATCGCGGGCGAGAAGGGCCGCGCACTGGCCGAGAAGGCGCAGGCGATCTACAAGGAACTCGACCGCGACCTGGCGCTCACGCCCATGACCGGCGGCGGCACCGACGCGGGCTATGCGGGCCGCTCGGGCAAGGCCGCGGTGGTCGAGAGCTTCGGCCTCGCGGGCTTCGGCTACCACGCACGCGACGAGTACATCGAAGTCGATTCGATCGTGCCGCGCATCTACCTCGTCACGCGGCTGCTGACCGAGATCGGCAAGAACTGACCGACCGCCGCTGAAAAAAAGAGCCGGTTTGCGCTAGCAGCCGGCTCTTCGTTCGTCAGGGATGTTGTGGCGGTTGCCCCGGTTCGCCGGGGCGGGGCGGGCGATGTGCCGCCGCCGCTGCCGCCGCGGCCACGCGCTGTTGCTGCTGCTGGGCCTGTTGCTGGGCACGCTGCTGAGCCTGCTCTTGCTGCATGCGCTGCTGTTGCTGCTGCGCCTGCTGTTGTTGGCGTTGCTGCTGCATCTGCATCGCCTGTTGCTGTTGTTGCTGGCGAGCCTGGTTCTGCGCCTGTTGCTGTTGCATTTGCTGTTCGCGCTGGTGCTGCATTTGTTGCTGCTGCTGTTGCACCTGGGCCTGCTGCTGCGCACGCGCTTGCTGCTGAGCCTGCTGTTGCTGCTCCATCTGCTGGCGCCTTGACTGTTCCTGCTGCGCCTGTTGTTGCTGGCGAGCCTGGTTCTGCGCCTGTTGCTGCTGCAGCTGTTGTTCGCGCTGGTGCTGCATTTGTTGCTGCTGCTGTTGCGCCTGGGCCTGCTGCTGTGCACGCGCTTGCTGCTGAGCCTGCTGTTGATGCTCCATCTGCTGGCGTCTTGACTGTTCCTGCTGCGCCTGTTGTTGCTGGCGCTGCTGCTCCTGCTGAGCGCCCGGCGCCTGGCCCGCGAGGCGTGCCGGCTGGTGTTGTTGCTGAGCCTGCTGCTGCGCTTGTTGTTGCCGGCGCAACTGCTCCTGCTGTTGCTGCTGCTGGAGTTGTGCCTGCTGCACCTGCTGCCGTTGTTGTTGCTGCAGTTGTTGAGCGTGCAGCTGCTGTGCCTGTTGCACCTGCTGTTGCTGGGCCTGCGCTTGCTGTTGCGCACGCTGCTGTCCCTGTTGCTGCATCTGCTGCTGGCGCAACAGGGCTTCCTGTTGGCGGGCCTGCTGTTGTTGCTGCTGCTGGGCCAGCGCGGCTTGCTGCTGCATCTGCTGTTGCTGCTGCGGTGCAAAGCCCGGGGCGGCAGCGAAGTTGGGTGCGGCGGCGCCCGCCGGCAGCCCGCGCGGTGCGCCGTTATTGTTGTTGTAGACGTTGCGCACGTTGTTCACGTTGTTGACCACCGTGGTCGAGCGCGAGATGTAGGTGTTGTTGTTGTAGACCACGGCAGGGCGATAGGCCGGTGGCGGCGGTGCCCCGTTGTCGCGGCCGCGCCAGCCCGGTGCGCCCCAATTCATGTTCCATGAATGCCAGCCCCAGTCGTGACGCTCCAGGGCTGCGCCCACCACGATGCCGGCACCGAATGCGAGCGCGCCGGCCGCGATCACCTGGCCCTGGCTGTAGCCCGGCGCCACCTCGACCGCCGGTGCGTAGGCATAGCCTGGGTACACCGGCTGGGGCGTGCCGTAGATCACCTGCGGGTCATACGCGGGCACGTACACCACGTCGGGCTGCACGGGCTCGATGGTGATGTACTGCGGCGGCGCCTCGATCACCGGTGTACCGCTGTAGTACACCGCCTGCGAATCCGGCGCGGGTGCGTAGTTCTGCGGCGGCGTTGTCGCGGCGGTGGCCACGCGCAGCTTGTCGTTGTTCTTGAGGCGGCCGGCCTTGGCCGCGCGCTGCCGCATGACCTGGATGGCGTTCATCACGTCGGTCGGGTCGTTGTAGTAGGCCTTGCCCAGCGATTCGGTCCACGGAATGTTCGCGGCCATCTGGTCGACCACGCTGCGGAAGGCGGTGAGCGATTTCACGCTCGGGTCCCAGGGCTGCTGGTTGGCCGCATCGGCCAGCGGGCCGGCCTTGAGTGAACGGTTCTGCGCAAGCCAGTCGTGCGCGGCGGTGATCTGCTCGGGGTAGGTGGCGCCGGCCAGGACCTGCGCCACCAGCTTGTCCGGATAGAGCGCGATGGGCGCGACCATTTCATAGAGCTGGTCGGCCGAGGGTGGCGTGTAGGCCACCGGCACCGTGGTGGGTGCGTTGTTCTGCGGAACCGAGGGAGCGGGAATCGACGAGGCGGCCGGGTCGACCGCGGCGGCTGGCGTGCCGGGCGTCTTGTTGTCGCAGCCGGCCAGGGCGATGGCCCCGATGCACAGCGAAATCGTCAGGAGCCGCGGGACCGTTGGGCGATGGTTTCTTGTCATCTGGAGTTCCTTGTAGCGCCGGCGTCGTGCCCGGAACTCTTTCAACGGCGCGCGGCAACAGGCGATGACAAAGCCTGCGCCTCGGATGCAACGGTCTGTGTCGGCGGCGCGCCGTCAACCCTGTCGGCGCGGGACCACAGGCCGCCGCTGTCGGCCCAAAGGCCTACTTACTTGGCGCCGCCGGTGTACTTGGTCACGCTGGTCGCGCTGACGTGGTAGCCGCTCACGCCCATCATGGAATCGTTGCGAAGCGTCTGCAGCTTGCCGGAGACCCACACGGTGTCCATGGCGCGGAACTTGGCGCCCTTTTGCGGCACCACGTGCAGGATCTGGTTGGCCGGCGGCGGCGGCGTATGGATGCAGGCGCCGAAGTAGGGCACCAGCAGGAACTCGGTGACCTCGCCCTTGGCTTCCTCGAGCGGCACGATGAAGCCGGGGATCTTCACTTCCACGCCGTTCATCGCGGGGTTGGTCGGCGCGTTGTTCGACACTTCCTGCATCTTCATGAGCAGCTCGTTGGCGCGCGGGTCGCCGTCGTCGAGCGCGCTCAGGTCCATGCCCTTGAACTCCTTGGCCGGGTCCCAGTCTTTCGGCACGAGTTCTTCCCAGGTGATCTGGCGCGGCTGGCCCGGCGCGGCCTTGGCGGCCGCGGAGCTTGCCGCCGCCTTGCCGCCCAGCGGGTTGCTGGCCGTGGTGTCCTTGGGCGCGGGGTCGGCGGCCCAGGCGGCGGCCACGAGGCCGGCGCCGGCGAGCAGCACTGAAAGCTGCATGAAAGGTCGGGCCATGGTTGTCTTCTTTGCGATGCGCATGTTCATATCCTTGGGGAAAGGCCGTCGGCCAGCGAGAGGCGGTAGGCGCGGATGCCAGGCAAGAGGCTTGCCAGCCAGCCCGCGACCAGCAGGCTCGCCATCAGCAGCCATTCGTTCAGTGTAGGTTCGGAAAGGCTCAGTGTCAGCCCGAACTGCGCCTGCAGCCATGGGGAGAGCAGGGCGATGCCCAGCACCGCCATCACCACGCCGAAGGCCACGCCCAGCACGGTGACCATCGCGCCTTCGAGTGCGAGCAATGCCAGCACATGGCGCAGGCCCGCGCCAACGGCACGCAGCACGGCGAGTTCGCGCCGGCGTTCGTTGAGCCCCGCCATCACCACCGACACCAGCCCCGCGAGGCTCACCAGCGCGACCAGCGCCGACATCAGCAGCAGCGCGTTCTCGCCGATGCCGATCACGCTCCACAGTTCGTCGAGCGCCACGCCGGGCAGGATGGCCATCAGCGGCTCGCCGGTGTAGGTGGAGATCCAGCGCTGCACGCCGAACACGGCCGCGCGGTTCTTCAGGCCCACCAGCGCGGCCGTCACGTTCTTGGGCGTGAGGTCGAACTTGCGCACCTGCTCGGCCGGAATGTGCACGCCGGGCATCGGCGCGCCGCCCACCCATTCGAGGTGGATGGCTTCCATGGCCGGCAGGCCGATGTGCACCGTGCGGTCGACCGGCGTGCCGGTGCGCGCGAGCACGCCCACCACCGTGAAGGGCTTGTCGGCATGCTCGGCCACGTTGAGCTCGCCGCTGCCGTGCGCGAGCGTGATCTTCTGGCCCACGTGGTAGCCGAGCTTGTCGGCCACTTCGGCGCCCACCACCGCGTCGAAGAGTTCGCTGAAGGGCTTGCCTTCGCGCATCTTCAGCAGTTGCCGGTCGCCGTAGCGAAAGCGCGTGAAGTATTCGGGGGAAGTGGCCAGCACCGCGAAGCCGCGGTGCGAGTCGCCCAGCGACAGCGGCACCACCCAGTCGACACCGGGGTGTGCTTCGAGCGCTTGCACGCTCTTCCACGAGATGTTGTTGGTGGCCGCGCCGATGCGGAACACCGAATACAGCAGCAGCTGCGTGGAGCCGGTGCGCGCGCCCACGATCAGGTCGGTGCCCGAGACGGACGATGCGAAGTTCTCGCGCAGCTCGGTGCGGATGCGCTCCACGCCCAGCAGCAGGAAGGTCGACAGCGCGATAGAGAACACCGTGAGCGCGAGCGTGAAGCGGCGGTTCCAGGCACTGCGCCATGCAATCGAGAAAAGAGCCTTCATGCATCCACCGCCATCGCGCTCGTGGCCGCGCGGTTGATCTCGGGCAGCAGCACATGCCGCACGAAACGCTGCGCGATGCGCTGGTCGTGGCTCACGAACACCAGCGCGCTGTGGTTCTGCGCGCAGGCTGTCAGCAGCACGTCGAGGAAGGCTTCGCGCCGGTCTTCGTCGAGCGCCGAAGTGGGCTCGTCGGCGATCACCACCTCTGGCTGGCCGATGAGCGCGCGCGCCGCGGCCACCCGCTGCTGCTGGCCCACGGACAGCTGCAGCGCCTGGCGCTTCCACAGGTTGCGGTCCAGGCCCATCTGCGCGAGCAGGTGCTCGGCTTCCTGGCGGGCGCTGCCGTTGCGCGCGGCCTGCGACTCGCGCCGCGCCGAGAAGCGGCACGGCAGCAGCACGTTGTCGATCACGCTCAGGTAGGGCAGCAGGTTGAACTGCTGGAAGATGTAGCCCACGTGCGCCACGCGGCTGCGATCGCGCTGGGCGCCCGAGAGCTTCGACCAGTCGTGGCCCAGCAGCGTGACGCGGCCTTCGTCGGCCACCAGCACGCCGGCCAGCAGCGACAGCAGCGTGCTCTTGCCGCAGCCGCTGGGGCCGTGCAGGAACACCGATTCGCCGGCGGTGATGCGAAAGGCCTCGATGTCGATGCAAGGCGTCTTCACGCCGGGCCATGAGAAGCGCAGCGCTTCTGCGGCGAGGACGACGCGCAGCGCCGACGTCTCGCCCTGCGGGGAATTGCTCACAGTGTCACTTGCCCCAGCCCAGCCGCACCGGCTGCGATGCCTGCGCGCCCGCGGGGCGCTTGAGCTGGCGCTTGAACTGGCCTTGCGCGGTGGCGATCTGCGAATCGATCTGGCGCAGCCCCTTGAACGCGCCGAACAGGTTCACGTCGATGAACTTCGCTGCGGCCGCGTTGGTGCAATTGAAGGAGAAGGTGGCGTCGAGGTCGGCATGGCCGACGGGCTCGGCCGGGTCGGGGTTGCCCAGGCCCAGCGCGCCGGAGCGCAGGTCGACCGGGCCCAGCTTGCAGTTGGCGGCCGGATCGACGACGAAGAGCTTGTCGGCCGCGCGCAGCTGCGCGACGGCGTCTTCGACGGTCTTCTTCTCGGCGTCGGTCTTGGGCGCGCGCTCGAAGCCGACGATGTTGTCCAGCGGCGACTCCATGTCGATCACCACCGTGGGGCCGTCGACGGCCACGTCGAGCTTGAGCTGGCCGTGCACATGCGCATGCTGCTGCTGTGCCTGCGCGGAAAGAAAGGGGGCGGCCGCGAACAGCGCGGCTGCGATTGCGAGACCGGTGGTGCGTCGGAGACGGGTGTGCTTCATGGTTCAGCGCCTTGCCGGGTCGGCAGCCCCGGCGTGTTGCTCCATTCGCTCCAGCTGCCGGCATAGAGCGCGGTCGTCCCGAACCCCGCGATCTGCATCGCGAGCAGGTTGGGCACGGCGCTCACGCCACTGCCGCATTGGTGGACGACGGTCGCCGCATCGCGTCCCGCGAGCAGCGCTTCGAACTCGGCACGCAATTGCGATGCCGGCTTGAACTTGCCGTCCGGACCGATGTTCTCGGCGAAGGGCCGGTTCAGAGCCCCGGGGATGTGACCGGCGATCGGGTCCAGAGGTTCCACCTCGCCGCGGTAACGTGCGCCGGCGCGTGCGTCGATCAGGTTCTGGTCAGGCTGGCCGAGCCGGCGCACCACGGTGTCGGTGGTCACGAGCTTCGCGATCGGCTCGCCCGTGACGAAGTTCGACTGGAAGCGCGCGGGCTCCTCGCGGTCGGTCACCTCGCCGCCCGCGGCCTGCCAGGCCTGCAGCCCGCCGTCGAGCACGGCCACCGCGTCGTGGCCCATCCACTTGAGCATCCACCACAGGCGGCCGCAGTAGTTGGCGCCGTTGCGGTCGTACACCACGGCCTGCATGTCGTTGGCGAAGCCGATGCTCGAGAGCCATGCCGCGAACTTCTCGCGGCTCGGCAGCGGGTGGCGGCCGCCCGAGGCGGGTACGCCGTCTTCCTGCGCGGTCACGACTTCGCCGTGGGCGCCGGGCGCGCCGTGCTTCGCGCTGAGGTCGGTGTCGAGGTTGGCGTACAGCGCGCCGGGGATGTGCGCGGCGGCGTATTGCTGCGCGCCGGCTTCGGGCTTCATGAGTTCGAAGCTGCAGTCGAACAGCATGAAAGGCTTGTCGCCGGCCTGCAGTTGCCGCAGTTGCTCGACGCTGACGAGGGTGGTGTACATGGCGTTGTGTCCTTCGTTGCCGGGGCCTGCACAGGCCCGCTTGATCCGATTCAGTTCAATGTTCTTCGGCCGGTGCCTTGGGCACCGCCCGCTGCCGCAACACAGTTGCGGCAATGCCGCTCGCGATGATAAGAGCCATGCCGCCCCAGCCGGCGGCGTCGATGCGGTCGTTGAACAGCACCACGCCGTAGAAGGCCGCGAAGACGATGCCCGAATACTGCAGGTTGGCCACCACCAGCGTACCGGCCTGGGTCTTGGCGGTGGCGTAGGCGCGGGTCATGCACAGCTGTCCGAGGGCGGCGAGCAGGCCGATCGGCAGCAGCCACAGCGCATGCTGCCACGTCCATGAGGCACCGCCCGAAAACCCCGTGGCCGCCGTGGCGAAGGCACCGGCCACGGCCGAGCCGACCGCGAAATAGAACACCGTGCGCAACTCGGGCTCGCCGATGCGCGACAGCGCCACCACCTGCATGTAGGCAAAGGCGGCTGTCAGGCCCGACAGCAGCCCCAGCATGCCCCCGAAGCCTTCGTTGCCGCTGACCGTGGGCTTGAGCATGAGCACGACGCCCGCGAAGCCCGCCAGCACCGTCATGGCCAGCGTGCCCTGCAGCGGCGGGCGCTCGACCCGGCCGTCGCGGCCCGGCACCGGCACCCAGGCCAGCAGCGCGCCGCCGACCAGGAAGGCCGCGACCCACACGCTGCTCATGTAGTTGAGCGTGACGGCGGTGGCCAGCGGCAGGTGGGCAATCGCATAGAACCACGCGCCCAGCGAGATCACGCCGATGGTGCTGCGCCAGGCGTGCATGCCCGGATACCGCGTGGCGAGCGAGACGCCGCGGTTGCGCGCCAGCAGCCACAGGAACACGATGCCGATGAGGCCGCGGCCCAGCACCATCTCGCCGCTGTTGAACCACTCCGAGGCGATCTTCACGACCACGCTCATCGTGGCGAACAGAAAGGCCCCCAGCACCATCCACAGCGCTTGCATCGTTTTGAATCCGGATCAGGAAAAAAGAAAGCCCCGGCTGATGCGGGGCGGGTCGGGGCTCAGGCCGGTTGTTGCATGGCAGCTCTGTACCACTCGTGGAACTGCTGCATGCCGTCTTCCATGGGGCTCTGGTAGGGGCCGGTCTCGTTGTCGCCGCGCAGCATGAGCGCGCGGCGGCCGGCGTCCATGCGCTCGGCGATCTCGTCGTCTTCCACGCAGGTTTCCATGTAGGCGGCCTGCTGGGCCTCGACGAACTCGCGCTCGAAGGCGACGATTTCCTCGGGGTAGAAGAACTCGACCATGTTCAGCGTCTTCGTCGGGCTCACCGGGTGCAGGGTCGACACGGTGAGCACGTGCGGATACCACTCGACCATCACGTGCGGGTAGTAAGTGAGCCAGATGGCGCCGTACTTCGGCGGCTTGCCGTCGCGGTACTTGAGCAACTGCTCCTGCCATTTCTGGTAGACCGGGCTGCCCGCGCGGCCCAGACGGTTGGCCACGCCCACCGTCTGCACCGAATAGCGGGGCTTGAACTCCCAGCGCAGGTCGTCGCAGGTGACGAAGCTGCCCAGGCCCGGATGGAACGGGCCGACGTGGTAGTCCTCGAGGTAGACCTCGATGAAGGTCTTCCAGTTGTAGTTGCACTCGTGCAGCTCGACGCGGTCGAGCGCGTAGCCCGAGAAGTCGAGATCGGCCTGCGGGCCGAGGCCGGCCATGTCGGCCGCCACGTCGGGGCCCGAGCCGTCGGCGTTCTTCTCGAACAGAAGGCCGTTCCATTCGGTCAGCGGGTAGTTGTGCAGGTTCAGGCAGGGGTCCTGCTCGAAGTGCGGCGCGCCGATCAGGGTGCCGGTGGTGCGCGAGTCGCTCGCGGCGTAGGTCCAGCGGTGCAGCGGGCACACGATGTTGCCGCCGGTCTGGCTGTCGAGCTGGCCCCGGCCCTTCAGGATCAGGGCCTGGCGGTGGCGGCAGACGTTGGAGATCAGCTCCACGCCCTTGGGCGTGTGGACCAGCGCGCGGCCCTGGTGCTCCTGCGGCAGGGTGTGGAAGTTGCCCTGTTCGGGCACGGCCAGGCGATGGCCGACGTAGCGGGGCCCTCGCGCGAAAAGGTTTTGCATTTCGCGGGCATAGAGCGCCTCGTCGAAATACGCGGAAACTGGAAGTTGGCTCGCGGCCTGCTGCAGTTGAAGACTTAAATCAGACATGGAGGACCTGACCAAGCTCCCCACAGGGAGAAAAGGAAAAAGAACGGAAAAGCGCCGCCTGGATGGCTCGGCGGCCCGAAGAATGTGCTGGCGTTGCCAACGAGAGAAGTTCGCATTGTACCCGGGGGGCATCTTTTGGCGCGGCTTGCGGCGGGGTGGTCCGCAGGCGGTGGCCGTTTGTTCCCGTCCCCGTCCTAAAATGCCCGGTTTCACCCACGTTTCGCTTGCATGCCCAAGGTGCCCACCCCTTCCTCGTCCAGCCCGGCGGCAACGCCTGATACGGGCCCGCTGCCCGCCAGTTACGAAGCCGGGCTCCAGGAGCTGGAACAACTGGTTGCGGAACTCGAATCAGGCCAGCTCCCCCTCGACCAGCTGCTCGTCAGCTACCAGCGCGGTGCCGTGCTGCTCGCCTTCTGCCGCGACAAGCTGCAGGCGGTCGAAGACCAGATCAAGGTGCTCGATGCGGGCAGCCTGAAGGTCTGGACTTCCGAATGAGCACGGCCACGACGGCGGCTCCCCCCCGGTGGGACGCAAAGACCCTGGCCGCCTGGTGTGATCCGCATCTGGCGAACGTCGAGTCGGCGCTGTCGCGCTGGGTCGGCGTCGACGCCCCCGTGCTGCTGGGCGACGCCATGCGCTATGCCGTGCTCGACGGCGGCAAGCGCCTGCGGCCCCTGCTGGTGCTGGCCGCGAGCGAAGCCGTTGGCGGCAATAAGGCCGCCGCGCTGCGCGCCGCCTGCGCCACCGAGCTGATCCACGCCTATTCCCTCGTGCACGACGACCTGCCGTGCATGGACAACGACGTGCTGCGCCGCGGCAAGCCCACGGTCCACGTCAAGTTCGGCGAAGCCGACGCCCTGCTGGCCGGCGACGCGCTGCAGGCCCTGGCCTTCGAGCTGCTCACACCCGAAGACGACGAGATTCCCGCCGCCACCCAGGCCCTGCTGTGCCGCCTGCTCGCGCGTGCCGCGGGCAGCCAGGGCATGGCCGGCGGCCAGGCCATCGACCTGGCCAGCGTGGGCATTGCGCTCGACGAGACGCGTCTGCGCGAAATGCACCGCCTGAAGACCGGCGCGCTGCTGCAGGGCAGCGTCGAGATGGGCGCCGCCTGCGGCAGCGTGACGCCGGACGCCCTGGCCGCGCTGCGCGACTACGGCGCCGCCATCGGCCTGGCGTTCCAGGTGGTCGACGACATCCTCGACGTCACGGCCGACTCGCAAACCCTGGGCAAGACCGCCGGCAAGGACGCCGCGGCCGACAAGCCCACCTACGTATCGCTGCTCGGCCTCGACGGCGCACGCGCCCAGGCCCGGCAACTGCTGGCCGATGCGCTCGCCGCGCTGGAAAAGAGCGGCCTGGCCGACACCTCGGCCCTGCGCGCGCTCGCCCACATGGTGGTCGACCGCGACCGCTGAGAGAAAAAGAAAACACCTCCCCATGGCTGCTCCGCTGCTTCCCACACTCCATGACCCCGCGCCGATCCGCAAATACGACCGGACCCAGCTGCGCCAGCTGTCCGACGAGGTGCGCGCCTGCGTGCTCGACAACGTGTCGCGCACCGGCGGCCACCTGAGTTCGAACCTCGGCACGGTCGAGCTGACGGTCGCGCTGCATCACGTGTTCAACACGCCGCACGACCGGCTGGTGTGGGACGTGGGCCACCAGACCTATCCGCACAAGATCCTCACCGGCCGGCGCGAGCGCATGCCCACGCTTCGGCAGATCGGCGGCATCTCGGGCTTTCCGCAGCGCAGCGAGAGCGAGTACGACACCTTCGGCACCGCCCATTCGTCGACCAGCATCTCGGCGGCGCTGGGCATGGCCATGGCCGCCAAGCAGAAGGGCGAGGACCGCCACACGGTGGCCATCATCGGCGACGGCGCGCTCACGGCCGGCATGGCCTTCGAGGCGCTGAACAACGCGGGCGTGTGCGACTGCAAGCTGCTCGTGATCCTGAACGACAACGACATGTCGATCAGCCCGCCGGTGGGCGCGCTCAACCGCTACCTCGCGCAGTTGATGAGCGGCAACTTCTACGCCGCCGCCAAGAGCGTGGGCAAGAGCGTGCTGCGCAATGCACCGCCGCTGTTCGAGCTGGCCAAGCGGCTGGAGCAGCATGCCAAGGGCATGGTCGTGCCGGCCACGCTGTTCGAGCAGTTCGGCTTCAACTACGTGGGCCCGATCGACGGCCACGACCTCGATTCGCTGGTGCCCACGCTGGAGAACCTCAAGCACCTGGAAGGCCCGCAGTTCCTGCACGTGGTCACCAGGAAGGGGCAGGGCTACAAGCTGGCCGAGGCCGACCCCGTGGCCTACCACGGCCCCGGCAAGTTCGACCCGCAGGTGGGGCTGGTCAAGTCCACCGCCCCCGCCAAGCAGACCTTCACGCAGGTGTTCGGCCAGTGGCTGTGCGACACGGCGGCCGCCGACGGCCGGCTGGTGGGCATCACGCCAGCGATGCGCGAAGGCTCGGGGCTCGTGGAGTTCGAAAAGCGCTTCCCCGCCCGTTACTACGACGTCGGCATCGCCGAGCAGCACGCCGTGACCTTCGCCGCCGGCCTGGCCTGCGAAGGCCTGAAGCCGGTGGTCGCGATCTACTCGACCTTCCTGCAGCGCGCCTACGACCAACTGATCCACGACGTGGCGATCCAGAACCTGCCGGTGGTGTTCGCGCTCGACCGCGCGGGCCTGGTCGGTGCCGACGGCGCGACGCACGCGGGTGCCTACGACATCCCGTTCCTGCGCTGTATTCCGAACATGAGCATCGCGTGCCCGGCCGACGAGCGCGAGTGCCGCCAACTGCTGACCAGCGCCTACGAGCAGAGCCACCCGGTGGCGGTGCGCTATCCGCGTGGCGCGGGTGCCGGCGTCGCGCCGCATCTCACGCTGGACGCGCTGCCCCTGGGCAAGGGCGAGATCCGCCGCGAAGGCAAGCGCATCGCGATCCTCGCCTTCGGCACGCTGCTGTATCCGGCGCTCGCGGCCGCCGAGTCGCTCGACGCGACGGTGGTCAACATGCGCTGGGCCAAGCCGCTGGACGTCGAACTGCTGCTGCAGGTCGCGCGCTCGCACGATGCCATCGTGACGCTGGAAGAGGGTGCCATCATGGGCGGCGCCGGCAGCGCGGTGCTCGAGGCGCTGCAGGCTGCGAACGTGCTGAAGCCGGTGCTGCAGCTGGGCCTGCCCGACCAGTTCATCGAGCATGGCGATCCGGCGAAGCTGCTGGCCGGCATCGGGCTCGATGCGGCGGGTATCGAGGCCTCGATCGTCGAGCGCTTCGGCAAGGCCTGAGTCTTCGGTCTTGCTCCTTCCCCCGCTGGGGGAAGGCTGGGATGGGGGCAAGCGGCTTTAAAAATGCCGCCGCGGTTCAAAGGCCGCCGTGCCCCCACCCCGACCCTCCCCCAGCGGGGGAGGGAGGAATACCAAAGAGCGTCAGCTCCCCAGGTACGCGTCCTGCACCTTCGGATTGCCCAGCAATTCTCGCCCGGTGCCAGACAGCACGATGCTGCCCGTCTCGATCACATAGGCCCGGTCGGCGATCTTCAGCGCCTGGCGCACGTTCTGCTCCACCAGGAAGATCGTCAGCCCCTGCTTGTTGATCTCGCGCAGCGTGCGGAAGATGTCCTGCACGATGATCGGCGCCAGGCCCATCGAGGGCTCGTCCAGCAGCAGCACGCGCGGCTTGGCCATCAGGGCCCGGCCGATGGCCAGCATCTGCTGCTCGCCGCCCGAGAGGTTGCCGGCCAGGCCGTCGGCCCGGTCCTTCAGCACCGGGAAGAGGGTGTAGATGCGTTCCAGGTCGGCAGCGCGCGCGGCCGCGCCGTCGCGGCGCGTGTAGGCGCCCAGCTCCAGGTTGTCGCGCACCGTGAGCGTGGTCAGCGTGGCGCGGCCTTCGGCCACCTGCACCACGCCGCCGGCCACGATCTTGTGGGGCGACAGCGCGGTGATGTCCTGGCCCGCGAAAGTCACGCGCCCGGAGGCCTTCTTCACCAGCCCCGACAGCGCCAGCAGCGTGGTCGACTTGCCCGCGCCGTTGGCGCCGACCAGCGTGGTGATCTGCCCTTCGTGCAGCTCGAAGTCGATGCCCTTGACCGCCTGCACATGGCCGAAGTTCACCTTCAGGTCCTGCACCTGCAGCAATGGGGTCGTCGTGCCGGCGCTCATGCCGCGGTCTCCTGGTCGTTCGTGGCTTCGTCGTCTTCGCGGCCGAGGTAGGCCTCGATCACCTGCGGGTCGTTGCGGATCTGCTCGGGGCCGCCGCGCGCGATGATGCGGCCGAAGTTCAGCACCGCGATCTGCTGGCACAGGCCCATCACGAAGCGCATGTCGTGCTCGATCATGAAGACCGTGAAGCCGCGCGCCGCGATGTTCTCGATCTCGACCATCAGCTCGCTCTTCTCGGTGCTGTTCATGCCGGCCACCGGCTCGTCCAGCAGCAGCAGCGTCGGCTCGGTGGCCAGCGCGCGTGCGAGCTCCAGCTTGCGCTGGTCGCCGTACGAGAGGTTGTCGGCCACGTCGTTCGCCTTGTGGTCCAGCTTGACCCAGCTCAGCAGTTCGCGCGCACGGTCGCGGGCGCGCTTTTCCTCGCTGCGGAACATGCCCGTGCTCGCGAGCAGGCCCAGCGGGCCGTAGCGCAGCTTGGCGTCCATGCCGACAGTCACGTTCTCCAGCAGCGACATCTCCTTGAAGATGCGGATGTTCTGGAAGGTGCGCGCGATGCCGCCACGGGTGATCTGGAAGGGCTTGCGGCCCGCCAGATCCTGGCCCTGGAAGTGGATGGTGCCGCTGGTGGTGGGCAGCAGGCCGGTGATCAGGTTGAACACCGTCGTCTTGCCCGCGCCGTTCGGGCCGATGAGCCCGAAGATGCCGCCCTTCGGAATGTCCAGGTTCACGTCCTGCAGGACCTTGAGTCCGCCGAAATGGCGCGACACGTTCTTCAACGTGAGAAGGGTGTTGTCGCTCATGCCGCGCTCCCCTTGCGGCCGAACCACTGGCGGATGCGCGCCGGGTCCCAGATGCCCTTGGGCAGGAACAGCACGATCAGCACCAGGATGAAGCCGTTGACCACGAGACGGAACGCGCCCAGGCCGCGCAGCGTTTCCGGCAGCAGCGTGAGGATGGTGCCGCCCAGCACCGGACCGGTGAGGCTGCCGATGCCGCCGAGGATCGCCATCGTCAGGATGTCGACCGCGCGGTTGAAGCCGTATTCGGCCGGGCCGATGAAGAAGGTCAGGTGCGCGTTCAGCGTGCCCGCCAGGCCGGCGATGGCGCCGCCCAGCACGAAGGCCAGCATCTTGTGGCCCGCCACGTCGATGCCCATCAGGCCGGCGGCGGTTTCGTCTTCCTTGATGGCCTCGAAGGCGCGGCCGACCTTGGAGCGGCGGATGCGCCACAGCACCACCAGCGTGAGCACCAGCGCCAGCGCCACGTGCCACCACTCGGTGGATTGCGGAATGCCGTTCAGGCCCAGCGCGCCGCCCGTGAGCGATTCGGCGTTCAGGATGGCGATGCGCACCACCTCGCCGAAGGCCAGCGTGGCCATGGCCAGGTACACGCCCGACAGCCGCAGCGTGGGCTTGCCGATGATGAAGGCGACCAGCGCCGGCGCGGCCATGCCGGCGGCAATGGCCACCGGGAACGGCGCGCCGTAGTTCAGCGTGAGGATCGACGCGGTGTACGCGCCGATGCCCATGAAGGCTGCATTGGCCAGCGCCAGCATGCCGCAGGCCAGGGTGAGCCAGATCGAGAGTGCCAGCAGCCCGTTGATGCCCAGCGAGAGCACCAGGTTGCTGTAGACCGACCAGAAGTTGTCGAAGGCTTCCATGCTAGACCTTGCGCTCCTTGAGCGAGCCGAACAGGCCCTTGGGACGCACCAGCAGCACGAGGAACAGCAGGCCGAAGGCCACCGCGTCGCGCATGTTGGAACCCACGTAGGCCACCGACAGCACTTCGGCAAAACCGAGGAACAGGCCGCCGAGCAGCGCGCCGCGGATGTCGCCCATGCCGCCCAGGATGATCACCGCGATGCCCTTTTCGAGCATCGGCTGGCCCATCAGCGGGAAGAGCGCATTCGAATACAGGCCGATCAGCACGCCCGCCACGCCGCCCAGGCCGGCGGCCACGAACGAGGTCAGGTAGAACAGGCCCTCGACGTTCACGCCCACCAGGTACGCCGCCTTGGGCGACTCGGCAATGGCGCGCAGCGCGCGGCCCAGTTGGGTGCGCTGCAGCGACAGCATCAGCACGCCCATCAGCACGAACGATGCGAGCACGATGCCCAGTTCGAGCACGGTGACGTGGATGCCGGCGAACACCAGCGCGTCGTCGGGAATGGTGCCGGGCGGAAAGCGCAGGTTCTCCGCGCCGAAGATGCCCTGGATGCCGTTGTTCAGGATGATGGCCACGCCGATGGTGGCGATCATCGGAATCAGGTGGGGTGCGTTGCGCTTGCGCAGCGGTTTGAGCACCAGCACGTCGACAAGGAACCCCAGCACGCCGCAGAAGGCGAAGGCGAAAGGCAGGCCGACCCACAGCGGCATGCCCGAGACGCGCATGAATTCGGCCGCGGCATACGCGCCGACCATGAACACCGCGCCGTGCGAGAGGTTGATGACGCCGAGCACGCCGAATATGAGTGTGAAGCCGAGCGCGAAGAGTGCGTAGACGCACCCGAGCGACAAGGCGTTGACAAGCTGCTGATCGAGCACGATGGGCTTCCGTCAGGCCGCGACACGGGGCGTGTTGCGGCAAATCAAAAAAGAAAACGGCGCAGTAGCTGTCCTGCGCCATATCCGGGATGCATGGCGGGCCGCGCGGCCCGCCACCGAGACTGCTTGCTTACTGGCTTACTTCTCGATCACGAAGGCGGTGCCCTTCGTGACACTCACGATGGCCGTCTGCTGCGCGTCGTAGCCGGCGGGCTTGCCGGCCTTGTCCTTGGCGCGCGCGAAGGCGAAGGCGCCGGTGGCACCGGTCCACTTCACGTTCGGCAGCGCGTCGCGCAGGGCGGTGCGGTCGGCCGCCAGGTTGCCCGACAGCTTCACGCCCTTGAGCGCCTGGGCCACCACGTACAGGCCGTCGTAGGCCTGCGCGGCGAACTGGTCGGGCGCCATCTTGAACTTGTCGTTGTAGGCCTTCTGGAACTTGGTGTTCTCCGGCGTGGCGTTGCTGGCCGACCAGGGGCTGCCGACGTACAGGTTGTCCGAGCTGCCCTTGGCCAGGTCGAAGATCTTGGTCGAGTTCATGCCGTTGCCGCCGATGACCGGCACGTTCAGGCCGAGCTGGCGGGCCTGCACCATGATCGGCGCGCCTTCGGCCAGCAGGGCCGACAGCACGATGGCGTCGGGGTTGGTGGCCTTGATCTTGGTGAGCTGGGCCTTGAAGTCGACGTCGCCCTTGGCGAAGGTCTCGGTCGTGGTCACGGGCAGCTTCAGGTCTTCCAGGGCCTTCTTGAAGTTGTCGTAGCCGCTCTTGGTGAACACGTCGTCGTTGCCGTACAGCACCGCGACCTTCTTCACGTTGGCGTGCTTGATGGCCACGCGCAGGGTCTCGGGCAGCACGTCGGCTTCGGTCACCGAGTTGCGGAACACGTAGTCGCCGATCGAGGTGATGCCGTCGGCCGTGTTCGAGGTGCCGAAGGCCACCGTCTTGGCGGCCTGGGCGATCGGGTCGGCCGCCTGGGCCGAGTTCGACAGCGTGGGGCCGAAGGTCATCAGGACCTTGTCCTGGAAGATCAGCTTCTTGAAGACGTTGATCGCGTCTTCCTTCTTGCCCTGCTCGTCTTCGACGGCCAGCACGATCTTGTCGCCGTTGATGCCGCCGGCGGCGTTGATTTCGTCCGCGGCCAGCTGGAAGCCGTTGCGGATGGCGCTGCCGTACTGCGCGGCACCGCCGGACAGGGCGGCTGCAACGCCGATCTTGATGTCGGCGGCTTGCGCGCCGAAAGCGGTGGCCGCGGCGAACGCGAGCAATGCGGGTTTGAAGGAGTTAGGGAGTCTCATGTCTTGATGCCGTTTGCGGGTGTGTATGTAAGGCGATTTAACATTTTATGCCTCGTCTACACCAGGCCGCGCCGCCGCGCGATAGGGGAAGGCGCGTGCGCAGGGTAAACCCCGGCCGGAGGCTGTAAGCGCGTTTTTACAATCCCCCGGGCTTATACGAAAGTCCCCAACGCGGTCACAAGCCGCGTTTCGTTTTTTCAAAGAACTCGGAGAGCTATCAATGGATCGTCGTTCCCTTATCAAAAACGCCGGCATCGCCGGCGTTTTGGCTGCCGGCATCGCGCCTGCCGTTCATGCGCAGACCGCGGTGCGCTGGCGCCTGGCCTCGAGCTTCCCGCGCTCGCTCGACACGATTTTCGGCAGCGCCGAAATGCTGTCGAAGACTGTCAAGGCACTGTCTGGCGGCAAGTTCGAAATCTCGGTCCACCCCGCCGGCGAACTGATGCCCGCGTTCGGCGTGGTCGATGCATTGCAGGGCGACACGCTCGAAATGGCGCAGACCGCGGCCTATTACTTCACCGGCAAGGATCCGATCTTCGCGTTCAGCTGCGCGGTGCCCTTCGGGCTGACCGCACGCCAGACCGACTCCTGGAAAGAGTACGGCAACGGCCGCAAGCTGCTCGACGCCTTCTTCGCGCAATACAACTTCCGCACCGCCAGCGCAGGCAACACCGGCACGCAGATGGGCGGCTGGTACCGCAAGGAAATCAAGACGGTCGCCGACCTCAAGGGCCTGAAGATGCGCATGGGCGGCGGCGTGTTCGGCGAGGCCATGGCCAAGCTGGGCGTGGTGTCGCAGAACATGCCCGCCGGCGACGTGTACCAGGCGCTCGAAAAGGGCACGCTGGACGCGGCCGAGTTCGTCGGCCCCTACGACGACGAGAAGCTGGGCTTCAACAAGGTGGCTCCTTACTACTACTACCCCGGCTGGTGGGAAGGCGGCGCCGACCTCGAGTTCTTCATCAACAACAAGGCCTTCGCCAAGCTGTCGGACGAGAACAAGGCGATCCTCGACGCGGCGACCAAGGTCGCGGCGCGCGACATGATCGCCAAGTACGACGCCTACAACCCGGTGGCGCTCAAGCGCCTGGTGGCCGCCAAGACCGAGCTCAAGCCGTTCCCCAAGGCCGTGATGGACGCGGGCTTCAAGGCCTCGATGGAAGTCTTCGCCGAGCACGAAGCCAAGTCGCCCGAGTTCAAGAAGATCCACCAGGACATGCGCGCCTTCCAGCGCGACCAGATCCTGTGGAACCGCTTCTCGGAGTACCCGTTCAACCAGTACATGAACTCGGTCAAGATCTGATCCCGGCGCCAGGCGCATAAAAAAAGGCCGCCCCGTTCACACGGGGCGGCCTTTTCATTCGTGGGCTCGCTCAGGGCTTGTTTTGCTGCTTGAGCGCGTCCTGCATGGCCTTCATGGGGTCGCTCTCGCCGCTTTCGGCCGGCGCTGGCTCGGGCGCCGGTGTCGGCGCGGCGCCTTCGGCGCCCGGCTGCGGCTCGGCGCCAGGCGGCGCGGCGTCCTCGGGGCCGCCGTAGGGGTCGGCCCCCGGCGCGCCATCTTCCTGCTTCAGGCTGTCGCGCATCTGCGCCCCGATGTCGTCGAGGTTGACCTTGACCTCCTTGTCGAGGGCGCCCGTCACGATCTGAGGGAACGCGATCAGCACGCCCACCATGGTGAGCTGGATCAGCACGAACGGGACCGCGCCCCTGTAGATCTGCATCGTCGTGACCGGCTCCATGACCTTCTGGGTCACGCGGTCCACGTACTGCTTGTCCGGTGCGACGGAGCGCAGGAAGAACAGCGCGAAGCCGAAGGGCGGATGCATGAACGAGGTCTGCATGTTCACTGCCAGCAGCACGCCGAACCAGATCAGGTCGATGCCCAGCTTGTGGGCCACCGGCGCCAGCAACGGCACCACGATGAACGACAGCTCGAAGTAGTCCAGGAAGAACGCGAGGAAGAACACCAGCACGTTCACCGCGATCAGGAAGCCCACCGGGCCGCCGGGCAGGGACGACAGCAGGTGCTCGACCCAGATCGGGCCGTCGGCGGCCTGGAACACCAGGCTGAACACCGTCGCGCCGATCAGGATGAACATCACGAAGCTGGACAGCTTGGTGGTGGAGGCCAGCGCCTGCTTCAGCAGGGCGAGGCTCATGCGCCGGCGCACCCAGGCCATGATCAGGGCGCCCAAGGCACCCATCGCGCCGCCTTCGGTGGGCGTGGCCACGCCCAGGAAGATGGTGCCCAGCACGAGGAAGATCAGCAGCAGCGGCGGAATGAGCACGAAGGTCACGCGCTCGGCCAGCCGCGACAGCAGGTTGAGCTTCAGGCCCTTGTTGATCAGCGCGATGACCAGCGCGACGAACACGCCGCCGCACATGGCGACGACGACTTTCTCGTCGGTGGCCACCGAGGTCACCTCCTGGCCCTGGAACCAGGTGTGGACGGCGGCCATGTTGCGAGCCAGCCAGACCGCCACCACGGCCGACAGCGCTGCAAGCGCCACCAGCGACGTATAGCCGCCGCTGCCGTTGGGTTCGCGGAAGGTGCGCGCCTCGGGCGGCAGCGCGGGCACCTGCGCGGGCCTGAAGATCGCGAGGAACACGACATAGACCACGTACAGGCCCATCAGCATGAAGCCGGGCAGGAAGGCGCCCTTGTACATGTCGCCGACGCTCTTGCCGAGCTGGTCGGCCATGATGATCAGCACCAGCGAGGGCGGGATGATCTGCGCCAGCGTGCCCGAGGCGGCAATGACGCCGCTGGAAAGCCGCCGGTCGTAGCCGTAGCGCAGCATGATCGGCAGCGAGATCAGGCCCATCGAGATGACCGAGGCCGCCACCACCCCGGTGGTGGCCGCCAGCAGCGCGCCGACGAAGATCACCGCCAGCGCCAGGCCGCCGCGCATCGGACCGAAGACCTGGCCGACCGTGTCGAGCAGGTCCTCGGCCATGCCGCTGCGCTCCAATATGAGCCCCATGAGCGTGAAGAAGGGCACCGCCAGCAGTGTGTCGTTGGCCATGATGCCGATCAGCCGCTGGGGCAGCCACGCCATCACCGACGACTGGAACACGCCGAGCTCGATGCCGACGAGACCGAAGAACAGGCCGCAGGCCCCGAGGCTGAAGGCGACCGGGTAGCCCAGCAGGAGGAAGCAGATCAGTCCCGCGAACATGATCGGGGCGAAGTTGGCAACAATGAATTCCATGGTGTCCGTGCTCGGCCGTTTCAGTGTTGCGGGCCCGGGGCCGGCGTACCGGCCTTGGCTGCGTCTTTCTCGGCCTGCAGGCGCAGGGCTTCGATCAGTTCGGCCTCGGCCGTCTTGTCGGTCAGCCGGCCCATCGGGTCCGGACCCTGGCCGCGCAGGAATGCGATGCGCTTGATCAGTTCGGACCAGCCCTGCAGCATCAGCAGCACGAAGCCGACCGGCAGCGCCGCCCACACGGGCCAGCGGATCAGCCCGCCCGAGTTGCCGGACATTTCACCCGAACGGAACATCTGCATCACCACCGGCATCGACAGGTAGAGCACCGTGAGGCACAGCGGCGTCAGGAAGAACGCGAAGCCGATGATGTCGATCCATACCTGCTTGCGCTTGGACAGGCGGCTGTTGATCACGTCGATGCGCACATGCTCGCGGTGCAGCAGCGTGAAGCCGGCGGCGATCAGGAACGACCAGGCGAACAGATACCACTGCACTTCGAGAAACGCGTTCGAGCTGGTGTTGAATATCTTGCGCACGACCGCGTTGAGCGCGCTGATCACCGTGGCGGCCAGGATCAGCCAGATCGCGTATCTGCCCACCTGGGCATTGAGCCAGTCGATGGCCCGGGAAAGCTTGAGCAAGCCTTGCATTTCATCTCCATTTTTGTATTGGAAGCCCCACATACGACCGCACCCGACGCACTGGCCTTGTGTGCCAGCGGGTCGGGTGCGTGAGGCGGAGCGGATTCTATCGATGTAATCGAACGTGTCTTTTGGGGGCTACCCGGAGGCGCGGGTAGCCATAATGTTTCATGGCTCAGACACCGCGACCCCCTCCGGCCCCGGCCGTGGCGACGTCCCAATCGATCGATTCGCCCGAGATGAGCCGCGCGGGCCGGGACCTGCTTTCCCTGGCGCTGATCGACGCGCGCAACCACACCTTGCACCTGCTGTCGCTCTTCGAGCAGGCGCTCGGCGAAGGCCTGTCGACGCCGCGTGTACCGGACGTCGTGCCGCCCTTGTGGCTGGCCGGCCATATCGGCTGGTTCGCCGAATGGTGGATCGGGCGCAACACGCAGCGAGCCTTCGGCGCCGAATGCCCGGTGCGGCCCACGCGGCTGGCGGCCATCGAGCCCGGTGCCGACGGCTGGTGGAACCCGGCGCAAAGCGCGCCCGGCGAGCGCTGGTCGCCGGAGCTGCCCGACCTCGCCCAGACCAAGGCCTACCTGCTCGAAACGCTGGAGAGCACGCTCGAACTGCTGGAGCATGCGGCCGAGACGGACGCCGGCCTGTACTTCTACCGGCTCGCGCTGTTCCATGAAGACCTGCGCGGCGAACAGTTCGTCGTGATGGCGCAGACGCTCGGACTGCCTCTGGGCGTCGAGCAGGCGCCGATAGCCGTCACGCGCGAGCCGCTGCTGCTGCCGGCCACCCGCTGGGAACTGGGCGTGCCCGAGAGCGGCTTTGCCTTCGCGCAGGAGCGTGCGGCGCACCGCGTCGACGTGCCCGAGTTCGAGATCGACGCCCAGCCCGTCACCTGGAACCAGTACGTCGAGTTCGTCGACGATGGCGGTTACGACCGCGAAGAGCTGTGGCGCGGCGAAGGCTGGCGCTGGCTCTCGGCGCAGATCGAAGGGCGGCGCGGGCCGCGTCATGTGGAGCAGATCGGTGCCGCGCGGCATGGCTCTGGCGGCTCGGTGCTGCAGCATCGCTTTGGCGCGACGGTGCGTGCCGCCGGCCACCACAGCGCGGTGCACTTGAGCTGGTGGGAAGCCGACGCCTGGGCGCGCTGGGCCGGACGCCGCATCGCGACCGAGGTCGAATGGGAGATCGCCGCGCACACCGCCGCGCGGCGCGGCTTTCGCTGGGCCGACGTGCACGAGTGGACCGCCGGCACGCTGAGCCCCTGGCCCGGCTACCGGGCCGACCCCTGGAGCGCGGGCGGCGAATTCGACCCCGCCGCGGCATTCGGGCGTGCGCGCGTGCTGCGGGGCGCCTCGTTCGCGACGCGTGCGCGTCTTCGCTCGCCCAAGCGGCGCGGCTTTGCTTTGCCGGAGCGCGACGACGGATTCTTCGGCTTCCGCACCTGCGCGCTGTAGTGCGCCTTCAGCGTTCGCCGTCGCCCTCGGCCGCCAGCGGCGGCGCCACTTCTTCCAGCGGCTTTCGTTCCGCGTCGGCCGCATAGCGCAGGGCCAGCAGACCCGCCACGATGACCAGCACCGCGCCGATGCCGTAGCCCACCATCACCGCGCCCCGGCTGCCGGTCTCGATCAGCAGGCCGAACAGCAGCGGCGCGGCGAAGCCGCCCGCGCCCATGCCGACGGCATAGAAGATCGCGATGGCCATCGCGCGCATCTCCAGCGGGAACACTTCGCTCACCGTGAGATAGGCAGAGCTTGCCGCTGCCGAAGCCAAAAAGAACACCGCCGACCAGCACAGCGCCTGGCTGCGCGCGTCGAGCCAGCCCATCATGAAGGCCCAGCCGGTGAGCGCCAGGCCCACGCCCGCGAGCACATAGGTCAGCGCGATCATCTTGCGTCGGCCCAGGCTGTCGAACAGCGGGCCCAGCAGCAGAGGCCCCAGCACGTTGCCGAGCGCGAACGGAAAGATGTAGAGCGCCACGCTGGCTTCAGGCACGCCATAGAAGCGCGTGAGAACCAGCGCGTAGGTGAAGAAGATCGCGTTGTAGAAGAAGGCCTGCGACACCATCAGCGCAAGCGCCACCACGCTGCGCTGCCGGTAGCGCTTGAACAGCACGCGCGCCACTTCGCGCATCGACGGGCTGGTCTGGCGCGCGTCGGTGTAGTTCACGACATGGCCCTGCGGCGCGGGCAGCGGGCCGTGCTGCGCGGAGACCTCCGCCTCGATCTGCTCGACGATGCGCCTGGCTTCGTCCGCGCGACCGTGTGCAATGAGCCAGCGCGGGCTCTCGGGCACGTCGCGCCGCACCAGCAGGATGGCCACCGCCAGCACAGCGCCCAGCGCGAAGCCCGCGCGCCAGCCCCACACCGGGCCGATCACATGCGGGTCCAGCAGCACCAGGCTCAGCCCCGCGCCGAGGCCGGCGCCGATCCAAAAGCTGCCGTTGATCGCGAGGTTGACGCGCCCGCGCACGCGCGCCGGAATCAGCTCGTCGATGGCCGAGTTGATGGCCGCGTACTCGCCGCCGATGCCCAGCCCGGTGACGAAGCGGCACAGCGCGAAGAACGCGAAGTCAGGGGAAAACGCCGTGGCCAGCGTGCCCACCGTGTAGACCACCAGCGTGACGAGAAAGAGCTTCTTGCGCCCGAGCCGGTCGGTGAGCCGGCCGAAGAGCAGGGCGCCGATCACCGCGCCCGCCACGTACACCGAGCCCGACAGCCCGATCTCGCCGGCCGTGAGGCCCAGCGTGTCGGACCGTTCGAGCACCGCGCCGATGGAGCCCACCAGCGTGACCTCCAGGCCGTCGAGCACCCAGGCCACGCCCAGCGCGATCACCACGCGCCAGTGCCAGCGCGACCACGGCAGGCGGTCCAGGCGGGCGGGGATGTCGCTGCGCAGTACCGTCATGCGCAAAATTATGAGAAGCGCGCCGCCTCCACGGTTGTAGGACCGGCGCTGCAATGCACCGGCCGGATGGCGCTTGCGTTCAGGCCGCGACGGGCACCGACACCTGCCGGATGCCCATTGCCTCGAGCGTCTCGGCAATGGCCGCCACCGCGCCCGGAATGCCCGCCTCGCCGAAGTGCCCCATGCAGCCGACGCGGAAGGTCTCCACCTGCGTCAGCTTGCCGGGGTAGAGGATGTAGCCGCGCTTCTTGACCTCCTGGTAGAAGGTCTTGAAGTCGTAGTTGGCGTCGTCGGGCGCGTGGAAGGTGATGATGATCGGCGCCTGGATGGCCGGGTCGAGAAAGCTGCGAAAGCCCAGCGCGGCCAGCCCGTCGATGAGCCCCTTGCAGTTGCGCGCATAGCGTGCGCCGCGCGCCTTCAGGCCGCCTTCCTCGATGTACTGCGCAATGGCGGTGTCGAGCGCCGCGACCACGTGCGTGGGCGGCGTGAAGCGCCATTGCGTGGTCTTTTCCATGTACACCCACTGGTCGTACAGGTCCATGCTCAGCGAGTGGCAGTTGCCTTCGCATTTTTCGAGCGTGCTGCGCTTGATGACCACGAAGCCCATGCCCGGCACGCCTTCGAGGCACTTGCCCGAAGCGGCGACGACTGCGTCGAAGGGCGTCTTGCGCGCGTCGATCTCGATGGCGCCGAAGGAGCTCATGGCGTCGATGATCAGCCCGCGCCCGTGCCTGGCGACGACCAGCGCGATCTCGTGCAGCGGGTTGAGCACGCCGGCGCCGGTCTCGCAATGCACCACCGCAACATGGGTGATGCTCGGGTCGGCCGCGAGCGCGCGGTCGACGTCGGCCGGCGAAACCTGCTTTTCTTCCGTGTAGTCGATGGTGCTCAGCTTGCGCCCGAGCACCTTGCAGATTTTTGCCAGGCGCTGGCAGTAGGCGCCGTTGCTCGGCACCAGCACGTGGCCGTTGCGCGGAACCACGGTGCCGATGGCCGCTTCCACCGAGAAGGTGCCGCTGCCCTGCAGCGGAACGCATTCATGCGTGCCCGTGCCGTGCACGATGTTCAACACTTCCTTGCGGATGCGCGCGGTGATCTGGTTGAAGTCCGCGTCCCACGATCCCCAGTCTCGCAGCATCGCGTTGCGCGTGCGGTCCGAAGTGGTCAGGGGGCCGGGGGTGAGCAGGATGGGGTAGTCGGCTTGACTCATGATGTCTCCAGGCAAGGAAGGGAATGAGGGCGGAAACAGGCTCAGCTGCGGCTCAGGTTGCGCCAGGCCTGCGTGCGCGACAGCAGCACGCGCGTGAGCAGCGAATAGGCAATGCACACGACGGTCGAGGTGACGACGATCAGGCTGGCCAGCGCCGCCGCCGGGCCGATGTCGCCGGCGTCGTCCAGATGCATGATCGCGACCGAGGCCAGGATGGTCTCCGGCGTGTAGAGAAAGATGGCGCACGACAGGCTGGCCATCGACACCACGAAGAAGTAGCGACCGATGTCCAGGATGGCCGGCAGGCACACCGGCACCGTCACCCGCAGGAAGGTCTTGAAGAACGGCACTTTGAGCGAGGCGGACACGGCCTCGAACTCGTTGTCGATCTGCTTGAGCGCGGTGACGGCCGTGAGATGGCTCGACGTGTAGTAGTGCACCACCATCGAGATGATCAGGATCGCCATCGTCTGGTAGAGAAAGTTCAGCGGGTTGGCCGGATGGTTGAAGAACATCACGTAGCCCAGCCCGAGCACCAGGCCCGGCACCGCCATCGACAGCACCGCCATCAGGTGCATGCCCTTGCGCATCAGGCCCAGGTTGCGCGTCTTCTCGATCAGGTAGGCGCCCACGAACACGATGAGCGAGCCGGCCACGGCGGTGGCGATGGCGACGATCAGGCTGTTGGTGTAGGCATCGGCCATGTCGCTTTCGACCAGCACGAAGTGGTAGTGCTTGAGCGTGAGCGACAGGTCATAGGGCCAGAGCGAGATCAGCGAGGTGTAGATCGCCATGCCGATGGTGGCCAGCAGCAGGCCGCACACGACAGTGCAGAACAGCATCAGCAGCGGATCGGCCAGCTTGCGGCGCTTGGGGCTGTAGGGCACCGAGCGGGCCGTGAGCTGCGCCTTCAGCTTGCGCCGCACCACGTAGTCGATGACGAAAGAGATGATCGACGGAACCAGCAGCAGCATGCCCACCACCGCGCCGATCGAGAAGTTGTGCTGTCCCACCACCTGCTTGAAGACGTCGACCGACAGCACGTTGAAGTTGCCGCCGATCACCTTGGGCGCGCCGAAGTCGCTCACCACGTAGGTGAAGACCACGGTCGCCGCGCTGATCAGGCCGTACTTGCACGACGGCAGCGTGATGGTCATGAACTGGCGAAACGGCCGCGTGCGCAGCGCGGTGGCCGCCTCGTAGAGCCGGCCGTCGGCCAGCGAGAGCGCGGTGACCAGGATCATCAGCGCGTGCGGAAAGGTGTTGTAGACCTCCGCCATGATGATCCCCGGCGCGCCATAGATCGACACGCCGCCCAGCAGGAACTTGAGCGCCCCCTGGTTGCCGAACCACTGCACGAAAGAAATGGCGGACAGCAGCGAGGGCGCCAGCAGCGGAATCAGCGCAATGAGGCGGAACACCGCCTTGAGCGGCATCGGCATGCGGCTGCGCGTGAGCGCGTACGCGAAGACGAAGGCCGTGGGCACCGAGATCATCACCACGGCCGCCGACACCCATATCGAATTCCATGCCGCGCGCAGCAGGCTGGGCGTCTGGAAGTAGGTGATGAAGTGGGTGAGGCCGACGAAGCGGCCCTCCCTGTCCTGCACCGCATGCGCCAGGATGGTCAGCAGCGGCGCGATCAGGAACACGAACAGCATCACCATCACCACGAGCAGGATCGCGCGGGCAATGGTTTCGTCGCGGCTCCAGCGCATGACGGGGCGCGCGTTGAACGCAGCGCGTGCGGGCAGAGGGCGGGCCAGCGTGTTCATGGCTTCGGCGTGCGTGCGGAGAAGGCGCGGATGCGGTTCGCGCGCAGCGCGATGTCGATGGTGTTGCCTTCGCGAATGTCCAGGTCGTGCAACTGGTTGAGCGAGAAGTGCAGGCCGAGCGCCTGTCCGTGCAGCGCGTCGGCGGTGACCTCGGCGATGCAGAGGCCGCCCAGGAACTCGACCTTGGTGACCAGCGCCTGCAGGCGGTTGGCCGTGTCGTGGCTCAGGTGCTCGACCGCGCGGTCTTCGGGGCGCAGGTAGAGGTTGACGGCTTCGCCGGGCTCGAAGGCGCCGTCGCAGGCATCGCACTGCAGTTCCATGTCGCCGACCCGAAAGCGATGGTTGCCCAGCGCCACCGCGCGCAGCACATTGACCTTGCCGACGAAATCGGCCACGAAGGGAGTGGCCGGCTGTTCATAGACTTCCATCGGCGTGCCGACCTGCTCGATCACGCCGTGGTTCATGACCACGATGCGGTCCGCCATCGACAGCGCTTCTTCCTGGTCGTGCGTGACCATGATGGTCGTGATGCCGACCTGCTTCTGCAGCCGGCGGATTTCGCCGCGCAGCCGGATGCGTTCCAGCGCATCGAGCGCCGACAGCGGCTCGTCGAGCAGCAGCAGGCCGGGCCGCGTGGCAAGGGCGCGCGCCAGCGCCACGCGCTGCTGCTGCCCGCCGGAGAGCTGGCTGGGGTACTTGCCGCCCGAGGTCGGCAGGCCGACCAGCTTCAGCAGTTCTTCGACGCGAGTCTTGATCTCGCCGCGCCGGGCACGGCTGTTGACCAGCCCATAACCGATGTTCTCGGCGATCGACAGGTTGGGGAAGAGGGCGTACGACTGGAACACGATGCCGTAGTCGCGCCGGTCGGGCGGCAGCCAGGAGACGTCCTTGCCGTTCTGCAGGATCTGCCCGGAGGTCTGCGTTTCCAGCCCCGCGATGATGCGCAGCAGCGTGGTCTTGCCGCAGCCCGAGGGGCCGAGAAAGCACAGCATCTCGCCCGGGTTCACGCGCAGGTGCACGTCGCGCAGCGCACTGAAGGATTCGAAGTCCTTGCGCACGCCGACGATCTCGAGCGCGGCGGGAGCGCTCGCAGGCACCGGGCTGGCAATGAACTTGGTGTCGGTCATATCCATTTTTCGCACTCGTCGTTGGCGCACGCCTCGGGAATGGGCGTCGCGGGTTTGAGAGGGACTGCAGGCCTGTCGAACCGATTCGTGGGACACCGCGGAACCGGCTTTGCCGGGCCGCAGGTGTCGCCCCCGGTAGGGGGTTGGCGAAGCGACACGAAGTGCGCGCAGCCTGGGGGCGAGCCTATTTCGGTTCGGCCTTGCCTTCGTAGCGCTTGCTCCACTCCGCCAGGATGCGTTCGCGGTTCTTTGCCGCCCAGTTGATGTCGTTCTTGGCCAGCAGCTTTTCGTAGTTGTCCGGAATGCCTTCCAGCTTCGATGCCACGCCGGGGTAGGCCACCACGGCCCACCAGGTGGAAGTGATCTGGTTGGCCTCCTTGCTGGCCATCCAGTCGGCGAAGCGCTTGGCCTGGTCCGGCTTCTTGCTCGTCTTCATGACGCTGGTGGCCTCGATGTCCCAGCCCAGGCCCTCCTTCGGGAAGATCAGGTCGACCGGCGCGCCCGACTTCTTGACCTGGTGCGCGCGGAACTCGAACGAGATGCCGATGGGAAATTCGCCCGCGCCGGCCTGCTTGCAGGGCTTGGAGCCCGAGTGCACGTACTGCGCAATGTTCTGGTGCAGCGCGTCCATGTACTTCCAGCCCTCGGCGTCGCCCATGTTCTGCAGCCATGACGACACGTCGAGGTAGCCCGTGCCGCTGGAGGCCGGGTGGGGCATGGTGATCGTGCCCTTGTAGACGGGCTTGGCCAGGTCCTGCCAGGTTTCCGGCTTGGGCAGGTTCAGCTTCTTCGCCTCGACGCGGTTGAAGCAGATGGTGGCGGCCCACACGTCCATGCCCACCCAGGCCGGCGGGCGCGCGGCGTCGGAGTAGGCGGGGTTCAGCTCCTTGAAGCCCTTGGGCTCGTAGGGCAGGAGCATGCCTTCCTGCTGCAGCAGCGCGAGGCTGCTGGCGGCCAGGCCGGCCACCACGTCGGCCTGCGGGTTGGCTTTTTCGGCCAGCAGCTTGGCGGTGACGATGCCGGTGGAGTCGCGCACCCACTTCACCTCGATGTCCGGGTTGGCCTTTTCGAAGGCGTCCTTGTAGAGCTTCATGGCGTCTGTTTCGAGCGCCGTGTAGACCAGGAGCGAGGTCTTTTGCGCCCATGCGGCGCCGCTGGCCGCGAGGCCCAGCGCCGCCGCACACAGAACCGCCGTGAGACGGCGCGTGCTTTGTTTCATCGTCATCTTTTTCTCCTGAAGTGGCTTGCTGTCACGGGTGAGTGAATGGCGTGCTCCGGCAGTGGCGTGCCAAGGTCCGGTGAGGGCAATGTAGATTGACGACTGAAGACTGTCAATAAAAAATTGTTGACAGTTTTCAATTCCTCGGGAAAATACGCCCCATGGTCACCAGCAATCACTCCGCCGCCCTCGCGTTCCTTCAATCCAGCTCTTTGCCGATGCTGATGCAGGAAGAAATCGAGCGTTTGATCATGACGGGCGAGCTTCCCGTCGGCAGCCGCATCAACGAGAGCGAACTCTCGCAGCGCTTCAACACCAGCCGCGGCCCCATCCGGGAAGCGCTGCGGGCGCTGGAAGAGGCCGGCCTCGTGCGCAACGAAAAGAACCGCGGCGTCTTCGTGCGCGAGATCGCATTCGAGGAAGCCGACGAAATCTACGAACTGCGCGAGGCGCTGGAAGAAATCATCGGCCGGCGCGTGGCGCTCGCCATCAAGCCCGACGCCATCGAGCGCCTGCGGGCCATGCTCGATGCCATGCGCTCGGCAGCCCAGGCGCAGGACGTGGAGCAATACGCGCAGCTCAACCTGCAGTTCCACGAGATCCTGCTCGACACCGCGGGCAGCAAAAAGCTGACCGAAACCTACAAGCGCCTGGTCAAGGAACTGCACCTTTTCAGAATGCGCGCGCTCGACAGCGGCGGCGGCCTGCGGGTCTCGGCCGACGAGCACCGCGTCATCGTCGACGCGATTGCCAGCGGCAATCCCGACATCGCGGGCCAGGCGCTGCGCAAGCATGTCGCCGACAGCCGCGCACGCATGCACAAGGCCTTCGGCCGCACCGATCCCGCTCCCATTGCAGCCCCGAACAACCCACCCCAAAAGGAAGTCTGAAATGACACAGGAGACACTCGAAGTCAACGCCCGGAGCTACCGCTGGATGTCGCGCCCGGTCGTCGTGGTGTGCGTGGACGGCTGCGAGCCGGCCTACCTGGATGCGGCCATCCAGGCGGGCGTTGCGCCGTACTTCGACCGCATGAGGAAGACCGGCGCGGATCTGCTGGCCGACTGCGTGGTGCCGTCGTTCACCAATCCGAACAACCTGTCGATCGTGACCGGCGCGCCGCCCGCGGTGCACGGCATCTGCGGCAACTACTTCTTCGACCGCGAGCTCGGCCAGGAAGTCATGATGAACGACCCCAAGTACCTGCGCGCCGGCACCGTGCTGGCCGCGTTTGCCGACGCGGGCGCCAAGGTGGCGGTGGTCACCGCCAAGGACAAGCTTCGCAAGCTGCTGGGCCACCGCATGAAGGGCATCTGCTTTTCCTCCGAGAAGTCCGACCAGGTGACGATGGAAGAAAACGGCATCGACAACGTGCTCGACATGGTCGGCATGCCCGTGCCCTCGGTCTACAGCGCGGAACTGTCGGAGTTCGTGTTCGCGGCCGGCGTCAAGCTGATGGAGTCGCGCCGCCCCGACCTGATGTACCTGTCGACCACCGACTACGTGCAGCACAAGGCCGCGCCCGGCAGCCCCGCGGCCAATGCTTTCTACGCCATGATGGACCGCTACCTCGCGCAGCTCGATGCGTTGGGCGCCACCATCGTCGTCACCGCCGACCACGGCATGAACGACAAGCACGGCGCCGACGGCTCGCCCAACGTCATCTACCTGCAGGACGTGCTGGACGGCTGGTATGGCGCCGGAACCGCGCGGGTCATCCTGCCGATCACCGACCCCTACGTGGTTCACCACGGCGCCCTCGGCTCCTTCGCCACCGTCTACGCACCCGACGAAGCCAGCGTCCCCAGCTGGATCGAGCGCATCCGGCAGGTGCCCGGCATGGAGTCGGTGCTCTCGCGCAAGGACGCGGCCGCGCGCTTCGAACTGCCGCCCGACCGCATCGGCGACATCGTGGTGGTCAGCGAGCAGAGCACCGTCATCGGCACCTCGGCCAGCCGGCATGACCTGTCGGCGCTGGAAGTGCCGCTGCGCTCGCACGGCGGCGTCTCGGAACAGCGCGTGCCGCTCATGTGCAACCGGCCCGTCAAGGGCATCGCCGCCGGGCGCCGGCTGCGCAACTTCGATGCGCTCGACATTGCACTGAACCACGCCCAGTAATCAACCGTCGCCCGGAGCACCCCATGAGCCAAGCCACTCTGAAGCCAGGCATCGTTCACCGCGAGGCTTTGCGCATCGCCGGAGAAAAGGTCCACCGCGACCGCACCATCGAGGTCACCTACCCCTACACCGGCGAAGTCATCGCCACCGTGCCCAAGGCCACGCTGGACGACGTACGCCATGCCCTGCGCGTCGCGCGCGACTACAAGCCCACCCTCACGCGCTACGAGCGCTACAAGATCCTGATGCGTGCGGGCGAGATCATTGCCTCGCGCCTCGACGAAATCTCGCGCACCATCACGATGGAGTCGGGCCTGTGCCGCAAGGACTCTCTGTACGAAGTGGGCCGCGCCTCCGACGTGCTGCTGTTCGCCGCCAACCAGGCGCTGGTGGACGACGGGCAGGTGTTCTCCTGCGACCTCACGCACCACGGCAAGAGCCGCAAGGTCTATACGCTGCGCGAGCCGCTGCAGGGTGCGATCACCGCGATCACGCCGTTCAACCATCCGCTGAACCAGGTGATCCACAAGGTGGCGCCATCCATTGCGACCAACAACCGGATGGTGCTCAAGCCCAGCGAGAAGACGCCGCTCACCGCTTTCATCCTTGCCGATATCCTGTACGAGGCGGGCCTGCCGCCGCAGATGCTGTCGGTGATCACCGGCGACCCGCGCGAGATCGCCGACGAGATGCTCACCAGCGCCGACGTGGACCTGGTCACCTTCACGGGTGGCGTGGCCATCGGCAAGTACATCGCGGGCAAGGCGGTCTACAAGCGCCAGATCCTGGAGCTGGGGGGCAACGACCCGATCATCGTGATGGAAGACGCGGACATCGAAGAGGCCGCGACGCTGGCGGCCAGCGGCTCCTACAAGAACTCCGGCCAGCGCTGCACCGCCATCAAGCGCATGCTGGTACACGAGTCGGTGGCGGACCGGTTCGTCGAGCTGCTGGTGGCCAAGACGAAGGCCCTGAAGTACGGCGACCCGATGGACCCGGCCACCGACATGGGCACGGTGATCGACGAGGCCGCCGCGATCCAGTTCGAGTCGGTGGTCAACGAGGCCATCAAGTCCGGCGCAAGGCTGCTGTACGGCAACGAGCGCCGCGGCGCACTGTATTCGCCCACGGTGCTCGACCATGTGGACCCGCAGATGACCGTGGCCAGGCACGAGACCTTCGGGCCGGTGTCGCCGGTGATCCGCTTCAAGAACATCGAGGAGGCGATCCGCATCTCCAACGGCACGGCCTACGGCCTGTCGTCGGCGGTGTGTACCAATCGGATGGACTACATCACGCGCTTCATTCGCGAGCTGAACGTGGGCAGCGTCAACGTGCGCGAGGTGCCGGGCTACAGGCTGGAGCTCACGCCCTTCGGCGGCATCAAGGACTCGGGCCTGGGCTACAAGGAAGGCGTGCTCGAGGCCATGAAGAGCTTCACCAACTGCAAGACCTATTCGCTGCCCTGGTAGACGACGATGAGCCTGAGCATTCCCGACATCGTCGGCCTCTTCGAAACCAAGGGCGGTGCGCAGTACGACGGCGAGCCGGTCACCCAACTGGAGCATGCGCTGCAGTCGGCGCACCTGGCGGAGCAGGAGGGCGCCAGCAGCGAGCTGATCGCCGCCTCGCTGCTGCACGACCTGGGCCATCTGCTGCACGACTTCGGCGGCACGCCGACGCAGCAGGGCCTGGACGACCTGCACCAGTACCGCTGCCTGCCGTTTCTTCGCGCGCTGTTCGGCCCGGCCACGCTGGAGCCGATCCGCCTGCATGTGGATGCCAAGCGTTTCCTCTGTGCCAGGGAGCCCGGTTATCTCGAAGCGCTGTCGCCCGATTCGAAACGCAGCCTGCACCTGCAGGGCGGCGTGTTCGACTCGGCGCAGGCCAGCGCGTTCGAGGCCTTGCCCTATGCGATGGATGCGGTGCGCCTTCGGCGCTGGGACGACACGGCCAAGTGCGCCGATGCGAAGACGCCCGACCTGGCGTACTACGCGCGCCACCTAGCGATCGCGTCGAAGACGGCTGCCGCGGCACCGGCATGAGCGCCGCGCCACGGCAGCAAACAACCTGAGAGCCCGACATGCGCCCCTTCTGGATCGAACAGGCTCTCTTCAACGACGGCGGCCTCGCGCCCGCGCTGCAAGGCGAGCAGAGCGCCGATGTGTGCATCGTCGGCGGCGGCTTCACCGGCCTGTGGACGGCGATACAGGCCAAGCTGCAGTCGCCCGCGCTCGATGTCGTCATCCTCGAAAGCGATCTTTGCGGCGCCGGCGCGAGCGGACGCAACGGCGGCTGCCTGCTCACCTGGTCGGCCAAGTTCCTCACGCTGCGCCGGCTGTTCGGCGAAGACGAGGCGGTGCGCCTCGTCAAGGCGTCCGAGGCCGCGGTGCAGCACATCGCCGACTTCTGCGCCGCGCACGGCATCGACGCCGAACTGCGGCAGGACGGCACGCTCTACACCGCGACCTCGCAGGCGCAGATCGGCACGCTCGATCCGATGATGCAGGCGCTGGAGGCGCGCGGCATCCATTCCTATCGCACGCTGCCGCCGGAAGAGGTGGCGCGGCGCTCGGGCTCCGCGCGCAACCTGGCCGGCGTGTATTCGCCGATTGCCGCGACGGTGCATCCCGGCAAGCTGGTGCGCGGGCTGCGGCGCGTGGCGCTGGCCATGGGAATCCGCATCCACGAGCGCACGCCGATGCTGGACTTCAGCACCGACCATCCCGTCGTGGTGCGCACGCCCACCGGCAGCGTACGAGCGAAGAAACTGGTGCTCGCGATGAACGCGTGGATGGCCAGCACCTTCCCGCAGTTCGAGCGGACCATCGCCATCGTGTCCAGCGACATGGTCATCACCGAGCGGTGCCCCGAGCTGCTGCGGGAGATCGGCCTGACCGACGGCGTGTCGGTGCTCGACTCGCGCACCTTCGTCTACTACTACCGCAGCACGGTCGACGGCCGCATCATGCTGGGCAAGGGCGGCAACACCTTCGCCTGGGGCGGCCGCATGGCCAAGGTGTTCGACGAGCGCTCACCCTATGAAGCCGAATTGACGCAGGCCCTGCGTTCCTTCTTTCCGGCATTGAGCGACACGCCGATCACGGCAAGCTGGAACGGCCCGTCCGACCGGTCGGTGACGGGCTTTCCGTTCTTCGGCAGGCTCGACGGCGCGCCGCACATCTATTACGGCTTCGGCTACTCGGGCAATGGTGTCGGGCCGACCTACATGGGCGGCCAGATCCTGTCGTCGCTGGTGCTCGACCAGGACAACGCATGGACGCGCAGCCCGATCACGCAGGGGCCGCTGGGGTACTTTCCGCCGGAGCCTGTGCGCTACGTGGGCTCGATCGTGGTGCGCAACGCGATCCGCCGCAAGGAGCTGGCCGAGGACCAGAACCGCCAGCCGTGGCTGGTGGACCGAATGCTCAGCAAGCTGGCCAACGCCGCGGGCAAGGCCGACAAGGCCTGACCCGCGGGGCGCGGTTCTTCTTCAGTTGGTTTCGGCGAGGGCGTCGGCCAGCGCGTTGACCATGCGGTCGATCTCTGCCTTCTCCGCGATGAAGGGCGGTGCCAGCTGGATGGTGTCGCCGCCGTAGCGCACGTAGAAGCCCTTCTTCCAGCAGTTCATGGCGATCTCGTAAGGACGGCGCGCGGGCTCGCCCGGCACCGCGGCGATGGTCAGGCCGGCGGCCAGGCCGAAATTGCGGATGTCGTTCACGTGCTTGCTGCCCTTCAGGCTGTGCACCGCGTTCTCGAAGTGCGGCGCCAACGTCTGCACGCGGCCGATCATGTCTTCCTTCTGCAGCACGTCGAGCGCGGCCACGCCGGCGGCGCAGGCCACGGGGTGCGCGCCGTAGGTGTAGCCGTGCGGGAACTCGAGCATGTAGTCGGGGCCGCCAGCGGCCATGAAGGTGTCGTAGATCTCCTTGCTCGCGACCACGGCGCCCAGCGGCTGCGCGCCGTTGGTCACCTGCTTGGCGATGTTCATGATGTCCGGCGTCACGCCGAAGGCTTCGGCGCCCGTGAGCGCGCCGCAGCGGCCGAAACCGGTGATCACTTCGTCAAAAATCAGCAGGATGTTGTTGGCGGTGCAGATGTCGCGCAGGCGCTTCAGGTAACCCTTGGGCGGAATCACCACGCCGGCCGAGCCCGCGAAAGGCTCCACGATCACCGCGGCGATGTTCGATGCGTCGTGCAGCGCGATCAGGTCGAGCAGGCGGTCGGCCAGTTCGGCGCCGTTCTCGGCCATGCCGCGCGTGAAGGCGTTGGAAGCCAGTTGCGTGTGCGGCAGGTGGTCGGCCTCGACGCCCTGGCCGAAGAGCTTGCGGTTGGCCGCGATGCCGCCGACCGAGATGCCGCCGTAGTTGACGCCGTGATAGCCCTTCTCGCGGCCGATCAGGCGGGTCTTGCTGGCCTGGCCCTTGGTGCGCCAGTAGGCGCGCGCCATTTTCAGCGAGGTGTCCGCGGCTTCGGAGCCCGAGCCGGTGAAGAACACATAGTCCAGGCCCGCGGGCGTCAGTTCCTTGATCTTGTTGGCCAGCTCGAACGACAGCGGGTGGCCGAACTGGAAGGCGGGCGAGTAGTCGAGCTTGGCGATCTGGCGGCTCACCGCCTCGGTGATCTCGGGGCGGCCGTGGCCCAGGCCCGAGCACCACAGGCCGGAGAGGCCGTCGAAGATCTTGCGGCCGTCGGCATCGGTGAAGTAGGCGCCCTTGGCCTCCACGATGATCCGCGGATCGGCCTTGAAGTTGCGGTTGCCGGTGTAGGGCATCCAGTGCGCGTCGAGCCAGGCGGCGTCGGTGCGCAGTGCGGGCGTGGGTTCGATGGCGGGGGCTGCAAGGGTCATGGCGTTCCGCGCGGGCGGGCTCCGGAAAGGGTTGTGAATGCGCCGATTGTTGGCAGACCCTTCAGTGTGGAGAATGGCGCAATATCAATGTTCACTTGACACTTCATGCAAGTAAAAGCCAAGGCCCGGAGCGGTGCCCAAAACAGTGCTCGCAACCGCGCCGTCCTGGGGCAGCTCAGCGACATGGACCTGCGCCTGCTCAAGGTGTTCAAGAGCGTGGTCGACTGCGGCGGCATGGCAGCCGCCGAGCTGGAGCTGAACATCGGCACCTCCACCGTGAGCCGGCACGTGAAGGACCTGGAAACCCGGCTGGGCCTGGTGCTGTGCCGGCGCGGCCGGGCCGGCTTCGCGCTCACGGCCGAAGGCCAGCGGGTGTACGACGAGACCCTACGGCTGCTGGCGTCGGTCGACGCCTTTCGCGGCAGCATCGACGACATCCACAACCGCATGGGAGGGCAGCTGGAGGTGGCGGTGTTCGACAAGACCGCGACCAACCCGAAGGCGCGCATCGGCGAGGCCATCGCGCGCTTCACCGAGATCGCGCCGGAGGTGAGCCTGGCGCTGCACGTGGGCTCCATCAACGCCATCGAGCAGGGGGTGCTGGAGGGCAATTTCCAGATCGGCATCATCCCGGCGCACCGGGCTTCGCAGAGCCTGGTGTATGCGGACCTGTTCGACGAGACCATGCTTCTCTATTGCGGTAGAGGGCATCCGCTGTTCGACAGCAGCCACGCGAAGCTCACCTGGGCGAAGCTGGGGGAGCATCACTTCGCGGGGCTGGGCTACCACTCGCCGAACATGGAGCTGAGCCATCGCGCGCGGCTGTCGCGCAAGGCGACGGGCTTCGACCAGGAGGCGATTGCCACGCTGATTCTCTCGGGGCGCTTCCTGGGTTTCCTGCCGGACCATTACGCGCAGGTGTTCGAACAGCGCGGGCTCATGAAGCCGGTGCTGCCGGCGCGCTTCAACTATGCGTGCCGGTTCGTCAGCCTGCTGCGCCGCTCGCCCGAGCCTTCGCGCGCGGTGCTGGCGTTCCAGCAGTGCCTGGAGCAGGCCCACCGGCCATGACCTCCCAGGTCATCGACGCTGTGCGCGTGCGGCGCGACCATTCATTCACCCCGCGATGTTGCGGGTCGAAACTCCCGAAAGGAATGGTCATCATGAACACCGCCGCAAACGACGCCGCCACGATCGCCCAACGCTACATCGCCGTCTGGAACGAAACCGACGCCGCCCGCCGCGCCGCGCTGATCGAAGCCGGCTGGACCGCCGATGCCCGCTACATCGACCCGATGGCGCAAGCCAGCGGCCGCGAGCAGATCAGCGCGCTGGTCGGCGCGGTGCACCAGCGTTTTCCGGGCTTCCGCTTCAACCTTCTGGGCAAGGCCGACGCGCACGGCGACCACCTGCGCTTTTCGTGGACGCTGGGCCCGAGCGGCGCGGAAGACCTGATTCAGGGCACAGACTTCGCGCAACTGGAAGCGGGCAAGCTCAGCGCGGTGACCGGCTTCCTCGACAAGGTGCCGGTCGGCGCCTGAGCCTAGGCATCAATCCGGCGCGCCGGCCGGCCGGCCGCGCCACAGCTTGCGATACACGGTCGCCCGGCTGATGCCCAGCGCCCGCGCGGCCTCCGCGACATTGCCGCGGGCGTCGGCCACGGCCTTGCGGATCAGCGCGGTTTCCACGTCGCGCAGCCGGGGCCGGACGTCCGCCGCCGGCAGCCCTGGCGTGCCGCGCCCGCCGCGCTGGGGCTGCACCTGCACCCGCAGGCCGGACCACAGCGGCACCTCGAGCATGGCGTCGCCGCGCCGGGCGGCGTCGAACATCATGTGCAGGGGCAGGGCGAACAGGTCGTTGAAATGCAGCGCGTGCTCGTTGCGCGCCAGCGGCTGGTGCAGCATCTGCCGGGCCGCCGCGTTGGCGCCGGTGACATAGCCTTCGCCGTCGATGCACAGCAGCCCCTCGGTGGCTTCGCTCGCGGTGCTGCCGGGCCAGGCCAGGCGCAGCAGCAGTTCGCAGGGCTCGCGCAGCACCAGCATGTTCTCGATGCTGCGCGCCGACAGGGTGGCCAGGTGCCGCAGCTCCGGCCGCTCCACCACCTGCACGCCGGTCAGGTCGAGCATGCCGATGCAGTCGCCTCGGGGACCGAACAGCGGCGCGCCGGCGCAGCTGTAGACGCTGGTGTCGTCGAAGAAATGCTCGCCGCGGTGCAGCCATACCGATTCATGCTCGGCCAGCGCGGTGCCGATGGCGCTGGTGCCGATGGCCGACTCCGACAGGTCGACCCCGACGCGCCCGATGTCGCGCGCATAGCGGCTGGCGGCGTCGGTGCCGTCGGGCAGGTTGCCGACGTCGACCACGATGCCGTCGGCGTCGGTCAGGATCGCGAAATAGCGGGTGTCGGCAATCGCGCGCGAGAGCCGCTCGATCACCGGCCGCGCGGCCTCGACCAGCACCCGGTTGCGCTCCGCGACATCCAGGCCCGCCGACTGGCTCACCGGGTCGAAACTCACTCTCTGCTGCGGGCGCCGGCCGGCCTCGATGCAGCGCTGCCAGGAGCGGCTGATCCATGAGTCGATGCAGGCCGTCGTGCGCGTTCGCGGGGATTCGCCGTGGATCAGTTCGCGGCGGGCCTGGGCGATGGCCAGGGAGCGCTCGGGCGCTGGCGAAGCGGTTGAGGCGACAGGCATCGTGGGTGTTCGCGCGGTGTGTGGGGGGCTTTTCCCGGCTCACCGAATGGCAAGCTGTTTCATTTTGAGAATTTCGCGCCGTCTGTGCAAGTGTCAAGGGTTTTGCCTAGGATAGTGCGAGGGGTCGGCATCCAAGATGCTTTTTGCTGAATCAGCCATCTCACCATTCACGGAGACAGCCAAATGCAGGTCGATTTCAAGATCAACGGCCGTCAGGCCACGGTCGACGCTCCTCCCAACACCTTCCTTGTCCACGCCATCCGGGAGCACCTCCATCTCACCGGTACCCACGTCGGCTGCGACACCGCACAGTGCGGCGCCTGCACCGTCCACGTGAACGGCCGTGCCGTCAAGTCATGCAACATGCTGGTCGCCCAGGCGGCCGGCGCCGACATCACCACCATCGAGGGCATTGCCGAGGCCGACGGCGCCATGCACCCGATGCAGGCGGCCTTCAAGGAGTGCCACGGCCTGCAGTGCGGTTTCTGCACCCCGGGCATGGTCATGAGCGCCATCGACCTGTGCACCCACCACCCCAAGTCGAGCGAGTCCGAGATCCGCGAGCTGCTCGACGGCAACCTGTGCCGCTGCACGGGTTACCAGAACATCGTGAAGGCGGTGAAGATGGGCGGCGAGGCCATGGCCTCGGGCAACACCGCCAAGGCAACGGCCTCGGCCTGAGGAGAGCGACATGGGCGCATCCGACTTCTCCAACCTGCCGCACATCGGCGAGGCGCTGCGGCGCAAGGAAGACTACCGGTTCCTGACCGGCGCCGGCAACTACACCGACGACATCACGCTGGCCAACCAGAGCCATGCGGTCTTCGTGCGCTCGCCGCACGCCCACGCCACCGTCAAGTCGGTCGACATCGCCGAGGCGATGAAGATGCCCGGCGTGGTCGGCATCTTCAGCGGCAAGGACATCGAGGGAAAAATGGGCGGGCTGCCCTGCGGCTGGCTCATCAACAACCCCGACGGCACCCCCATGAAGGAGCCGATGCACCCGATCCTGGCGATCAACAAGGTGCGCTACGTGGGCGACCACGTGGCCATGGTGGTGGCCGAGACGGTCGAGCAGGCCCGCAACGCCGCCGAGGCGGTGGTGGTCGACTACGACGTGCTCCCCGCGCTCGTGAGCGTGGCCGACGCGGCGAAGAAGGCCGGCGGCGTCACCCTGCACGACGAGGCGCCCGATAACCAGTGCTACAAGTGGGCGCTGGGCGACAAGGCGGCGGTCGACGCGGCCTTCGCGAATGCCGCGCACGTGACCAAGCTGGACCTCGTCAACAACCGGCTGGTGCCCAACCCCATCGAGCCGCGGGTGGCCATCGGCAGCTACAGCCGTGGCACGGACGACTACACGCTCTATGTGTCGAACCAGAACCCGCACGTCGAGCGGCTCTTGATGACCGCCTTCGTGCTCGGCCTGCCCGAGCACAAGGTGCGCGTGATCGCGCCCGACGTGGGCGGCGGCTTCGGTTCCAAGATCTTCCTGTATGCCGAAGACGTGTGCCTCACCTGGGCGGCCAAGCAGCTCAACCGCAACATCAAGTGGACCGCCGAGCGCTCGGAGTGCTTCCTGTCGGACGCCCACGGCCGCGACCATGTGAGCCACGCCGAAATGGCGATGGACAAGGACGGCAAGTTCCTGGCCATGCGGGTGCACACCGACGCCAATCTCGGCGCCTACCTCTCGACCTTCGCGACGGCGGTGCCGACCATCCTCTACGCCACCCTGCTCGCGGGGCAGTACACCACGCCGCAGATCTACGTCGAGGTCGATGCCTGGTTCACCAACACCGCGCCGGTCGACGCCTACCGCGGCGCGGGCCGGCCCGAGGCCACCTACCTGCTGGAGCGGCTGGTGTCGCGCTGCGCCTGGGAAATGAACCTGGGGCAGGACGAGATCCGCAAGCGCAACTTCATCAGCACCTTCCCGTACCAGACGCCGGTGGCGCTGCAGTACGACACCGGCGACTTCCACGCATGCATGGACAAGGCGCGGGTGCTGGCCGAGGTCGACGGCTACGCGGCGCGCAAGGCGGCCAGCGAGGCCGGCGGCAAGCTGCGCGGCATGGGCTACTCGAGCTACATCGAGGCCTGCGGCATCGCGCCGTCGAACATCGCCGGCGCGCTGGGCGCGCGGGCCGGCCTGTTCGAGTGCGGCGAGATCCGCGTGCACCCGACCGGCAGCGTGACGGTGTTCACCGGCTCGCACAGCCACGGGCAAGGCCATGAAACCACCTTCGCGCAGGTGGTGGCGGCGCGGCTGGGCATTCCGGTGGAGAACGTCGACGTGGTGCACGGCGACACCGGCCGCGTGCCCTTCGGCATGGGCACCTACGGCTCGCGCTCCATCTCGGTGGGCGGCGCGGCCATCATGAAGGCGCTCGACAAGATCGAGACCAAGGCCAAGAAGATCGCCGCGCACCTGATGGAGGCGAGCGACGCCGACATCGAGTTCGCCAACGGCGAGTTCACCGTCAAGGGCACCGACAAGAAGATTCCGTTCGGCCAGGTGGCGCTCACGGCCTACGTGCCGCACAACTATCCGCTCGACAAGCTGGAGCCGGGCCTGAACGAAACCGCCTTCTACGACCCGACCAACTTCACCTTCCCGGGCGGCACCTACATCTGCGAGGTCGAGATCGACCGCCAGACCGGCGAGGTGCGCGTCGACCGCTTCACCGCGGTGGACGACTTCGGCACCATCATCAACCCGATGATCGTCGAGGGCCAGGTGCACGGCGGGCTGGTGCAGGGCATTGGTCAGGCGCTGCTCGAGAACTGCGTGTACGACAGGGAAACCGGCCAACTGCTCACCGGCAGCTTCATGGACTACGCCATGCCGCGCGCGGCCGAGTTCCCGCAGTTCAAGCTGGACACCGTGTGCACGCCGTGCACCCACAATCCGCTGGGCACCAAGGGCTGCGGCGAAGCGGGCGCCATCGGCTCGCCGCCGGCGGTGATCAACGCCGTGCTCGACGCACTGGCGCCGCTGGGCGTCAAGGACTTCGACATGCCCGCCTCGTCCAGCCGCGTCTGGGAAGCGATGCAGGCGGCATCCGGTGCCAACCATTGATCGACAGATCGAACACGAACAACAAAGAAGGAATCACACCATGTATGCCTTCACACTCGAACGGCCGGCCACTCTGGCCGACGCGGCCCGACTCGTCGCAGCCGGCGCCAAGCCGCTGGCGGGCGGCCAGACCCTGCTGGCTTCCATGAAGCTGCGGCTCTCCGCCCCCGAACAGCTGGTGGACCTGAGCGGCATCAAGGAGCTCACGGGCATCCGCAAGGACGGCAACACGCTCACCGTCGGCGCCATGTCGCGCCACCTCGACGTGGCCAACAACGCCGACGTGAAAGCCGCCTTCCCGGCGCTGGCCGACCTGGCCTCGCGCATCGGCGACCGGCAGGTGCGCGCGATGGGCACCATCGGCGGCTCGGTGGCCAACAACGACCCGGCGGCGTGCTACCCGAGCGCGGTGCTGGGCTCGGGCGCCACCGTCATTACCTCGAAGCGCGAAATTGCCGCCGACGATTTCTTCGTGGGCTTGTTCACCACCGCGCTGGAAGAAGACGAGCTGATCACCGCGATCCGCTTTCCGATTCCCAAGCGCGCCGTGTACGAGAAGCTGCGCCAGAAGGCCTCGCACTTTCCGCTCGTCGGCATCTTCCTTTCGCAGTCCGACAGCGGTGCGGTGCGCGTGGCCGTCACCGGCGCGGGCAACGGCGTGTTCCGCCACGCCGGGCTGGAAGACGCGCTGAACCAGAGCTTCACCGCCGCGGCTGCCTCCGCCGTGAAGATCGATGCGAGCGACCTGAACAGCGACCTGCATGCTTCGGCCGCCTACCGCGCGAACCTGATCAGCGTGTTGACCCAGCGCGCGGTGACCAAGGCGCTGAACTAGGCTCACCCCCAGGCTTCGCGCACTGCGTGTCGCTTCGCCAACCCCCTTGCAGGGGGCAACACCTGCGGCCCGGCAAAGCCGGTTCCGCGGTGTTCGCGAAAAGGCGCACAGCGCATGCCGGCTTGCTTTGAGCTTCCGCTACGCTTCGCCATGATCTTTCCGACCATCGATTCCCTCAGCGACGGTTTGATGCAGGCCGGCTATTTCGCCGACCGGCGCCTGGCGACGGCCGTGTTCCTTGCGCTCAAGCTGCAGCGACCGCTGCTGCTTGAAGGCGAGCCCGGCGTGGGCAAGACCGAGCTGGCCAAGGCCCTGTCGAAAGCGCTGAGTCGCGAGCTGCTGCGGCTGCAGTGCTACGACGGGCTTGAGCAGCGCGAGGCGCTCTACGAATGGAACTACGCGGCACAACTGCTGCACATGCGCGCGGCCGAAGCCACGGGCGCCGCGCGTGACGTGGAAGCCGAGGTCTACCAGCCGCACTACCTGATCCGCCGCCCGCTGCTGCAGGCGCTGCAGACGCCACTGCCGGGCGCGGTGCTGCTGATCGACGAAGTGGACCGCGCCGACGAGCCCTTCGAAGCCTTCCTGCTCGAATACCTGGGCGAGTACCAGGTGAGCATTCCGGAGCTGGGCACGGTGCGTGCCGTCGTGCCGCCCGTGACCATTCTCACGAGCAACCGCACGCGCGAGCTCAACGACGCAGTCAAGCGGCGTTGCCTCTATCACTGGCTCGACTATCCCGAGCGCGAACGCGAGCTGGCCATCGTGCGGGCGCAGGTGCCGCAGGCGGGCGAGAAGCTGTCGGCGCAGGTGTCGGCCTTCGTCGCGCGGCTGCGCCAGGCGCCGTTCGCCGATGCCTTCCAGCGTGCCCCCGGCATTGCCGAAAGCGTGGAGTGGGCGCGCGCGCTGATCGCGCTCGACACCGTCGAGCTCGACCCCGAGGTGGTGGTCGACACCGCCGGCATCCTGTTCAAGCAGCGCGACGACGTGGCCGCGCTCACACAGGAGCTGGCGTCCGACCTGCTGCGTCCCGAGGAGCCGGCCGCGCGCTGAGCACCCGGAAAAACGCATGGCCGGCATCCAGCAACTCGGCGACGTCCGCAGCGGCAAGCTCGCGGGCAACATCAGTGCCTTCGGCCGCGCGCTGCGCCGTGCCGGCGTGCGCACCGACGCTGCCCGCATCGCGCTGGCGGCCGAGGCAGCCACGCTGGTGGGCGTGGAAGACAAGCTCGACCTGGGCGCCGCGATGGAAGCCGTGATGGTCAGCCGCGAACAAGACCGCATGGTGTTCCGCGAGCTGTTCGACGCCTGGTTCCGCGACCCGGAACTGGCCAACAAGCTGCTCGCGCAGATGCTGCCCAGCGCCGAAGGCAAGGCCGAGCCGTCGAAGCGCCGGCCGCGCGTGCGGGAGGCGCTCAGCGCGCCGCGCCATGCCGCCAGGCCGGCCGAGCTGGCCAAGCCCGACCGCGAGATCGAGTTCGACGCCGCCATGACCGCGAGCGACCGCCAGCGCTTGCAGCATGCCGACTTCAACGCGCTTGGCGCTTCCGAGTACCAGCTGGTCGAACGGCTGGCGCGAGACATCGCGTTGCCGGTTCCGTCGCTGCCGTCGCGGCGTCTTCGCGCGGCGGGCGATGCCGGCCAGCAGCATGCGCGCATGCACTGGCCCGGCGTGCTGCACGAAGCGGCGCGCACCGGCGGCGAGATACTGCGACTGCCCCGGCTGGCGCGCCGCGAGCAACCCTTGCCGCTGCTGGTGCTGGTCGATGTCTCGGGCTCGATGGAGCGCTACGCGCGCCTCCTGCTGGCCTTTCTGCATGCTTCGACCCGGCGTGCCGGCCGGCGCGACGTGTTCGCCTTCGGCACCGGCCTGACCGACCTGACGCCGGCCTTCCGGCTGGCCGACACCGACGCCATGCTGGGCGCCGCCGGCGCTGCCATCGACGATTTCGCGGGCGGCACGCGGCTCGGCGCCTCGCTGGCCGAACTGCGCCGCGCCCATGCCCGCCGGCTGACCGGCCGCCGCACGCTGGTGCTGGTGATCAGCGACGGCCTGGACACCGGCGAGCCCGCCGTGCTGGAACAGGAACTGCTTTGGCTCAAGCGCCATTCGCGCCGGCTGCTGTGGCTCAACCCGCTGCTGCGCTTTGCCGGCTACGCCCCTCTGGCCCGTGGGGCCAGCGTGCTGCACCGCCATGCGGACGCGATGCTGGCGGTTCACAATCTCAACGCGCTCGAGCAGCTGGCCGCCAGCCTCGCCGCCCTGATGCGAGCCGGGCGTTGAAGCGCCCGGCATCGCCGAAAAAAGGAAGCCCACCATGGAAATGCTCGGAAACCGCCACCTCGGCATCACCCAACAACAGGCCTGGGAAGCGCTCAACGACCCCGAGACGCTGAAGAAGTGCATTCCCGGCTGCGACAAGTTCGAGCTGACGGGCGACAACACCTACAGCGTCGCGCTCGCGGTGAAGATCGGCCCCGTCTCGGCCAAGTTCAACGGCAAGGTGGTGCTGTCGGACATCGTGGCGCCCGACGGCTACAAGCTGAGCTTCGAGGGGCAGGGCGGCGTGGCGGGTTTTGCCAAGGGCTCGTCGAGCGTCACGCTCAAGCCGGTGGCGGGCGATGCCGCAGCTACCGTCGCTCCGGTTGAAGAGCCTGTCGCGCCAGGCCCCGGCTGCGAGCTCGACTACACCGTGCAGGCCCAGGTCGGCGGCAAGATCGCCCAGCTCGGCCAGCGGCTGATCGACGGCGCGGCCAAGTCGACCGCCGACGATTTCTTCAAGCGCTTCGAGGCCGAGATGCAGAGCCGCTACGGCCCGCCGCCGGCCGCCGTCGCCGCGGAGACCGCCGAGGCGCCCGCCGAAAAGGCCGGCGTGATGTCCGGCCTCATGAAGAAGATCGGCCTGGGCAAGAAGGACGACGCCGTCCCGCCCGGCGACGCCGCCTGAGGAGCCGACGGAGCGCGCCATGGAAAACCTCGACGTCATGGTGCTGCGCACGCTGCGCGACTGGCGGCGTGCCGGCAAGCGCGCGCTGCTCGCCACCGTGGTGCGCACCTGGGGCTCGTCGCCGCGGCCGGTGGGCTCGATCATGGCCCTGGCCGAAGACGGCGCGGTGGTCGGTTCGGTCTCGGGCGGCTGCATCGAGGACGACCTGATCGCGCGCTACAGCCATGCCCACGGCAAGGGCGAAGACGTGCCGCTGGGCGCGCCGCCCGCGCTCGTCAAGTACGGCATCACCGCCGACGAGGCGCACCGCTTCGGCCTGCCCTGCGGCGGCACGCTGGAGCTGCTGCTCGAATACGCGCCCGATGCCGATTCGCTCGACCTGCTGGTCGCGCAGCTGGAGCAGGGCCGGCTCATGCGCCGCACCGTCGTGCTGGCCACCGGCGCGGTGCGGCTGGCGGAAGCCAGGGCGCCCGACGAACTCACGGTGAACGACACCGAGCTGACCAACACCTTCGGCCCCGAGTACCGCATGCTGCTGATCGGTGCCGGCCAGCTCGCCGAGTACCTGGCGACCATGGCCAAGTTCAGCGGCTTCGCGGTCACGCTGTGCGACCCGCGCGCCGAGTACCGCACCGCCTGGTCGCTGCCCGGCGTGCACATCACGACAGAGATGCCCGACGACGCGGTGCTGGCCTTCAGGCCCGACCGCCGCAGCTGCGTGGTGGCGCTCACGCACGACCCCAAGCTCGACGACCTGGCGCTGCTCGAGGCGCTGCAGAGCGAGGCCTTCTACGTCGGCGCCATCGGCTCGCGCCGCAATGCCGACGCGCGGCGCGACCGCATGATCGAGCACTTCGACCAGACCGACGAGTCGCTCGCGCGGCTGCGGGGGCCGATCGGCATCTACATCGGCAGCAAGACGCCGCCGGAGATCGCGGTGAGCGTGATGGCCGAGATCCTCGCGGTGAAGAACGCGGTGACGCTGCCGCGCGAGGTGGAGGTGGCGCGCGCCAAGGAGATGCAGCAGTTGCAGCCGAGCTGAGGTGGCAGCCGTTCCCGGTTCAGTCGACGCCGAGCAGGTCGTAGATCCGGCGCACGTAGGCGCCGAACTCCGGGCTGGTCTTCACGTGCAGCTTGCGCGGTTCCGGCAGGTCGATGCGGAAGAAGTCGGCCATGCGCGCGGGGCCCGCCGTCAGCACCGCGCAATGCGAGCCCAGGAACACCGCTTCCTGGATGCTGTGCGTCACCACGATGAAGGTCTTGCGGCTCTGCTCCCAGATGCGCAGCATCTCCAGGTTCATCTTCTCGCGGGTCAGGGCGTCGAGCGCGCCGAAGGGCTCGTCCATCAGCACCAGCTTCGGGTCGTGGATCAGCGCGCGGGCGATGGCGGCGCGCTGCTGCATGCCGCCCGACAGCTCGTAGGGCAGCTTGTCGGCGAAGCCGGCGAGGCCGACCATTTCAAGCAGCTCGTGCGCGCGCTGCGTGGCGGCGCGGCGCTCCAGCCCGAGGATGTCGGCGGGCAGCAGCACGTTGTCGAGGATGGTGCGCCACTTCAGCAGCAGCGGCTGCTGAAACACCATCCCCACGTCGCGCCCGGCGTTGAAGCCGTGGCCGTCGGGACCGCCGATTTCCAGCGTGCCGCCGTCGTGGCCGTGCAGGCCCGAAAGGATCTTCAGCAGCGTCGACTTGCCGCAGCCCGAAGGTCCGACCAGCGAAATCATGTCGCCCGCGTCGACGTCCATCGTCACGTCGGAGACCGCCAGGAATTCCTCGTTGCGCTTGCGGTAGACCTTGCGCAGTTGCCGCATGCGGATCAGCGGCACCTGCTGCTGCGCATCCATGCGGGGTTGCAGCACCGCGCTCATGCCAGCCACCGCGCCAGGTTGTCGCGCACGAAGGCGTCGTCGGCCAGGTCGCCGTGCTGGCGGTATACGCGGTCGATCTCGGCCGATTGACCCTTGCCCAGGCCTTCTTCAGGGTCCAGGCACCAGATGCCTTCGAGCAGGCCCTGGCGCCGCAGCACCTCGTGGCAGCCCGCGATGCAGCCGTGGAAGTTGTTGGCCACGTCGAAGAAGGCGGCGTTGCAGTCGGTCACGCGCGAGTCGAGCGCGAGCAGGGCGGGGCTCAGCGTGCCGCCGTTCTCGGCGAGCTCGGCCTTGATCTGCCGCAACTGCTTCACCGCGCTCGAGGTCCACACCGACCAGTGGCCGAGCAGCCCGCCGCGAAAGCGTACCTGCACCGGCGCGCCGTCGCGCATGGCGGCAAAGGGCAGCGCGAGGTCGAGCACGATGTGGTCGTCGTTGCCGGTGTAGAGGAACACGCGCTCCTCGGCACGCGCATCGACCAGTCCGCGCACCACGTCGATGGTGCGGTAGCGGTTGAAGGGCGCGACCTTGATGGCCAGCGCGTTGGGAATGAGCGCGAAGCGGCGCCAGAAGTCGCTCGACAGGATCGGCCCGCCCACCACGGTCTGCAGGTAGAAGCCGATCAGCGGAATCTCCTGTGCCACGGCCTCGCAATGGGCGATGAGTTCGTCTTCCGACGAGCCCGCGAGCGCCGCGAGGCTCAGCAGGCCCGCGTGGTAGCCGAGCGAAACGGCCGTGCGGGCTTCGGCCTGCGCCTGGGCGGTGGGGCCGCAGAGGCCGGCGATCATCGCCATCGGCCGGTCGCTCCAGGCCAGGCGGTCCTGCATCGCGGCCTCGAGCACGGTGGCGTACAGGCCGCGTTCGCGGATGGCGAACTGCGTGGTGTGCACGCCCACCGCCAGGCCGCCCGCGCCGGCATCGACGTAGTAGCGGGTCAGTGCGCGCTGGCGCCGGCGGTCGAGCTGGCGCGACGCGTCGAGCGCGAGCGGATGCGCGGGAATCACCGTGCCTTGCGACAGCAGCGCAAGAACGTCGGCGGGGAGGTTGGAGCGGTTCAGTGGCATGTGCGGATTCCTCAGCCGAACTCGGGGCCGGCGATGGCGTGGATGAAGGCGGGTTGTCCGGTGGGTGCGGCGGTGCCGGGGCGCGTGGCGCGGGCCATGCGCGCGAAGCCGCGCTGCGGCGTGAAGCCCGCGTCGCGCAGCGCCTGCGTCATGGCTTTGCGGTGGTCGGGCACGTCGATGAAGATGCGACCGGCAATGCCGCGCACCGCGGCCTGCAGCAAGGTGGCGGCCGTGCGCTCGCTGGCGGCCAGCAGAGGGCCGATCTGGTGGGCGGTGCGGCCCGCGCGCACCAGGCCGAAGCCCAGGCCGTTGCGCACGCAGCGGCTGTCCTCGCGGTCGAGCAGGTCGGTCAGCACGGCGGGGCGGGCGATGCCCAGCGCTTGCGCGTCGAGCGCGCAGAGGGCGGCCAGGCCGTCGATCGAGGGCTTGGCGGTCGGCGGCGGCGGGGCGGCATGGCCCGTGTCGGTGGTCTCGCGCTGCCAGCGCGTGAGCCGCCACAGCGGCGTGAAGCCGGCGCTGGTGTAGATGGGCTCGCCTTGCGGCGTGGCGTCGAGCATCGCGACGAGGCCGTTCTCCTTCACCTGCTCGAGGCAGCGCGCGAACACCGCCTGGCCCAGGCCTTGCCCGCGCGCTTCGGGCGTCACCAGGATCATGCTGATCCAGGCCGCGCCCTCCATCGGCAGCACCGCGCCGCTGGCGACGATGCTGCCCTTGCCGTCGCGCACCATGTGCACCGTGCCCAGCCGTGCGAACAGCCGCCAGTCGCGCGCGGTCTGGTTCCAGCCGCTGGCCGCGACCAGCGCGTCGAGCATCGGCGCGATGTCCGGCGTGATGGAGGCGAGCGTTTCGACGGCGGGGGTTGTCACGGCGTCAGTACTTTCCGTCGCGCGATTCGAACTTGGTCGGCTTGCCGTACTGGCGCTGCTCGCGCGAGATCCAGTCGGCGACCCAGCGGATCTGCTGCGCCAGCGGCACGCGCGGATAGCCGAAGAGGCGCTCGGCCTCGCCGGTGTTCATGAGCCAGGCGGTGGAGGCTTCTTGCCCGCTGATGGTCACGGGCTTGCCGAAGTAGTGGCCGAAAGCCTCGGCCAGCCAGCGGATCGAAGTGGTCTCCGGGCCGCTCACGTTGAGCGGCGAGGTCGGCACGGTGGCGGCGGCCAGGCAGCGCAGCGCCTGCGCGTTCGCGTCGCCCTGCCAGATCACGTTGACGTGCCCCATGGTCACGTCGACCGGCTCGCCGCGCCACACCTTCAGCGCCACGTCGGCCAGCACGCCGTAGCGCAGGTCGATGGCGTAGCTCAGGCGGAACAGGCGCCCGGGCGTGCCGTGCTGCTGCGAGAAGTACTCGAACATGCGCTCGCGGCCCACGCAGGAGTTGGCGTATTCGCCGGGCGGGTTGGGCGCGTCGCTCTCGCTGGCGCCCTGGCTGGTCACCGGCACGAAGGGGTACACGCAGGCGGTCGAGAAGGCCACGATGCGCGACGCCCGAAAGTGCTCCGCCACCAGCGCCGGCACGTGCGCGTTCATGGCCCAGGTCAGCGGGTTGTTCGCGTCCGCGCCGAACTTGCGCCCAGCCATGAACACCACGTTGGCGCACTGCGGCAGCTGCGCGATGGCGGCGCGGTCGAGCAGGTCGCAGGCGATGGTCTCGATGCCGTGCGCTTCCAGCGATTCGCGCACGCCGGCCTCGCTGAAGCGGGCCACCGCGATCACGCGGCGGCCGGGCATCGCGTTCTTCGCGAGGCGGGCGAGCGTCGGGCCCATCTTGCCGCCCACGCCGAGGATCATCAGGTCGCCGTCGATGCGCGCCATGTCGCGCACCAGGTCGCGCGAGGGGGTGGCCAGGTAGTCTTCGAGCGCGGCTTCGGTCTCGAAGCGCTCGGGAAAGGGAAGGTCGTCGAGGACAGGAGTGGTGTTCATTGGATTCTTGCGTCCTGGGTGATGAAAAGGCGCTCCAGCAGGAGCACCAGCAGGTAGAGCAGAACGCCCAGGCCCGTGATGAGCAGCACGGCCATGAAGACCGCGGGCGTGTCGAGGGAGGCCTGCACCTGGATCATCAGATAGCCCAGGCCCCGTTCCGAGGCGATGAACTCGCCGACCACCGCGCCCGCCACGGCGAGGATGGTCGCGACCTTCATGCCCGAGAACACGTAGGGCAGCGAGCCCGGCAGCTGGATGTAGCGGAACAGCTGCCAGCGCGAGCCCTTGAGCGCGCGCACCAGGTCGAGCAGCTCGGGCTCGGTCTCGTTCAGGCCGCGGATGGTGGTCAGCAGGATCGGGAAGAAGCAGAGACTGAAGGTGATGAGGATGTTCGGCCCGATGCCGTAGCTGAACCACACGATCACCAGCGGGCCCATCGCCACCTTCGGAATCATGTTGAGCGTGACCAGCAGCGGGAACGCCAGCAGCATCAGCCGGCGGCTGGTGATGAAGAGCAGGGCGCAAAGAATGCCCAGCACCAGGCCCAGCGCGTAGCCGCCGAACACCTCGACGGCGGTGACGCCGGTGTTCTTCAGCCAGCTGTAGTTGGGGTTGAAGAGCGTGGCCAGCACCTTCGACGGCGCCGGCAGGATGAAGGGCTGGATCGCGAAGACCCGCACCACCAGTTCCCACAGTGCGATGCCCGCGATGTGCACCGCGACCACGATGGCCCAGCGGTGCCATTCGGGGCGTTCGCCGCTGGCCGTCGTCTTGCCTGGCGTCGCGATTGCAGGGGGCGCCAGCGCGCCTTCAGGTGCCGTCATTTCAATTCCCGGGTCGTAGGAAGCAATGCGGCGGATCATAGGAGCCGAGTCGGCTCGAGTCAACCAACTGGTTGATATTTTTCTGGAGTCAGGGTCGCAGGGCGTTCAGCGCGAATTCGATGACGTGCCGCCGGCGCTTGAGCAGCGCGCCGCGCGAGTCCAGCGCCTTGCCGAAGATGGCCGACAGCGTGTGGTTGTTGGAGAAGAAGAAGTACGAGATGCCGGCGATCGAGATGTAGAGGTTGATCGCGTCGAAGTCGGGCCGGAACACGCCGGCGGCCACGCCGCGCTCCAGCGTGGCCTCGAGCATCTCGATGAAGGGCGAGTGCATCTTCTGCAGCCGCTCCGACTCGCGCAGGTGCGAGCCGTGGTTGCGGTTCTCGTCGGCCAGCAGCGCGATGAATTCGGGGTGCTCGGCCAGGTAGTCGAAGGAGAAAGCGACCAGCTGCGACATCGCCTCCAGCGGCTCCAGCGCGCCGAGCGTGAGCTTCTGTTCCTTCTCGCGGATCTCGGCGTAGACCGATTCGAGCGCCACCAGGTACAGGCCCTGCTTGCTGTCGAAGTAGTGATAGACGAGCTGCTTGTTGACGCCCGCCTCGGAGGCGATCACGTCGACCCGCGCGCCCGCGAATCCCTTGCTGGCGAACTCCGCCACGGCGGCGGCGATGAGGGCCTGCTTGGCGGCGGCGGGGTCGCGCTCGCGCTTCGTGGCCGGGGCTGCGGTGGTGCTGGAAGAGGTTTCGGGCATGGTGAATGGATTCTGGCTTGTTGCAGGGACAGCATCGATTGCCTGTCAACCAAACAGTTGGTAATATGATTTTCAGCCTCTGTTTTTACCCTCTTTTGGAGTGATCCGCATGAAAAAGCTGTTGTCGGCCGCCGGCGCCACCGCATTGCTGATGGCCTCGGCCACCGGCGTTTCCACCGCGTTCGCGGCCGACGCCATGAGCCTGATGCTCAACTGGACGCCCACGGCCGACCATGCGCCGCTCTACTACGCCAAGGCCAAGGGCTGGTACAGCGAAGCGGGCATCGACCTGAGCATCGAGGCCGGCAAGGGCTCGGCGGTGTCGGCGCAGCGCGTGGGCACCGGCGGCAGCACCCTGGGCATTTCCGATCTGCCGACCACCATCCAGGCCAAGGGCAAGGGCGCCGACGTGAAGGCGGTGATGGTCATCTACGCGAACAGCCCGCAGGGCTTCTACTGGCTGAAGTCGTCGGGCATCAACGGGCCGAAGGACTTCGCGGGCCGCAAGATCGGCAACCCGCCCGGCGATGCCGCGCGCCTCATGTGGCCGGCCTTCGCCAAGAAAGCGGGGCTCGACCCGGCCAGCGTCACCTTCGTGAACGTGAGCCCGCAGGCCAAGGTGGCGGCGCTGAAGAGCAAGTCGGTCGACATCATCAGCGACTTCTACAACGAGCACGACCTGAAGGCGCGCGAGTTCGGTGCCGACCTGGGCTTCCAGGCGTGGCGCGACGCGGGCGTGAACGTGTACGGCAATTCGCTGATCGTGAACGGCCCCTACCTGGCGAAGAACCCGGCGCAGGTGAAGAAGTTCGTGGCGGTGACGCAGCGCGCCTACGAGGCTTGCGTGAAAGACTTCGAGCCCTGCCTGCAGGCGCTCACGGCCAGCGTGAGCGGCCTTTCCCCCGACAACCAGCGCGACCAGTGGAACCGCATCAAGCAGCTGATGCGCGACGACACCACCACCAAGGTGGCGCTCGGCGCCTTCGATGGCCAGCGCGTGAAGACCGACTACGAGCTGGTGTCTTCGCTGATCGGCATCGACAAGCCCTACGACCCCGCGACGCTCTTCACCAACGAGTTCCTCGACAAGGGCGTGCGCATGACGCCCAACTAAGGATGGCGCCGGACCGGCCCCGTCAGCCCTCGTAGGGCGGGATCGGTCCCTGGTCGGAAGGCGAGGGCGGCGGCACGTCGCCGTTCTTTTGCCGCTCGCGGAACAGCGCGGCGCGCATCAGGAAGATGGTGGTGACTGGCGTGGTGAGCGCCACGAACAGCACGATCAGCACGCCGTGCAGCGAGAAGCCGTGGTCCTGCGCCGAGAAATACACGATGGTGGCGACCGTCATCGACCACACGCCGCCGGTGGCACCCAGCGTGGGCGCGTGGATGCGGCGAAAGAAGCTCGGCAGCCGCACCAGGCCGAAGGAGCCGATGGCCGCGAAAGCCGCGCCAAGCACCACGAAGACGGCGGTGACGATCTCGGCCCACAGCGGCAGCGAGTCGTTCATTCGATCACCTCCCCGCGCAGCAGGAACTTGGCCATCGCCGTCGAGCTGACGAAGCCGAAGAGCGCGATCAGCATCGCGGCCGCGAAGTACACGTCGCTCGAGTAGACGATGCCCAGCACCAGCATCATCAGCATGCCGTTGATGTAGAGGCAGTCCAGCGCCATCACGCGGTCTTGTGCGGAAGGGCCGATGAGCAGGCGCGCGACGGCGCAGAGCATGGCCACCGCCAGCAGGAACAGCGCGAACTTGAGCGACCAGAAAAGGATGGGCGTCATGATTCGAAGATCTCCATCAGCGGACGTTCGTAGCGGCTCTTGATCTGAGCGATGAAGGCCGCCTCGTCCTCGAGGTCGAACACGTGGATCAGCAGGGTGCTGCGGTCGAAGGCCACCTCGCCCCAGGCGGTTCCGGGCGTGAGGCACATGATCATCGCGAGCACCGCGAGGCCGTTGGGGTCGCGCATGTCCAGCGGTATGCGCAGGAAGCTCGCCTGGATGTGTTCGCTGCGGCGCGTGAGCAGCGCGCGCGCCACCGCGAAGACCGACACCGACATGTCGTAGAGCACGATGGCCGACAGCCGAAGCGCCACGCCGGGCCGGCGCATGCGCACCGTGGCGGGCCGCAGGCCCTGGGTCAGCAGCGGCACGGCGATGGCGAGCAGCACGCCCGACAGCAGCGTGCTTGCCTCGAGCGACTGGTTCAGCAGCAGCCAGATGACGAACAGCGCCAGGGACAGCGGCGGGGAGGGAATCAGGCGTCTCATGGCGTGGCGCCCTTTGCTTCCGCTTTGGCGGCCGGTACTGGATTGGGCACCTGCCGCGCCTGCATCACCGCCGCGCGATAGGCCGTGGGCGTGCGCAGGCCCTCGGCGGTGGCCATCGCGTGGCGCAGCACCGGTTCGGCCCAGACCGTGAGCGCGATGCAGGTCGCGATCAGCCCGGCCACGGGCAGCACCTCGAGCGCCGGCAGCGAGGGCAGGTTGCCGTGCGGCTGGGTCCAGAAATGCCGGATGCCGGTGCGGGTCAGCGCGATCAACGCCAGGAAGCCGGAGGCGATCAGTAGCACCAGGAAAGTCCAGCCGGCGGCGCCGATCGCGCCGTTGACGCCCATCAGCCCCGTGAGCATCGCGAACTTGCCGACGAAGCCCGACAGCGGCGGCAGGCCGGTCAGCAGCAGCGTGCAGATCAGGAAGCTCAGGCCCAGGAAGGCGACACCGGCCGGAATCGCGCGGCCGTAGAGCGCCTGCGCGTCGTCGTCCAGGTTCACGTCGCTCAGCGCGCTCAGGTCTTCGGCCAGGAAAGGGGCGGTGCCCGCGGCCTCGTGCGGCGCGACGCTCATGCCGGCATTGCGCCAGCGCTCGATCATGTCGATCAGCAGGAAGAAGGCGCTCACCGCGAGGGTGGAGCTCAGCATGTAGAAGAGCGCCCCGGCCCACACGGCCGGCTGCCCCAGTCCCACCGCGGCGAGCAGCGTGCCCGCCGAGATCAGCACGCTGAAGCCCGCGAGGTTCGACAGCCGCTGCGTGCCGACGATGCCGAAGGCCGCCACGAACAGCGTCGCGATGCCCGCGCCCACCAGCACCGGCTGGCCGAAGGCGGCCGATGCGCCGGTGTCGGGCGCGAACAGCACCGTCCACAGCCGCAGCACGGTGTAGACGCCCAGCTTGGTGAGCAGCGCGAACACCGCGCCCACCGGCGACACCGCCGAGCTGTAGGCCGGCACCAGCCAGAAGTTGAGCGGCCACGCCCCTGCCTTGGCGAAGAAGGCGGTGAAGAGAATGGCCGTGGCCGCGTGCACCAGGCCGCGGTCGCCCGGCGCGAGTTCGGCGATGCGCATGCCCAGGTCGGCCATGTTCAGCGTACCGGTCACGCCGTAGAGGATGGCGGCGCCGATCAGGAACAGCGAGGACGCCGCGAGGTTGATCGCGATGTAGTGCAGCCCCGCCTGCACGCGCAGCCGGCCGGAGCCGTGCAGCAGCAGGCCGTAGGAGGCCGCCAGCATCACCTCGAAGAACACGAACAGGTTGAACAGGTCGCCCGTGAGGAAGGCGCCGTTCAGGCCCATGAGCTGCAGCTGCAGCAGCGGATGGAAGTGCACGCCCGCGCGGTCCCAGCGCGAGGTGGAATAGATCGACGCCGCGAAGGCCACCACGCCGGTGAGCGCCACCATCATGGTCGAGAGCCGGTCGGCCACCAGCACGATGCCGAAGGGCGCGCGCCAGTTGCCCGGCAGGTACACGCCAATGGAGCCGGGTCCGCCGCCGGTTTCGGGCGCGTTCACCCAGCGCAGCAGCGCCAGCGCCGCCAGCAGGCCGACGAGGCCCGAGACCACGCTCAGGAAAGACTTGGTGCGCCGGCGGTTCTCGCCCAGCAGCAGCATGAGCGCGGCCGTGAGCATTGGCACGAGGATCGGCACCGCCACCAGGTGCGGCATGCTGAACTCGAGCAGCTGGTCGAGAAGGTGGAAGATTTCTGTCATTGGCTAGCCCCCAGGCTTGCCACTGCGTGTGCTGCGCCAACCCCCTCACGGGGGCCCGCGCCTTCGGGCGGCCGTGCGGCGCTCATTCCGCCTCCTGCCGTTCTTCACCGTCCACGTGGTCGGTGCCGGTGAGGCCGCGCGAGGTGAGCATCACGACCAGGAAGAGCGCCGTCATCGCGAAGCCGATCACGATGGCGGTGAGCACCAGCGCCTGCGGCATCGGGTCGGCCGTGTTGGCCAGCGTGGCCTGGAAGCCCTTGATGAGCACCGGCTCGCTGTCGACCTTGAGCCGGCCCATGCTGAAGATGAACAGGTTGACCGCGTACGAGATCAGCGTCAGGCCCATGATGACCTGGAAGGTGCGCGGGCGCAGCAGCATGTAGACGCCCGAGCCGGTGAGCACGCCGATGGCGAGTGCGAGCACGATTTCCATCAGCCGGCTCCTCCCTCGGCCGCGGCGACGGCGGACGCCTCGGATTCTTTTTCTTTTTGCTCGTCGGCCCAGCGGTGGCTACGGATCGACTGGTGGGCCAGCGCGGTCAGGATCAGCATGGTGGCGCCGAGCACCAGCGCGAACACGCCGATGTCGAAGAAGAGGGCGCTGGGCACGTGCACTTCGCCCAGCACCGGCAGGTGCAGGTGCGCGGTGTGCGTGGTCAGGAAGGGGTAGCCGAAGAACACCGCGCCGCCGCCGGTGGCCAGCGCCAGCAGCAGGCCGATGGCGATCCAGCGGCGCGGGTAGATGCGCAGGTGCTCTTCCACCCATTCGGTGCCCGACACGATGAACTGCAGCACCAGCGCGACCGACATCACCAGCCCGGCGACGAAGCCGCCACCCGGCGCGTTGTGGCCGCGCATGAAGAAGTAGACCGACACCAGCACCGAGATGGGCAGCAGCAGTCGCACCAGCACGGCCGGCACCATCAGGTAGCCGACGGCGGTGTCCTTGGCGCGGCGCGGGTTCAGCAGGTCGCTGCTGCCGTCGTCGGCCTGCAGCCGCTGCTGGATCGGCAGCGCCATCGACTCGATGGCGGGGCGGAAGCGCCGCAGCAGCGCATACACCGTGAGCGCCACGATGCCCAGCACGGTGATCTCGCCGAAGGTGTCGAAGCCGCGGAAGTCGACCAGCATCACGTTGACCACGTTCGTGCCACCGCCCTCGGTGAGCGCGCGTTCGAGGAAGAAGGGCGAAATGCTCTGCGGGAATTCGCGCGTCATCATGGCCCAGGCCAGCGCGGCCATGCCGCTGCCCGCGATGGCGGCGATCAGCAAGTCGCGGCCGCGGCGGCCCCAGGGCCTGAGCCGCGCCCGCGCGGGCTGCACGACGTCCTTGCTGCGCATCGGCAGCCAGCGCAGGCCCAGCAGGATCAGCACCGTGGTGACGGCCTCGACCACCAGCTGGGTCAGCGCGAGGTCGGGGGCCGAGAACCAGATGTAGGTAACGCACGAGACCAGGCCCGCTCCTGCTGCCAGCATCAGTGCCGCCAGCCGGTGGAACTTGGCCTGCCACGCGGCGGCCACCGCGCAGGTGCCGCCGATGAGCCAGGTCATGGCGAACATCGGCGAGAAGGGCAGCAGCTCGCGCGTGCCGGGCGCGGCGGGCGTGAGCGAGAGCGCGGCGGTCGCGCCCGCGACGGCCACCACCACCAGCAGCAGCAACTGCCACTGCATGCGCTTCGTGCCGAACAGGCGGCGGCTGCGCCGGCCGGCTTCGCTCAGCAGCGCGATCAGGTGCTCGAAGATGACCTGGCCGTCGAAGCGGTGCAGCAGCGGCGTGTTCTCGAGGCCGCCTCTCGCGCGCCGGCGGCGCTGCAGCAGGTAGAGCGCGGCGCCGCCCGCCAGCGCCACGAAGCTCATCAGCAGCGGCAGGTTGAAGCCGTGCCAGACGGCCAGGCTGTATTCGGGCAGCGTGCCGCCGACCACGGGCGTGGCGGCGGCGGCGAGCATCGGCCCGACGGACCATGCCGGCGCCACGCCCACCACCAGGCACAGCAGCACCAGCAACTCGACCGGCACGCGCATCCAGTGCGGCGGCTCGTGCGGATGCTTGGGCACCTCGTCGCCGCAGGGCGGCCCGAAGAACACGTCGAACACGAAGCGCGCCGAATACGCCACGCTGAAGATGCCGGCGATGGTCGCGATGACCGGCAGGCTGAAGTCGACCCACGGCGTGGCCTGGATGAACACCGTCTCGGCGAAGAACATTTCCTTCGAGAGGAAGCCGTTGAGCAGCGGCACGCCGGCCATCGAGGCGCTGGCGATGATGGCCAGCGTGCCCGTGATGGGCATGAGCCGCATCAGGCCGCTGAGCTTGCGGATGTCGCGCGTGCCGGTCTCGTGGTCGATGATGCCGGCCGCCATGAACAGCGACGCCTTGAAGGTCGCGTGGTTCATCACGTGGAAGACGGCGGCCACGGCGGCGAGCGGGCTGTTCAGGCCCAGCAGCAGCGTGATGAGCCCGAGGTGCGAGATGGTCGAGTAGGCGAGCAGCGCTTTCAGGTCGCGCTGGAACATGGCGATGAAGCCGCCCAGCAGCAGCGTGATGGCGCCCGCGCCGCCCACCAGCCAGAACCATTGCTCGGTGCCCGAGAGCACCGGCCACAGCCGCGCCATGAGGAACACGCCCAGCTTCACCATGGTGGCCGAGTGCAGGTAGGCCGACACCGGCGTGGGCGCGGCCATCGCGCGCGGCAGCCAGAAGTGGAACGGGAACTGCGCGCTCTTGGTGAAGGCGCCGAGCAATATCAGCACCAGCGCGACCGGGTAGAGCGCATGCGCGCGGATCAAATCGCCCGAGGCCAGCACCACGTCGAGTTCGTAGCTGCCGACGATGCGGCCCAGCACCAGCACGCCCGCCAGCAGGCACAGCCCGCCCGCGCCGGTGACGGTGAGCGCCATGCGCGCGCCGCGCCGCGCGTCACGGCGGTGGTGCCAGTAGCCGATCAGCAGGAAGGAGAAAAGGCTGGTGAGCTCCCAGAAGAGCACCATCTGGATGAGATTGCCCGAGAGCACCACACCCATCATCGCGCCCATGAACGCGAGGAAGAACGAGAAGAAGCGCGGCACCGGGTCGGAGGCCGACATGTAGTAGCGCGCATACAGCACCACCAGCGCGCCGATGCCCAGCACCAGCATGCAGAACAGCCATGCGAAGCCGTCCATGCGGAACACCAGGTTCAGGCCGAGGGCCGGCAGCCACTGGATTTCTTGCCGCAGCACGTTGCCGTGCGCGATCTGCGGAAAGAGCCACGCGGTCTGGATGGCGCAGCCCAGCGCCACGAGCCCCGCGAGCGTCGACTCCCTGTTGCGCGCGTTGGAAGGCATCAACGCGGCCAGCACGCTGGCAATGAATGGGAGGGCGACGAGAAAGACCAGGGGCATTGTGGTTGATTCTATCGGCGGCCCCTATCAAAGGCCTTATCTATAACCGCAAGACATAAGGCAGTTTTCGGGACATTCAGGCCGAGAAAGCCTGCACGGTTCGAAAGCCGAGCCAGGTGAGGCACAACGAGCCGCCCAGGTGCAGCATGAGCGTGGCCAGCGCGAGGCCGAGCCGGCCATTCATCAGCATGCCGACGATCTCTGCCGAGAAACTGGAGAAGGTGGTGAGCGTGCCGAGGAAGCCTGTGATGACCATCAGGCGCCAGGCCGGGTCGATGTCCGGCAGGCCGTTGAACACGCCGATGGCGATGCCGATGAGATAGCCGCCGATCAGGTTGACCGCCAGCGTGCCCCAGGGAAGCACGCCTCCGGGGTTGAGCCAGGTGGCAAAGCCCCAGCGCATGAGGGCGCCGACGCAGGCGGCAAGACAGATGACAAGGGCGTTCAGCAGCATGCGGGGGATTATCCGCAAGCCGCCGCCGATGAGTCGGCAATGAAAAAGCCGCCCGGAGGCGGCTTCGTGGTGTGCCGGAGAGGCTCAGGACTTGGAGGCCTTGGCCGCCTTGCCTTCCTTGGGCGCGGCGGCCCCTTCGGAGAAGGCCTGGCCGTTGACCGTGAGGCCCTCGGCCGACAGCTTGGCGGCCTTCTTTTCCTTCACGCCCTTCACGCGCTGCATGAAGTCGGGCCAGTCCTTGAATTCCTTTTCCTTGCGCGCGTCGATGATGCGCTTGGACATGGCGGGCCCGACACCCTTGAGGCCGTCGAGTTCGGCAGCCGTGCCCTTGTTGGCGTCGACGGCGGCGAACGAGGCGACGGCGAACAGCATGGCCGTGGTGGCCAACAGCTTCTTGAACATATTGAAAACTCCCTGTGATTTGTTGATGTGACTGACAGCCGACAAGAACGTCGGCCCGGGCACAACGGGATCAGGGAGCGGGGCGTTGACGCCCTCGGGCCGCAACAGCCTCCGGGTGACTATTGTTCTGAATTGTGGTCAGAGTTCTTCCACGCGGCGGGGCGGATAGCTGTCCCAAGCCTGGCAGCCGGGGCAGTGCCAGAAGTACTGGTGCGCCTCGAAACCGCAGGCCGCGCAGCGATAGCGCATCAGCGGCCGCGTGGCCTGGTCGAGCGCGCGCTGCACCTGCGGATGGAACTGCTCGTGCTCGAAGCGCTCGCCCGCGAGCCAGCGCGACGCGGCCACCAGCGATGGCTGCTGCGCGAGGTGGGCGATGTAGCCGTCGCGCGGCGTGGGTTGCGGCTCTTCCGCGGTGGCGCTGGGCGTGCCGCCGAGGGCGATGAGTGCCTCGAGCACGTCGATCGACGGCGACTCCACATAGCGCCGCTGCAGCAGCGCCAGCGCTTCGCCTTCGCGATGCGCGCCGACGGCCGCCTGCTGCAGCGTGGCGGCATAGAGCGGCAGCGCGAGCGGTGCGGTTTCGCTGAGTGCCACGAGGGTGTCGAAGGCGGCGGCCGGCTCGCTCTTGCGCAGCTGGAGGTTGGCGGTATCGATGGCCGGGCGCGGCGCCTGCGGAGCCAGCTCGACCGCCTGCGCCAGCAGCTTGGTGGCGCCGGGCAGGTCGCTGGCGGCCACGCGTTCGGTGGCCTGCTCGCACAGGTGATGCGCGCGGCGCGTGGCGTAGCTCGCCTGGTCGGACTCGTCGAGCTTCTGGGCCACATCGGCGGCCTGGGCCCATTCGCGCGAGCGTTCGTAGATGGCCAGCAGCGAGAGCCGCGCCTCGTTCTCGTAGCGCGTGCCTTCGAGCTTCTGCAGCGCGGCTTCGGCGCGGTCGAGCAGGCCGGCGCGCAGGAAGTCCTGCGCCAGGGCGTGCTGGGCGCGTTCACGGTCGGTGCGACTCAGGTCGCCGCGACCCAGCAGGTGCTCGTGCACGCGCACGGCGCGCTGGTATTCGCCGCGGCGGCGAAACAGGTTGCCGAGGGCGAAATGCAGCTCCTGCGTGTCGGGGTCGTTCTGCACGGCCTCGATGAAGGCGTCGATGGCCTGGTCCTGCTGCTCGTTGAGCAGGAAGTTCAGGCCGCGGAAGTAGGCCTTGGGGGCTTGCCTGTTCTCGAGCTTGAGCTGGCGGATGTCGAAGCGCGATGCGAGCCAGCCCAGCACGAAGGCGATGGGCAGGCCGATCAGCAGCCAGCTGGGATCAAAGTCCATGTTGACGTACGGCGGGAAGGTCGGTGGCGGAAATGGGCGGGGCCGCGACGGGGGCGGCCGTGGCCGCCGGTGCCACGGGGAGGGGGGCTTCGGAAGGAACTGCTGGCAACTGCGCCGCCGCGGTACGGTGTTTCCACCAGCCCGGCAGCATGCCGAGCGCACCCACCACGAGCCCGCCGGCGAAGGCCGCGAGCACGACGAGCACCAGCGGTGCGCGCCAGTAGGTGCCGAAGAAGAAATAGACGGTCGCGTCGTGCTGGTTGTTCAGCGCGAAGGCGAAGAGCGTAAAAAAAATGGCTGCCTTGAGCAGCCACAGGAGGTATTTCATGCACGTTCCCGTTGGCGGGACGATTCTACGTTTGCAGCCATCGGGGCCGCCTGTCCGTCAGGCCTTGCGGGCCTTGGCTTCCTTGCCGGCGTCGAGCTCTGCCGTCTTGGCATCCACCGCTTCGCGCAGCGCCTTGCCGGGCTTGAAGTGCGGCACCCGTTTTTCGGGGATCTGCACGCTCTCGCCCGAACGCGGGTTGCGGCCGATGCGCGGCGGACGGCGGTTGACCGAGAAGCTGCCGAAGCCACGGATCTCGATGCGGTGTCCGCGCACCAGCGCGTCGCTCATCGCGTCGAGGATGGTCTTGACTGCGTATTCGGCGTCGCGGTGCGTCAGTTGCGCAAAGCGGGCTGCGAGTTCTTCGACGAGGTCTGAGCGGGTCATAGGCCAAACAAAAACGTGGACGAAAAAAAAGACAGAGCGGCCCCAGGGCCTGCTCTGTCTCCGGACTCAGCTTACTTGTTGTCGCTGTTGTCGAGCTTGGCGCGCAGCAGTGCGCCCAGGCTGGTCGTGCCCGCGTTTTCGCGTGCCGACTGCTGGCTCAGGCTGGCCATGGCGCCTTGTTCGTCGACCATGTCCTTCTGCTTGATCGACAGCTGGATGTTGCGGGTCTTGCGATCCACGTTCACGACGATGGCGGTGACTTCGTCGCCTTCCTTCAGCACGTTGCGGGCATCTTCGACGCGGTCGCGCGAGATTTCCGAAGCACGCAGGTAGCCGATGATGTCTTCGCCGAGGTCGATTTCAGCGCCGCGGGCGTCCACGGTCTTGACCTTGCCGGTCACGATCTGGCCCTTGTCGTTCACGGTGGTGAACGTGGTGAACGGGTCGCTGTCGAGCTGCTTGATGCCCAGCGAGATGCGCTCGCGGTCGACGTCGACTGCCAGCACGATCGCTTCGACTTCCTGGCCCTTCTTGTAGTTGCGAACGGCGGTTTCGCCGGCTTCGTTCCACGAGAGGTCCGACAGGTGCACCAGGCCGTCGATGCCGGCAGCCAGGCCCACGAACACGCCGAAGTCGGTGATCGACTTGATCGGGCCCTTGACGCGGTCGCCACGCTTCGTGTTCTGAGCGAACTCTTGCCACGGGTTGGCCTTGCACTGCTTCATGCCCAGGCTGATGCGGCGCTTGTCTTCGTCGATTTCCAGGACCATGACTTCGACTTCGTCGCCCAGCGAGACGATCTTGTTCGGAGCGATGTTCTTGTTGGTCCAGTCCATTTCGGAGACGTGCACCAGGCCTTCGATGCCGGGTTCGAGTTCGACGAACGCGCCGTAGTCGGCAATGTTCGTGACCTTGCCGAACAGGCGGGTCGATTGCGGGTAGCGGCGCGAAACGCCCATCCACGGGTCATCACCCATTTGCTTGAGACCCAGCGAGACACGGTTCTTTTCGGTGTCGAACTTGAGGATCTTGGCGGTGATTTCCTGGCCGGCCTGAACGACTTCGCTCGGGTGGCGGACACGGCGCCATGCCATGTCGGTGATGTGCAGCAGGCCGTCGATGCCGCCGAGGTCCACGAACGCACCGTATTCGGTGATGTTCTTGACCACGCCGCGCACGACTGCGCCTTCCTTCAGCGTTTCCATCAGCTTGGCGCGTTCTTCGCCCATGCTGGCTTCGACCACGGCACGGCGCGACAGCACGACGTTGTTGCGCTTGCGGTCGAGCTTGATGACCTTGAATTCGAGGGTCTTGTTCTCGTACGGGGTCAGGTCCTTGATCGGACGCGTGTCGATCAGCGAGCCCGGCAGGAATGCGCGGATGCCGTTGACCAGGACCGTGAGGCCGCCCTTGACCTTGCCGCTGGTGGTGCCGGTGACGAAGTCGCCCGATTCCAGCGCCTTCTCGAGCGCGAGCCACGAAGCCAGACGCTTGGCGGTGTCGCGCGAGAGGATGGTGTCGCCGTAGCCGTTTTCGACGCTGCCGATGGCAACGGAAACGAAGTCACCGGCCTGAACTTCGAGTTCGCCCTTGTCGTTCTTGAACTCTTCGATCGGCACATACGCTTCGGACTTCAGACCGGCGTTGACGACGACGTGGTTGTGTTCGACACGCACGACTTCGGCCGTGATGACCTCGCCGGTGCGCATTTCGGAACGCTTCAGGGACTCTTCGAATAGGTCGGCAAAAGATTCAGACATTTATGGTTCCTTCCGTCAGGCAGGGTTGGCAGGCGCTCTTGCGAAATTGCGTGCGGCTGCTGTGGGTCTGGAGACGGCGGTTTTGTGGGCTGGTGCCCGGTTGGTTAAACAACCAGCAGGCCGGTGCGCTGTCGCGCGAAGAGAGCCTGCTGGAGCGGTATGCGCCTTCGGATATTCCGTCTGGCGCCAGCTTTTCAAGCGGACTTGAAAGGCTGTACTTGCTGCCACCAGTCCAACACCTGATCGATCGATTGCTCGATGGACAGCTGGGAGTTGTCGAGATGGCGTGCGTCCTGCGCCGGCTTGAGAGGGGCGACGCTGCGGGATGAATCCCTGGCGTCGCGTGCTTCCAAGTCGGAGCGAAGACTGTCGAGTGTAGTCGAAATACCCTTTGAAATCAACTGCTTATGGCGCCGTTCGGCGCGCTCGGCGGCGCTGGCCGTGAGGAAGACCTTGAGCGTTGCGTCGGGGAAGATCACGGTGCCCATGTCGCGGCCGTCGGCCACCAGGCCGGGCAGCTGGCGGAAGCGCTGCTGCAGCGCCAGCAGCGCCTCGCGCACCGCGGGCAGCGTGGAGACGCGGGAGGCGTCCATGCCGGCGGCCTCGGTGCGGATCTCGTCGCTGACGTCTTCGCCGGCCAACAGCACCTTGCCCTCGGTGAATTGAAGAGGCAGGGCGGCGGCCAGGGCGGCGATCTGGGCTTCGTGCTGGGCGTCGGCGCTCAGGCCGGCGCGGCGCATGGCCAGGCCGGTCACCCGGTAGAGCGAGCCCGAATCGAGGTAGTGGTAGCCCAGCAGCCGCGCCACCTCGGCGGCCAGCGTGCCCTTGCCGGAGGCGGTCGGGCCGTCGATGCAGATCACCGGCACTTCGGTGGCTTCGGCCACCGAGAACAGGGTCTCGAAGTAGTCGGGGAAGGTCTTGGCGACGCAGTGCGGATCGAGGATGCGCACCGGCACGCCGGCCGGGTTGAACGCCGCCAGCGAGAAGCACATGGCCACGCGGTGGTCGTCGTAGGTGTGGATGCTCGCCGGGCGCCAGCCGGCCTGCGCCAGCGGTTGCACGCGGATGAAGTCCGGCCCGGCCTCGACCGAGGCGCCGAGCTTCTTCAGCTCGTTGGCCATCGCGTCGATGCGGTCGGTTTCCTTCACGCGCCAGCTTGCGATATTGCGCAGCGTGGTCGGGCCGTCGGCATACAGCGCCATGACGGCCAGCGTCATCGCGGCGTCGGGGATGTGGTTGGCGTCCAGGTCGATGGCCTTGAGCGGCCAGGCGCCACGGCGCACTTCGAGCCAGTTGGGGCCGCTGTCGACCTGTGCGCCCATCTGGCGGGCGGCGTCGATGAAGCGGATGTCGCCCTGGATCGAATCGGCGCCCACGCCCTCGATGCGGATGCCGTCCTTGCCGGAAACGCCAGTGGCAATGGCACCCAGTGCTATGAAATAGCTAGCAGACGATGCGTCGGCCTCGACATGGATGTCGCCCGGCGAGCTGTATTGGCTGCCGGCCGGAATGGTGAAGCGTTCCCAGCCGTCGCGCCGCACCTGGATGCCGAAGCGCGCCAGCAGGTTCAGCGTGATCTCGATGTAGGGCTTGGAGATCAGCTCGCCGACCACCTCGATCACGATGTCGCCGGCGGCCGCCAGCGGCAGCGCCAGCAGCAGCGCGGTCAGGAACTGGCTCGATACGTCGCCGCGCACGCGGATCGGGGTGTCGAGCGCCAGTTCGCCGTGCGGCACCGGATGGATGCGCAGCGGTGGATAGCCGGGGTTGCCGAGGTAGTCGATGCGGCAGCCGAGCTGGGTCAGCGCGTCGACCAGGTCGCCGATGGGGCGCTCGTGCATGCGCGGCACGCCGCTCAGCTCGAATTCGCCGCCCAGCAGCGACAGGGCGGCCGTGAGCGGGCGCATCGCGGTGCCGGCGTTGCCAAGGAACAGCGGCAGCAGCGTCTCGCTGGGCTTCAGCTTGCCGCCGAGGCCGGTGATGCGCAGCGTGTTGCCGTCCGGATCGATGCCGCAGCCGAGCGCGCGCAGCGCGGTGAGCATCACGCGGGTGTCGTCGGAATCGAGCAGGTCGTGGATGGTGGTGGTGCCGCTTGCGAGCGCCGCCAGCAGCAGCACGCGGTTGGAGATGCTCTTGGAGCCCGGCAGCCGGACCGTGCCGTCCGCGCCAGCAAGGGCCGGGAGGTCGAGGAAGGTCGTCGAGAACATCTCAGTTGTCCTGCTGCAGCGACGAGGTGTCGGTCGCCGGCTTCCAGGCAGCGCGGGTCTTGCTGGCGGCGGCAATGGCTTGCTCCAGCCCCTGCAGGTCGCCCGCGGTCATCAGCGTTTCGAGGTCTTCGAGCGCCTTGCGGAAGGCCTGCGACTGCTCCAGCACCTGTTGGCGGTTGGCCAGCAGCACGTCGCGCCACATGACCGGGTCGCTGGCCGCGATGCGGGAGAAATCGCGGAAACCCGGGCCCGCGAGGCTCAGGAAGCGGTCGCCCTGCGGCTGGCTGGCGATGGCGTTGGTGTACGCGAAGGCCAGCAGGTGCGGCAGGTGGCTCACGGCGGCGAAGGCGGCGTCGTGCTCTTCGTGCGTCATGGTGACCACGTGCGCGCCGATGCCGCTCCACACCTGCGAGGCCCGCTGCACGTTGGAGCGCAGCGTGGTCTTCACCGGCGTCAGCACGACCTGGCGGCCATTGAAGAGCGAGGCCTCGGCGTGCTCGATGCCCGACAGCTCCTTGCCTGCGATCGGATGCGCCGGCACGAAGTTGGCGAACTGGCGCTGCAGCCCGTTGCGGGCGGCCTCGATCACGTCGCCCTTGGTCGAGCCGACGTCCATCACCAGCGTTTCGCTCGCGATGCCGTGGCGGATGGCCTTGAAGGTGGCTTCCGATGCAGCCACCGGCACCGCCAGCAGCACGATGTCGGCGCCCGACACCGCCAGCAGCGCCGAGGGCGCCGCCACGTCGATCACGCCTAGCTGGCGTGCCCGCTCGGTGGTGGAGGGCGACTTGCTGTAGCCCACCACGCGTTTCACCAGCTTCGCGCGCTTGAGCGCGAGCGCGAAGGAGCCGCCCATCAGGCCGCAGCCGATCAGTCCCAGTTGTTCGAACATCTGTGTGTCTGCCCGCCGCTCAGGACTTGACGGGATAGGCGCCCAGCACCTTGTAGAAGGCGCAGAGTCCGCGCAGTTCGGCCAGCGCCGCGGCCACGTTGGGCTGCGAGGGGTGGCCGTCGAGGTCGATGTAGAAGTAGTACTCCCACTGGCCGGTGCGCGCGGGGCGCGACTCGAAGCGGGTCATCGACACGTTGTTCGCCTTCAGCGGCACCAGCAGGTCATGCACCGCGCCGGGCCGGTTGGGCACCGAGACGATCAGGCTGGTGCAGTCGCGGCCCGAGGCCGGCGGCATGGCCAGCGTCTGCGGCAGGCAGATGACGGAGAAGCGGGTGCGGTTGTACGAGTCGTCCTGGATGGCGTGCGCTACGATGTGCAGGCCGAAGCGGGTGGCGGCGCGTTCGCCGGCCAGCGCGGCCCAGGCCGGGTTGGTGGAGGCGAGGCGGGCGCCTTCGGCGTTGCTCGACACGGCGCGCCGTTCGGCGTTCGGCAGGTGCTTGGACAGCCAGGTCTGGCACTGGGCCAGCGCCTGCGGATGGGCCAGCACGGCTTCCACGCCTTCGAGCGAGTTGCTGCTGCGCAGGAGGTGGTGGCGCACCAGCAGGCTGACTTCGCCTACGACATGGGTGGGCGAGTGCAGGAAAAGGTCGAGCGAACGCGTGACCACGCCTTCGGTCGAGTTCTCGACGCCGACCACCCCGTACTGGGCGCTGCCGGCGGCCGTGGCGTGGAACACCTCGTCGAAGCTGGCGCAGTAGATCAGGTCGGCGGCGCCGCCGAAGTAATCGATGGCGGCCTGTTCGCAGAAAGTGCCTTCGGGGCCGAGAACGGCCACGCGCTGGGGCGATTCGAGCGCCAGGCAGGCCGACATGATCTCGCGCCAGATGGCCGCCACATGGAGGTCCTTGAGCGGACCTCCGTTGCTCTTCTGCATCTTGTCGATGACCTGCGCCACGCGATCGGGGCGGAAGAACGGCGTGCCCTCGCGCTTCTTGACCTCGCCGACCAGCTCGGCCACATGGGCCCGCTCATTGAGCAGGCTGAGCAGTCGCTGGTCGAGCGAGTCGATCTGCACGCGCAGATCGGCCAGGCTTTCGGAGTTATCGGAAGGAGAGGAGGGTGGTGTGGGGGCGGAGGCGGTCATCGGTGCGAGCAACTGAGCGGAGCATGCGCCTAGGCATGCGATCGCTCGAATTCTCGCATGTAGCCCACGAGTGCCTGCACCCCTTCCAGCGGCATGGCGTTGTAAATGCTGGCGCGCATGCCGCCGACCGACTTATGGCCCTTGAGCTGCAGCAGCCCGGCTTCGCGCGCGCCGGCCAGGAAGGCCTCGTTGCGGCCTTCGTCAGCCAGGAAGAACGGCACGTTCATGCGTGAGCGGCAGCCGGGGTCGATGCGGTTGGCGTAGAAGTCGGAGCCGTCGATGAAGTCGTACAGCAGCTTCGCCTTCGCGATGTTGCGCTGCTCCATGGCCGCGACGCCGGTGAACTCGCCTTCCTTCTGTTGCAGCAGCCACTGGAACGTGAGCCCCGCCATGTAGATGCCCCAGGTCGGTGGGGTGTTGTACATGGAGTTGTTGTCGGCCACGGTCTTGTAGTTGAACGCGCTGGGGCAGATCTCGAGGGCGTGGCCGAGGAGGTCGTCACGCACGACGACGATCGTCAGGCCGGCCGGGCCGAGGTTCTTCTGCGCGCCGCCGAAGGCCAGGCCCACGCGGCTCCAGTCGACGCTGCGCGAGGCGACGTGCGACGAGAAATCGATGACCAGCGGGGCATTGCTGCCGAGCGCCGCCAGGTCGGGCAGCTGCTGGAATTCGATGCCGTTGATGGTCTCGTTGGAGCACACATGCACGTACGAGGCGTCCTTGGACAGCTGCCAGGTCGCGGGATCGGGCAATCGGGTGTGCTGGTCGTCGGCGTTGCTAGCAATCACGCGCGCGGTGCAGTAGCGCTGCGCTTCCTTGTGCGACTTGGCGCTCCAGCTGCCGGTGATGACGAAGTCGGCGGTCTTGCCGCGCGACAGGTTCAGCGGAACGATGGCGTTCTCGCCGAGGCCGCCGCCCTGCATGAACAGGACGTGGAAATTGGAGGGCACGGCCAGCAGCGTGCGGATGTCGGCTTCGGCCTGCGTGCAGATCGAGCCGAATTCCTTGCCGCGATGGCTCATTTCCATCACGCTCATGCCGCTGCCGTGCCAGTCGAGCATTTCGGAGGCAGCGCGTTGCAGCACCGCCTCCGGCATGGCAGCCGGACCGGCCGAAAAGTTGTAGGGGCGCTTGCCGGCCGGCGTCTGCTGCTGGGTCACGTTGCTTTACTTCTTGGCTGGTGCCTTGGCCGGAGCCTTGGCGGCGGGAGCCTCGGTCGGAGCGCCGAGGGCCTTGGCGACGTTTTCGTCGAGTGCGCGCATCTTGGGTTCGATGGTGGCGCGCGTGTCGGCCACCAGCTTTTCCGTGAGAGCGGTCTGCATCTTCGGGTTCAGGTCCTGGTACTTCTTGCTCAGGGGCGAGTTGATCCAGGCCAGCAGTTGCTTGAGCTCGTCTTCGCTGAAGTTCTGCTCGAGCAGGGGGGTCAGGGCGCCAGGAGCCAGTTGCACGGCCTTGTCGCGCACGATCGGGTAGGCGTCGTCGAAGTACTTCTTCAGCTCTGCGTCGGCGGCCTTGGCGGCTGCTTCACGCTTGGCTTCCGGCACCTGCGTCTGCAGGTACTGCGAACCCGCCTGTGCGATCGGAGCGCTCGATTGCTCGACCAGGCCGCGCGCCAGCGATTCGATGCCGGGGCGCTGGATGTCGATGAACTGCTTGATGAGCGTGGCCTTGTCCTGGGCCATGACGGCCATCGAACTGCTAGCCAGGGCGACCGTCAGAAGTGCGAGTTTGATTTTTTTCACTGAGGATTCTCCGTTGAAGATGAGGAAGTATCGTCCGCGTCAGGCTCGGTTTCGCCATTTGCGTCGTTTTCGACGATACGTTGCAGCCCGCTGAGTTTGGCGCCTTCGTCGAGCCCGATCAGCGTGACGCCTTGCGTCGCACGACCCAGTTCGCGAATTTCGGCAACCCGCGTGCGTACAAGCACGCCCTTGTCGGTAATGAGCATGATCTCATCATCCGAATGCACGAGTGTGGCGGCAACGACCTTGCCGTTGCGCTCACTCTGTTGAATCGCGATCATGCCTTTGGTTCCACGGCCGTGGCGCGTGTATTCCGTAATGCTTGTGCGTTTTCCGTAACCGTTTTCGGTCGCGGTGAGCACGCTCTGCTGCTCGTCCTCGGCCACCAGCATGGCGATCACGCCCTGGCCCGCCTCGAGCGACATGCCGCGCACGCCGCGGGCATTGCGGCCCAGCGGGCGGACGTCTTCCTCGTCGAAGCGCACGGCCTTGCCGCCGTCGCTGAAGAGCATCACGTCGTGCTTGCCGTCGGTGAGGGCGGCGCCGATCAGGTAGTCGCCTTCATCGAGGTTCACGGCAATGATGCCGCCCTTGCGCGGGTTGTTGAACTCGTCGAGCGCGGTCTTCTTGACGGTGCCCATCGAGGTCGCCATGAACACGTACTGGTCGGCCGGGAAGTTGCGCTTTTCACCGGTGAGGGCAAGCGCGACGTTGATCTTCTCGCCTTCCTGCAGCGGGAACATGTTGACGATGGGCCGGCCGCGCGAGCCGCGTGAACCTGCCGGCACTTCCCACACCTTGAGCCAGTACAGCCGGCCGCGGTTCGAGAAGCACAGGATGTAGTCGTGCGTGTTGGCGATGAAGAGCTGGTCGATCCAGTCGTCGTCCTTGGTGGCGGTGGCCTGCTTGCCGCGGCCGCCGCGCTTCTGGGCACGGTACTCTCCCAGCGGCTGGCTCTTGATGTAGCCGCTGTGCGAGAGCGTCACCACCATGTCGGTCGGGGTGATCAGGTCTTCGGTCGAGAGGTCGTAGGCGCTGTGCTCCACCAGGCTGCGGCGCGCGCCGATCTTCGACTGGCCGAACTCCTGCTTGATGGTGCCCAGCTCTTCGCCAATGATGGTCGAGACGCGCTCGGGCTTGGCCAGGATGTCGAGCAGGTCGTCGATCTCGGCCATGACGTCCTTGTACTCGGCCACGATCTTGTCCTGCTCGAGGCCGGTCAGGCGCTGCAGGCGCATCTGCAGGATTTCCTGGGCTTGCGTGTCCGACAGGCGGTAGAGGCCGTCGCCCCCCATGCCGTACTCGCGCTCGAGGCCCTCGGGGCGGTAGTCGTCGGCGTTGATCACGCCGCCGTCGGCGCGCGAGCGCGTGAGCATTTCGCGCACCAGCTTGCTGTCCCAGCTGCGGGTCATGAGCTCGGCCTTGGCGACCGGCGGCGTGGGCGACTCGCGGATGATGCGGATGAACTCGTCGATGTTCGCCAGCGCCACCGCCAGGCCTTCGAGCACGTGGCCGCGTTCGCGTGCCTTGCGCAGGTTGAAGACGGTGCGGCGCGTGACCACTTCGCGGCGGTGCTGCAGGAAGACCTGGATCAGGTCCTTCAGGTTGCACAGCTTGGGCTGGCCGTCGACCAGCGCCACCATGTTGATGCCGAAGGTGTCCTGCAGCTGCGTCTGCTTGTAGAGGTTGTTGAGCACGACTTCGGGCACTTCGCCGCGCTTGAGTTCGATCACCAGTCGCATGCCCGACTTGTCGGACTCGTCCTGGATGTGGCTGATGCCTTCGATCTTCTTTTCGTGCACCAGCTCTGCCATGCGCTCCTGCAGCGTCTTCTTGTTGACCTGGTAGGGGAGCTCGTCGACGATGATCGCCTGGCGCTGGCCGCGGTCGATGTCCTCGAAGTGGCACTTGGCGCGCATCACGACCTTGCCGCGGCCGGTGCGGTAGCCGTCCTTCACGCCGTTGATACCGTAGATGATGCCGGCGGTGGGGAAGTCGGGCGCCGGCACGATTTCCATCAATTCGTCGATGGAGGCCTCGGGGTTGCGAAGCAGGTACAGGCAGGCGTCGACGACCTCGTTCAGGTTGTGCGGCGGAATATTGGTGGCCATGCCGACCGCAATACCGCCGGAGCCATTGACCAGCAAATTGGGCAACTGGCTCGGCAGCACTTTCGGCTCTTTTTCGGAGCCGTCGTAATTGTCCTGAAAGTCGACAGTTTCCTTGTCGATATCGGCCAGCATTTCGTGCGCAATTTTGGCCAGCCGGATTTCCGTATAACGCATTGCGGCCGCGTTGTCTCCATCGACCGACCCGAAGTTGCCCTGGCCGTCGACCAGCATGTGGCGCATGGAGAAGTCCTGGGCCAGCCGCACGATGGTGTCGTAGACCGACTGGTCGCCGTGCGGGTGGTACTTACCGATCACGTCGCCGACGATACGGGCCGACTTCTTGTACGGCCGGTTCCAGTCGTTGTTGAGTTCGTGCATCGCGAAGAGCACGCGGCGGTGTACCGGCTTGAGGCCGTCACGGGCGTCGGGAAGCGCTCGGCCGACGATCACGCTCATGGCGTAATCGAGATAGCTGCTACGCATTTCCTCTTCAAGACTGATGGGCAGGGTTTCTTTTGCGAAGGAGGTCATGAGCGAGGTGCTGGCGGCAGGAAGGCGAAATTTTACGCTGTGAGGGGTGTCGCACCGCCGCAACACAAGGCGTCTATTCCGCCTCCGTCCTACGCTTCGGGGGCGTCCAGCGGCCTGTTTGCCAAAGACCCTATGGCACAATCGCCTCAACGTTTTGGGTGGTGGTCACTTAAAGCGTCCTTGATTCGCAGCGCGGCTGCGGCTTTTTCCCCAAGAGGAGAACCATGAAGAAACTGAATAAAGTGGCGATGATGTTTGCAGTCGCTGCGCTCGCCACTGCCGCCGGCGCGCAGACCCGTGTCACCGCTGCGGACGGCGGTCCTACGATCGACAACTGGCAAAACGGCACCGGCGAACTGGTTTGGAAGAACGGCACGAACGAACTGTGCTGGCGCGATGCCAACTGGACGCCCGCAACGGCTGCCGCTGGTTGCGACGGTGCTCTGGTTCCTGCCGCTCCGGTCGCTGTGGCTCCGACGCCTGTCGCTCCGGTTCCCCCGACGCCTCAGCAAGTCGCCGCTTCGAAGGTGACCTTCGCTGCTGACGCCTTCTTCGACTTCGACAAGTCGGTTCTGAAGCCCGAAGGTCGCGCGAAGCTGACCGATCTGGTCGAGAAGATCCGTGGCGTCAACCTCGAAGTGATCATCGCTGTGGGCCACACCGACTCGATCGGTACGGTTCCCTACAACCAGCGTCTGTCGGTCCGTCGCGCCGAAGCTGTCAAGGCCTTCCTGGTCTCGAAGGGCATCGAACGCAACCGCGTCTACACCGAAGGCAAGGGCAAGTCGCAGCCTGTGGCTGACAACAAGACCAAGGAAGGTCGCGCCAAGAACCGTCGCGTGGAAATCGAAGTGGTCGGCACCCGCGCCAACTAATCAATCGATTTCATCGATCATGAAAACCCCGCTACGGCGGGGTTTTTTTATGCCTGTTGAATTAGTGCCTGCTCATTCGACAAAGCCTGCCCGGTGTTTACCGGGCATTGCTCGTTTCATAATCGCTGTATGACAGAAAACGTGAATGCCGATCCGGCCGAACTGGCCAAGTTTTCAGAACTGGCCCATCGCTGGTGGGATTTGGAAAGCGAATTCCGCCCGCTGCACGAAATCAATCCATTGCGTCTGGAATGGATTGACGGTATTGCGCCTATATCGCAGCGCCGAGTGCTCGATATCGGCTGCGGCGGTGGCATCCTGGCCGATTCGATGGCTCGCAAGGGCGCGGAAGTGCTGGGTATCGACCTGGCCGGCAAGGCGCTCAAAGTGGCGCAGCTTCATGCACTCGAAGCAGGCACGCGCAGCGTGAAGTACCGCGAGATCAGTGCCGAGGCACTGGCCGCTCAACAGCCGGGCAGCTTCGATGTCGTCACCTGCATGGAAATGCTCGAGCATGTGCCACAACCGGCTTCGGTGATCCAGGCCTGCGCCGCGCTGGTCAAGCCGGGCGGCTGGGTGTTTTTCTCGACCATCAACCGTAACCTGAAGTCCTTCATGCTGGCTATCGTGGGCGCCGAATACGTGCTCGGCATGCTCCCACGCGGGACGCATGAATATGCGAAGCTGATCCGCCCCAGCGAACTGGCGGCCTATTGCCGCGCCGCCGGGCTCGACCTGCGGCACACCCGTGGCATGGAGCACAACCCGTTGACGCGCCGCTACTGGCTCAGCGGCGACACCAGCGTCAACTACATGTTCGCCACCCAGAAGCCGGGTGCTCCAGCATGAGCGGCGTCTCGAAGACTCAGGCCGTGCTGTTCGACCTCGACGGCACGTTGATCGACAGCGCACCCGATCTGGGAGCCGCAGCCGACAAGATGCGCACCGATCGCGGCCTGGCGTCCTATCCGCTCGAAAGATACCGACCGATGGCGGGTGCCGGCGCACGGGGCATGCTCGGCGTGGCCTTCGGCATCACCCCTGAGTCGCCCGAGTTCGACGAACTGCGCGAAGAGTTCTTCGTGACTTATGAGCGTCGCATGCTGCTCAACACGCAGGTGTTCGACGGCGTCCAGGCGTTGATAGAGGCGCTGCGCGAGCAGGGCTTGCTGTGGGGCGTTGTCACCAACAAATCGATGCGATTCACCGATCCGCTGACGCGCGCCATCCCGCTCTTCGAGACCGCAGGCGCGGTGATCAGCGGCGACACCACGCCGTTCGCCAAGCCGCATCCCGAGCCGCTGCATGAGGCCGCACGCAGGCTCGGCGTGCCGTCAGAAGCCTGCATGTACGTGGGTGACGACGAGCGCGACATCATCGCGGGCCGCGCAGCGGGCATGCGTACGGTTGCCGCGACCTACGGCTACATGGGTTCGCAGGCAGATTCGGCCCTCTGGAAGGCCGACGCATCAATATCTTCGCCCATGGAGCTCTTGAAGTTACTCAATAGCGCCTAAAATGGTTCTCTTGGGGCTGCACTGGTTTCGACGTGGGTTCGGAGTCGCAGCGGGGCATGTCGAGCTGAATGCGCTCGTAAAACAGATTCAAACAAACTAACTGCAAACGACGAACGTTTCGCACTCGCTGCTTAATTGCCAGTGAGCCTTGCAACAGTTGGCCGATGGGCTGGGCAAGGGGGTCTGGAGCAATCCTGACCTCCCGGCTGCAAGGATAATTACATGGGCTGGCTTCGATCCGGGTACCTTGGGTCGAGGCGAGAAAATAGGGTGCTGGCGTCCGGTTTAGCGTGTGACTGCGCGGTTCCGGAAGCGAGACTTAAATCAGATCACTAAACATGTAGAACTGCGCGATGAAGGCTTGCGGACGGGGGTTCAAATCCCCCCAGCTCCACCACATTCTTCACGCAACCCAAGTCCGGCAAGATCACGGACTTGGGCAATCTGGCAATCAGCGCAACGCTTCGACCAGATCCAGCACCATCCGGTCCGGACCGAACTTCTCCACGCCTTGCGTCAGCAGCGCATCCACGGCCTGCGCGATGCCATGTCCGGCTGACGCCTGTTCCGCCATGTCGTTGTAGTAGCCCAGGTCCTTCTTGGCGTTGGCCATCGAGAACTTCAGCGAGTCGGTGCCGCCCGTCAGCAGCTTGGGCTTGACGCGTTCCAGCGCCACGCCGTTGCCGCCGCCCTTGGCCAGCACGTCGACGAACACATCGGGCTTCACACCAGCGCGCTCCGCGCAGGCCGCCGCTTCGCACAGCAGTGCCACGGTGCCCAGCGACACGAAGTTGTGCAGCAGCTTCATCGCATGACCGGCGCCGATGCCACCCACGTGCGTGATGTTCTCGGCAAAGCAGCGCAGCAGCGGCAGGCACGAGGCCAGCACCTCGGCATCGCCACCCACCAGCAGGTTCAGGCGGCCTTCGGCGGCTTCCTTGGCGGTGCGGGTCATGGGCGCGTCGATGAACTTGCCGCCCTTGGCACTCACAGCCTCGGCCACCTTGGCGGTGGAGGCGGGCACGGCCGTCGAACAGTCGATCACCACCGTGCCGGGCCGCAGGGCGGTGAGCGCGCCCTTGTCGCCGAGCATCACAGCTTCCACCTGCGGCGTGCCGGTGACGCACAGGATCAGCACGTCGACCTGTGCCGCGAGCGCGGCCACGTCCTTCACCGACGTGGCGCCTGCCTTCAGCAGGCCGTCGATGGGCTGGTTGCCCGCATGTTCAAGCACCGTCAGCTGGTGGCCGTGCTTGACGATGTTGCTGGCGATGCCGTGGCCCATCAGGCCGACGCCGACGAGGCCGACCTTGCGCGGCGTTTGCTGTTCAGTGGTTGTCATGTGTTGTCTTCATCCGTGCTTGATTGCGATGGTCTTGAGGGTCGTGAATCCGAGCAGGGCCTCGAAGCCCTTCTCGCGGCCGAAGCCGCTGGATTTCACGCCGCCGAAGGGCAGTTCTACACCACCCGCCGCACCGTAATTGTTGACGAAGACCTGGCCGCAGTGCAGCTTGTGCGCCATGCGCAACTGGCGCGCGCCGTCGCGGGTCCATACGCCGGCCACCAGGCCGAAGTCCGTGCCGTTGGCCAGGCGCACCGCCTCTGCTTCATCGGCAAAGGGCATCACGACCAGCACGGGGCCGAAGATCTCGCGCTGCGCGAGGTCGCTGTCGTGCGGCACGTCGCGGAACAGCACGGCTTCCTGGTAGTAGCCGGCGGAAGACGCATTGGGCGACACCGTACCGCGTGCCGCCACCTTCAGGCCCGCGGCCTCGGCCGTCGCGACCATGTCGCGCACCTGGCGGAACTGCTTTTCGTTGATGAGCGGGCCCATGTCCAGGTCCTCGGAGGGCGCCCCTGCGCGCACGGCCGCGAAACGCTTGGCCAGCCGCGCGACGACCTCTTCGTAGACCGACTGCTCCACCAGCACGCGGCTGCCCGCGGAGCAGGTCTGGCCCGCGTTCTGGATGATGGCGTTGAGCAGCACCGGCTCTGCCGCGTCGAGGTCGGCGTCGGCGAACACGATCTGCGGCGACTTGCCGCCCAGCTCCAGCGTCACCGGGCAGTGGCGCTCGGCGGCGGCCAGGCCCACGCTGCGGCCGGTCATGGTCGAGCCGGTGAACGAGATGTGATCGATGCCCGGGTGCGCGCACAGTGCCGCGCCGGCTTCCTTGCCGTAGCCCGTCACCACGTTGAGCGCGCCGGCCGGGAAGCCGACTTCGGTCGCGAGTTCGGCGAGCCGCAGCAGCGACAGGCTGGCATCCTCGGCCGGCTTCACCACGCAGGCGTTGCCCGCTGCGAGCGATGCGCCCACGCTGCGGCCCGCGATCTGCATCGGGTAGTTCCAGGGAATGATGTGGCCCGTCACGCCGTGCGGAATGCGCACTGTCAGCACTGTGTAGCCGCGCTCATAGGGCAGGGTGTCGCCGTGCAGCTTGTCGCATGCGCCGGCGTAGTACTCCATGTAGCGGGCCAGCGCGGTGGCGTCGTTGCGTGCCACGCGCAGTGCCTTGCCGGTGTCGCGCGCCTCGAGCTGGGCCAGCTCTTCGTGGTGCTCCATCACGGCGGCGCCGAGCTTGGCGAGCAGCCGGCCGCGCTGCAGCGCGGTCATCTCGCCCCAGGGGCCGTCGAAGTTGTCGCCCATGGCCTGGCGCGCGGCGCGCACGGCGGTGTCGATGTCGGCGGTGGTGCCGCGTGCGATCTCGCCGAATTTCTGGCCGTCGCTCGGATCGATCACGTCGATGGTGGCGTTGCCTTCGGACGCCACGCGGCGGCCGTCGATGAAGTGGGTGGCGGTCATGGTGTCATGTCTCCTTGTGGCGGATCACTTGGGTTCCGGCCAGGGTTTCTGTGCTTCGCGGATCTGCTCGAAGGCGCGGCTGAACTGCAGCACGCCCAGGTCGTCGAAACGGCGCCCCGCGATCTGCAGGCCGATGGGCAAGCCTTCGGCCGAGTAGCCGCAGTTGATCGAGGCGGCCGGCTGCTCCGACATGTTGTAGGGCACCGTGAAGCCGATGTGCTCCAGCGGCCGCATCGGGTCGTTGGTCGGCGAGGCGTGGTCGGCGGGCGCCGGCAGGTTAGGCGACACCGGCGAGATCACGAAATCGTAGGCCTTGGTGGCCGAGATGGTGGCCGCGCGCGTGGCGACGAACTGGCTGTAGGCGTCGAAGATGTGCGCGCCCGAAAAGCCGGCGGCGCTCTCGGCCCAGTCGCGGATGTACGGCAGGATCTTCGCGCGCTGCTCGGCCGTCATGGCCTGCATGTCGAGGCACGAGCGCATGCGCCAGAAGTGGTCCATGCCCTGCAGCATCTTCGGCGTCATGAACGCCGGGATTTCCTCGACGTGCGCGCCGGCGGCCTCGATGCGTTTCGCCGCGCGGCGCACCGCTTCGGCGATCTGCGGATCCAGCGGCAGGCCACAGCCTGCGTCCATGTGCAGCGCCACGAGCTTGCCCTTGATGAACGACGGGTCGACCTCGAAGGCGTTCCAGTCGATGACCGGCGGCGGCAGTTCCGAATAGTCGCGGTCGTCGGGCTGTGCCATCGACGCCATCATCAGCGCCGAATCGGCCACGGTGCGCGTCATCGGCCCGGCGCAGCGGCCCATGTAGGGCGAGCTCAGGGGGATGCGGCCGAAGCTGGGCTTGAGCGTGTAGATGCCGCACCAGCTGGCGGGCAGGCGCAGCGAGCCGCCGATGTCGGTACCCACGTGCAGCGGGCCATAACCGGCGGCAGCCGCCGCGCCTGCGCCGGAGCTGGAACCGCCCGGCGTGCGCGAAAGATCCCACGGGTTGCGCGAAAGCTCATGAAAGCTCGACAGCCCCGACGACAGCATGCCCAGGTCGGGCATCGTGGTCTTGGCCACCAGCACCGTGCCGTCTTCCTTCAGGCGGGCGGCGGGCGGCGAGTCGTAGCTCATCGGCACGAGCTCGTAGGCGGCGGTGCCCAGCGGCATCGGATCGCCCTCGGTCGCGAGGTTGTCCTTGATGGTCACTGGCACGCCATCGAGCGTGCCGCGCGGCTTGCCGGCCAGCCAGCGGGCCTCGGAGGCGCGCGCCTGCTCCAGCGCGAGTTCGGGCCGGAACAGCCAGGTCGCGCGAAGCTCGGGTTCGTACGCGGCGATGCGTTCGTTCACCGAGCGCGCCACTTCCACCGGCGACAGCTCCTTGGCGGCGTAAGCCGCGTGCAGCTCCTGCACGCTCAGCGAATAGAGGGGCTTCGTCGTCATCGCATCAACCCCACGAGATCGCGGCCAGGTCGTTCACCACGATCGGCATGTTTGGCCACAGGCCCTTGACCTCCTTGCGCGCGATGGTCGGGAACACCGCCTGGTAGAGGAAGCCGTTCACCGCGTCGGTGGCCAGCATGCGCTGCGCATCGGCCAGCAGGTCGGCGCGGCGCTTCTTGTTCTCTTCGTTCTGGATGGTGACGAACAGGTCGCGGAACTTCTTGGAGTCGTAGCCCCAGTAGTAGTCGGCCTCGGTGTACTTCACCAGGTCGAAGGGCTCCACGTGCGCCACCATCGTCAGGTCGAAGTCGTGCGCGCCGCCGAAAGTGCCGCTGAGCCACTGGGCCCACTCGACGTTCTGGATCTTCACGTTGATGCCGATCTGCGCCAGCTGCGCAGCGATCATCTCGCCGCCCTGACGTGCATACGAGGGCGGCGGCAGCTGCAGGCGCAGTTCCAGCGGCGTCTTCACGCCGGCTTCGGCCAGCAGCTTCTTCGCCTTCTCGATGTCGAAGGGGTTCATCGCCGTGGTGTCGACGAAGCCCGGCGCGCCCATCGCGTAATGGCTGCCGATTGGCTTGCCGAAGCCGTCCGCCGCGCCCTGGATGATGGCGTTGCGGTCGATGGCCGCCAGGATCGCGCGGCGCACGCGCACGTCGTCCAGCGGTTTCTTGCGGTTGTTGATGGTCAGGATCACCTTGCCGCGCGTGCCCACTTCGATCACCTGGAAGCGCGGGTTGCCCTTGAACTGCGCCACCGAGCGCGTGCCCGCGCGCGGGAAGATGTCGATGTCGTTTGCCATCAGCGCGGCGGTCTGCGCCGCGGTGTCCGACATGAAGCGGAACACGAACTTCGGAACCTTCGCCAGGTTCTGGTCGCGGTAGCTCGGCGACTTGACCAGCGTGCACGAGGCGCCGCGCTGCCATGCACTCAGCTTGTAGGGGCCGGTGCCTACCGGCGCGGTGGCGTTGGTGTCGGCGCTCTTGGGCTCGACGATGCAGGCGGTCGACTGCCCCAGCATGAAGGGCAGATCGGGGTTGGGCAGTGTGCTGTTGACGCCCACCGTGTACTCGTCGAGCACCACGGTGCCGATCTCGCTGAAGAAGCGCTTGTCCTTGTTGGTGCTCTTGGCGCCGCCCGCGCGGTCGAACGAGAACTTCACCGTGTGCGCGTTGAAGGGCTGGTCGTTCTCGAAGCGCACGCCCTTGCGTAGCTTGAAGACGAAGGTCTTCATGTCGGGCGACGACGACCAGCTTTCGGCCAGCATCGGCGTGACCGAGCCGTCGGCGTTCACCTTGGTGAGCGTCTCGAAGATGTTGTACTGCGTGATTTCCGCGATGGCCGATGCCGCGCCGGTGGTCGGGTCCAGGCCCGGCGGTTCGAGCGGCATGCCGATCGTCAGCGTGTTCTTGCCGGCCTGCGCGCGCGCCTGGGGCAGGAAGACACCCGGGATTGCCGCGGCCATGGCGGAAGTCATGAGTGTGCGTCGCTTCAACATTCGATAGTTCCTGGAGGTGAGGGAGAAATTGGGAGGTCCGGCCCGGCTAGCGAGACGGCGTGTGCAGCACCGCCGACAGCAGCGTGCGCGTGTACTCGTGCTGCGCATGCGCGAAGAGATCGGCCGGACGGCCTCGCTCCACGATGCGGCCCTTGAAGACCACGCACACTTCGTCGCACAGGTGGTTGACCACCGCGAGGTCGTGGCTGATGAGCAGGTAGCTGATGCCGAACTGCTGCTGCAGGTCCTGCATGAGGTTGAGCACCTGGGCCTGCACCGACACGTCGAGCGCGCTCACCGGCTCGTCGGCCACGATGAGCTTGGGACGCGTGATGAGCGCTCGCGCGATGGCGATGCGCTGGCGCTGTCCGCCCGAGAACTCGTGCGGGTACTTGTCCATGTCGGTGGTGCGCAGGCCGACGGCGGAGAGTGCTTCCGATGCGCGCTCGCGCTGCTCGGCGCGGCTGGTTTCGGCCAGCGCCTCCAGCGGCTCGGCCACGATGCGCGCCACGGTCTGGCGCGGATCGAGCGAACCATACGGGTCCTGGAACACCATCTGGAAGTCGCGCCGCGCCACGCGCAACGCTTCCTTCGACAGCGAATGCAGATCGCGGCCTTCGAGCGAGACGGTGCCAGACGTGGGCGTGTCCAGCGCCATCACCAGGCGCGCGATGGTCGATTTGCCCGAGCCCGATTCGCCGACGATGCCCATGCTCTTGCCGGCCTGCACATCGAAGCTCACGCCGTTGAGCGCCTTCACCGTGGGCGGCGGCCCGAACAGCTTCTCGCGCGGCAGCGCGTAGTGGCGATAGAGGTTCTTCACGGCCAGCAAGGGCTGGCCGGCGGTGGTGGGCTGGCTCATGCGAGGAGGGCGGAGGCGGCGGCCTTGGCGTTCAGCGCGGCGATCTCGCCGAGCCGCAGGCAGCGCACCGTGTGGTCGTTCGGCAGCAGCGTGGCCTGGGGCCGCGTGCTCTGGCACAGGTCGATGGTGTGGGCGCAGCGGCCCGCGAAGGCGCAGCCGCGCGGCATGTCGACCAGCTCGGGCACGCTGCCGCGGATGGTCGGCAGCCGGCCGGCACGCACCGCGCCGATGGCGGGGCGCGCCGCGAACAGGCCGCGCGTGTAGGGGTGCGCGCGGCCGGCGAAGACCGTGTCGGTCGGGCCGCTTTCCACCGCGCTGCCGCCGTACATCACCAGCATGCGCTTCACGCTGTTGGCAATCACGCCGAGGTCGTGCGAGATCAGGATCATCGCCATGCCCATTTCCTTGACCAGGCTCTGGATCAGGTCGAGCACCTGCTTCTGGATGGTCACGTCGAGTGCCGTCGTCGGCTCGTCGGCGATCAGCAGGTCGGGTCCACAGGCCAGCGCCATCGCGATGCCGATGCGCTGGCGTTGCCCGCCCGAGAACTGGTGCGGGTAGGCATCGAGGCGCGAAGCCGCGTCGGGAATGCCCACGCGGTCGAGCAGGCTCAGCGCCTCCTTGCGGGCCTGCGCCTTGGTCAGTCCGCGGTGCAGCTGCAGCGGCTCGCCGACCTGGCGCGCGATGGTGTGCACCGGGTTCAGCGCCGTCATCGGCTCCTGGAAGATCATGCCGATGCGGTTGCCGCGGATCTGGCACATCTGCTTTTCGGGCAGGCCGACGAGCTCCTGCCCGTCGAGCTTGATGCTGCCCGTGACCTGCGCGCTGGAGGGCAGGAGGCCCATGAGCGACATCACGGTGATCGACTTGCCGCAGCCCGATTCGCCGACGATGCCGAGCGTTTCGCCGCGCTCCAGCGAGAACGAGATGCCGCGCACGGCCTGCGCTGGACCGCGCTGGGTCTGCAGGCCGATCTGGAGGTTGTTGACTTCGAGGAGGGGCATCGTGGTTTCAGCGTGCGCGGGCAAGGCGCGGATCGAGCAGGTCGCGCAGGCCGTCGCCCAGCAGGTTCAGGCCGAGCACCGCCAGCGCGATCGCCATGCCGGGGAAAACCGCCAGCAGTGGCTGCTGGAACATCAGGGTCTGCGCTTCGCTGAGCATGCGGCCCCATGAGGGCTGCGGCGGCTGCGTGCCCAGGCCGAGGTAGGAGAGCGCCGCCTCCGCGAGGATGGCGATGGCGAAGCGGATGGTGATCTGCACGATCAGCACGGCCGAAATGTTCGGCAGCACGTGCTGCATGGTGATCGCGAACGAGCCCTTGCCGCAGGCGCGCGCGGCGGCCACGTACTCGCGCGACCAGATGGCATTGGCCGACGCGCGCGTGATGCGCGCGAAGGTCGGGATGTTGTAGATGCCGATGGCCACGATGGCATTCACGATGCCGGCGCCGAACACGGCGGTCATCATGATGGCCGAGAGAATCGCGGGAAAGGCCAGCGTGAAGTCCGACAGCCGCATGACCGCTTCCTCGACCCAGCCGCGCTTGGCGGCAGCGAGCAGGCCCAGCGCGGTGCCGACCACCAGGCCGATGCCCACGGCAATGATGCCTACCAGGATGGACGCCCGCGCGCCCACCAGCAGCAGCGAGGCCACGTCGCGCCCGAAGGCATCGGTGCCCAGCCAGTGCGAGCCCGTGGGCGCCTGCATCTTGTTGGCCATGTCCATCGCATACGGCGACCACGGCGTCCAGACAAAAGACACGAGTGCCGCGATGAGCAGCAGCGCGGCCAGCACGCCGCCGATGACGAAGCTGCGGTGCTTCACCGCGCGTTGCCAGAAACCGGGGAGCTTGAGCGCCGCGGCGCTGGGGGCCGGGGCCGTGATGGCGTTCATATGTCGCTGGCCTTGATGCGCGGGTCGATGACGGCGTAGAGCACGTCGACCACGAAATTCACGATGACGACCATGGCCGCCAGCAGCATCACGCAGTTGCGCACCACGATCAGGTCGCGGTTGCTGATGGCCTGGAAGATCAGCCGGCCGAGGCCGGGAAGATAGAACACGTTCTCCACCACGATTGTGCCGGCCAGCAGCTCGGAGAACTGCATGCCCATGACGGTGATGACGGGGATCATGGCGTTGCGCAGCACATGGGTCCACAGCACCATGCGCTGCGACACGCCCTTGGCGCGCGCGGTGCGCACGAAGTCTTCGCGCATCACTTCCAGCACGGCCGAGCGCGTGATGCGCGCGAGGATCGCGGCCTGTACCACCGCCAGTGAAAGCGCGGGCAGCAACAGCGACTTGACGCCCGAGAAGAAGCCGTCGCCCCAGCCCTCGAAGCCGCCGGCGGAGAACCACTGCAGCTTCACCGAGAACACGAGGATCAGAAGAATCGCGAACCAGAAATTGGGAATGGCGATGCCGACCTGGGCCATGCCCATCAGGCCGACGTCGCCCAGCTTGTTGTGGCGCGCGGCGGCGGTCACGCCCACCAGCAGCGCGATCACCGTGGTGAAGAACATCGCCAGCAGTGCGAGCGGCATGGTGAGTGCCAGGCGCTCCAGGATCAGGTCGAGCACCGGCGAGCTGTAGGCGTAGCTGTCGCCCAGGTTGCCGGTCAGCAGGCCGCCGATCCAGTGCCAGTAGCGCGTCCATGCCGGCAGGTCGAGGCCGAGCTTGGTCGCCAGCGCCGCGACTGCTTCAGGCGACGCATCCGGCCCCATCAGCATCTGTGCCGCGTTGCCCGGAAGAATCTCCAGCACCAGAAACACGATGATCGACGCGCCGACCAGCGTGCCGATCAGCGTCAGCGTGCGCTTCAGCAGGAACAGGCCCATCTCAGTCTCCCCGGCCGCAAAGGAATGAGGGGCTCGCCGTCATGCAGAGATGCAGTCGGCGATCGCGCGGCCCACGTCCACGGTGTTCGCCGTGCCGCCCATGTCGCGCGTGCGCGGGCCTTCGCTCAGCACCGTCTCGATGGCCGAGACCACGGCGGCCGAAGCCTGCGCGTACACCGGGTCGTCGTTGCCCAGGTGGTCGAGCATCAGCGCAGCCGACCAGATCTGACCGATCGGGTTGGCGATGCCCTTGCCCGCGATGTCGGGTGCCGAGCCGTGCACGGGCTCGAACAGCGACGGGAACTTGCGCTCCGGGTTGAGGTTGGCGCTGGGCGCGATGCCGATGGTGCCGGTGCAGGCCGGGCCCAGGTCGGACAGGATGTCGCCGAACAGGTTGGAGGCCACCACCACGTCGAACCAGTCGGGGTGCTGCACGAAGTGCGCGCACAGGATGTCGATGTGGAACTTGTTCGTCGCCACGTCGGGGTAGCGCTTGGCGATCTCGGCCAGGCGTTCGTCCCAGTAGGGCATGGTGATCGAGATGCCGTTCGACTTGGTGGCCGCCGTCAGGCTCTTGCGCTTGCGGCGGTTGGCGAGCGTGAAGGCGTAGTCGATGATGCGGTCCACGCCGGTGCGGGTGAACACCGCTTCCTGGATCGCCATCTCGCGCGGCGTGCCTTCGAACAGGCGCCCGCCCACCGAGGTGTATTCGCCCTCGGTGTTCTCGCGCACCACCAGGAAGTCGATGTCGCCGGGCTTGCGGTGCGCCAGCGGGCCGGGCACGCCGGGCATCAGGCGCACGGGGCGCAGGTTCACGTACTGGTCGAAGTCGCGGCGGATCTTGATCAGCAGGCCCCACACGGCAATGTGGTCGGGCACCTTGTCGGGCGCGCCCACGGCGCCGAAGTAGATGGCGTCATGGCCCTGGATCTTGTCGGCCCAGTCGGCCGGCATCATCAGGCCGGTGCGCACGTAGTGGTCGGAGCCCCAGTCGAAGTGGTCGTAAGAGAAGTCGATGCCGAAACGGCGCCCGACCGCGTCGAGCACGCGCAAACCTTCGGGCATGACCTCGACGCCGATACCGTCTCCGGGAATGACGGCAATCCTGTGCTTTTTCTGCATTGACTCAACCTGTTCCAAATTCGTTGCGAGGGGGCGCGCGCGCTCGTGACGCAAGGCCGCTGAAAAATTCTAGAAGCGGGGGCTGCCTGGAGGGTCGGGGTTGGCACCCACTCAGTGTTGACAAAATCAGAAGGCGAAGAGTCGCTGTTTATGGGGTGAAGTAAGGATTTCTATGTCATGAAAATGACTTTGACTTCGAAAAATTAGAAGGTTCGATGGGGCAAGCTCGGCCTTCCGGTTGCCCGCGAGCGGGTTCATGAAGGCTTGCTGAATTCCTCCGCGCAGGCCCGGCACATACTTCGGCCGCTCGCGGCGCCCTTGACCCCAGGGGGGCGGCCGCCAGGAGACCCATGAATCCTTTGCCAGTCGAGAACAACGCCGGCCCCGGCGCGAGCCCCGGCACGCGCCTGGGATGGGGAGGCGCGCTCAGGCGGCGGTGCCGGCGCTGGATGCAGCCTTCGCTCCTCAGGCGCCTGTTGCTGGTGCAGATCTCGGTGGTCGGGTTGCTGTGGACCTGCACCCTCGGCCTCTTCCTGTACGACTCCAATCGCTTTCCCGAGCTCGTGCGCTACGACAAGATCTTTGCCTGCGTCATCAGCGCCGCGCAGAACCTCGCGGCGTCGCCCGACCGCCAGCAGGCCACGCTGCGTGCCTTCGACATGGCGCTGCTCGAGACCTCGGGCGACTTTTCTTCCGAGGTGGACAAGGCGCCCGTCATGCAGGTGTGGCAGCGCGGCAAGCTCATCTACAACTCCTCCGCGTCGGTGCCGCCGATCATCAACCAGACCATCGGCAAGGTCGAGAGCATCAGGCTCGGCGACCGGTCGCTGCGCGCGCGGACCATGATTTCGCCGGTGCTCGACACCCGCGTGATGCTGGCAGAGCCCAAGTTCCTGCGGCTGTATTTCAACGTCGACCACCGCAGCTACTACTTCCTGCCGCTGCTCATCAGCCTGCCGTTCCTGGTGTTTCCCGCGTGGCTGGCCGTGCTGCTCGCGCTGCGGCCGTGGCGGCAGGTGACACGAGAGACCGCCGAGCGCGGCCCGGCCGACCTCACCCCGCTGTCGTTCGAGCCGCCGCACAAGGAACTGCGGCCGATGGTGCGCAGCATCAACGGCCTGCTGCGCAGCGTGCGCGACCGCGGCGCACGGGAGCGCGGGCTGATCGCCGACGCCGCCAACGAACTGCACACGCCGCTCGAGGCGATGCGCGTGAACGTCGAGGCGCTGAAGGCGCAGACCAACGACCGGGGCCAGCGTGAGCTCATGGCCAACCTGCTGCGCAGCAACGACCGCGCGACGCGGCTGGTGGGGCAGTTGCAGCAGCTGATGCGCAGCGACGAAATGCCGCAGGACGCGGTGCCCGAGCCGCTCGCGCTCGACGCGCTGGCACGCGAGCGCATCGCGCTGGTCGGGCCGCTGGCGCATGCACGCGGCGTGCGGTTCGACTTTGCCGTGGAAGACGGCCCGGTGCCGGTGTTCGGCGAGCGCGAGAGCCTGATCTCGATGCTGAGCAACCTGATCGAGAACGCCGTCAAGTACAGCCCCGACGGCGGCACGGTCAGGGTGCACGTCCGCCGCGAAGGCACGCGCGCGGTGCTGCGCGTGGCCGACGAGGGCCCGGGCATTCCGCCCGCGCTGCGCGAGCGGGTGTTCGACCGCTTCTTCCGCAATCCCGACCAGACGCAATCGGGCAGCGGCTTGGGGCTGGCCATCGTGAAGTCGGTGCTGGACAAGCACCATGGCCGGGTCGTGCTGGGCGAGGGCGAAGACGGCCGCGGCCTGCTGGCGACCGTGTGGCTGCCGTTGCCGGCGGGCTGACAGGGATATCGGCCGCGCCTACCATGTGCCGATGCGAACACTTTCACTCCCCACCGGCGGCGAGATGCCGGTACTCGGCCTGGGCACTTGGCGCATGGGCGAGGACGCGAGCCGCCGCGCGGCCGAAATCGCCGCCGTGCGCGAGGCCATCGTCCTGGGCTACCGGCTCATCGACACCGCCGAGATGTACGGCGAAGGCGGCGCGGAAACCGTCGTGGGCCAGGCCGTCGCCGAGGCGCTGCGCGCGGGGGACGTACGGCGCGAGGCGCTGTTCATCGTCAGCAAGGTCTATCCGCACAACGCGAGCCGGCGCGGAACGCGCGAGGCCTGCGAACGCAGCCTGAAGCGGCTCGGGCTCGACGCCATCGACCTCTACCTGCTGCACTGGCGCGGCAACCACCCGCTGCGCGACACCGTGGACGCGATGCAGTCGCTGGTGGCCGACGGGCGCATCGCCCACTGGGGAGTGAGCAACTTCGATACCGACGACATGGAAGAGCTGGAGCCGCTCGCCGGCAGCGGGCCGGTTTGCGCGGCCAATCAGGTGTATCTGTCGCTGGGCGAGCGCGGGCCCGAATTCAGCCTGCTGCCCTGGCAGCACGAGCGCGGCATGCCGCTGATGGCCTACAGCCCGATCGATCAGGGCGCGCTGGCGGGGGACAAGGCATTGGGGGAACTGGCTGTGCGGCTCGGCGTGACGGCCGCGCAACTGGCGCTGGCCGCGGTGATCGCGCGGCCCGGTGTGGCGGCGATCCCGAAGGCGGTGCGTGCCGCGCACCTGAAGGAGAACCTGGCCGCCGCGGAGTTGAAGCTCGACGCGGCGACGCTGGAAGAACTCGACCGGTTGCATCCGCCACCGCGGCGCAAGGCGCCGCTGGCGATGATCTGAAAAAACCCGGTCAGTGCGCCTCGGCCTGCTTGGCCGCGGCAATCACGGCCTGCTCGTCGTGCTTCGCGCCGTTCAGGAACAGGTTCAGCAGCACGGCGGCAATCGACGCCAGCAGGATGCCCGATTCGATCAGCGAATGAATCGCGTGCGGCATCCATTGCTTGAAGTTGGGCGCGATCAGCGGAATCATGCCGATGCCGATCGACACCGCGACGATCATCGCGTTGTGGCGGTTGTTCTTGAAGTCCACGCCCGACAGGATGCGGATGCCGGTGGCGGCCACCATGCCGAACATCACGAGGCCCGCGCCGCCGAGCACCACGGTAGGCAGCGACTCCACCAGCGCGGCCATCTTCGGCAGCAGGCCCAGCACGATCAGGATCACGCCGCCCGCCACGCAAACGTAGCGGCTGCGGATGCCGGTGACGGCCACCAGGCCCACGTTCTGCGAGAAGCTGGTGTACGGGAAGGTGTTGAAGACGCCGCCGATCAGCGTGCCCAGGCCGTCGGTGCGCAGGCCGCGCGCCAGGTCTTTCTGGTCGATCTTGCGGCCGGTCATTTCGCCGAGCGCGAGGAACATGCCGGTCGACTCGATCATCACCACGATCATGATGAGCGTCATGGTGAGGATCAGGATCGGGTCGAACTGCGGCATGCCGAAGTGAAAGGGCAGCACGATGTCGACCCATGCGGCCTTGCCCACCTTCTCGTAGGTCATGAGCCCGGTGATGGATGCCACGACGGCGCCGATCACGATGCCCAGCAGCACCGAGATGTTGGCGACGAAGCCCTTGGCGTACTTGACGATCAGCAGGATCGACACCAGCACCAGCGTCGCCACGCCGAAGCCGGAGAGATCGGCGTACTTGGGGTTGGGCACCGTGGGCATGATTGCGAAGCCCTTGGGCACGGCCGGGATCGAGCTGCCGGGCGAAGTCACCTCGGCGAGCCACTTGGCGTACACCGGATCGACCAGCGCGGGCGCCGTCGGGCCCACGGGGTTGCCGAAGATCCAGTTGATGCCCACGCGCATCAGGCTGATGCCGATGACAGCGATGATCGTGCCCGTGACCACCGGCGGAAAGAAGCGCAGCATGCGGCTGACCAGCGGCGCGATCAGTATCGACACCACGCCCGCGCCGATGATCGAGCCGAACAGCAACTGCGCCCCGTTCTGCCCGGGGTTGGCGTTGGCGATGGCCACCATCGGCGCGACCGAGGCGAAGGTCACGCCCATCATCACCGGCAGCTTGATGCCGAACCATTGCGTGGCGCCGAGCGCCTGGATCAGGGTGGCGATGCCGCAGCAGAACAGGTCGGCCGAGATCAGCAGCGCGACCTCGTCGGGCGTGAGCTTGAGCGCGCGCCCGACGATCAGCGGCACCGCGACGGCCCCCGCATACATCACCAGCACATGCTGCAATCCGAGGGCTGCGAGCTTGCCCGAAGGCAACCGCTGGTCCACGGGATGGACTTGGGAAAGTGTGGCGTCGGCCGTCATCGTTGTCTCCTGCTTCGCAAGGGAAGAGGCGCGGCGGCGTGGCTTGCCACGTCGCACGCCTCAATGTGTACGCGAAACTGTATACAACTTATGCGACAATTTTGACCCGGAAAAACCCGAAGCGGGCCGGGTTCATTCCGCCGGGAGTCGCTCAGGCGACGGGGTACGGCCCTTCGCCGAAGACCTCGCCGTGGTAGCCCTTGCTGCCCACCTCGCGCGCCAGTTGGCTGCGGAAGTCGCGGCCTTCGCGCAGGCAACGCAGCACATGCGCGAAGTCATGCCGCGGCTGCCATCCGAGCTCGCGCCGCGCGAGCGCATTCACATAGACGCGATCGAGCTGCGCAGGCAGTTTCCATCCTTGCTTGGCATAGAGCGCTTCGCACTCGGGAAACAACCGCTGCAGCACGCGCGGTGCGCTTTCACGCAGCATCGGCGGGTCGTCTTGCGTGAAGGGCGTGGTGGCCGAGACGATGTAGCGGCCGAAGCCGATGGCCGGCGCGCGCTGCGCCGCCAGCAGGTGCGCGTCGACCACGTCCTCGATGTCGACGCGTCGATGCAGCAGCTCGTTGGCCTGCGCGTTGTGCAGCGAATAGAGGCTGCGTGCGGTGGCGTCGTCGTCATCCTCGGGAAAGAAGCGCGACGTCTTCAGCACGATCACGGGCAGACGCTGCTTGCGGTGAAACAGCTCGCACAGGCTCTCGGCCGAGGTCTTGGTCACGCCGTAGATGTTCTTGGGGATCGGCGTCACGTCTTCGGTGATCCATGCGGCCGGCATGCCTTCGGCGGGCGTGAGCGCGGAGCCGAAGGTGCTGGTGGTGCTGGTGAACACGAAGGCTTCGACGCCGGCGGCCACCGCTTCTTCGAGGAGCACCAGCGTGCCGGTGATGTTGGTGTCGACGAAGTCCTGCAGGCTGTGCGTGCCCACATGCGGCTTGTGCAGCGTGGCCGCGTGGATGACGGTGCGCACGCCGCGCATGCAGTCGCGCACGAAGGCACGGTCGGCGATGGAGCCTGTGCGGTCGGTGAAGGGGGAGGGCGCGATGTCGATGCCGCGTGCGTCTTGCGAAGTCGCGCGCAGCGTGCGCATCAGGGCCTCGCCGAGGTGGCCGGCGCTGCCGGTGATCAGGATGGTCATGGCCGCAAGACTATCGCCCGGTGCACAAGGCGTCCACGCATAAGTTATGCGTGGATCGGATACGGATCAGGCCCGCGGCCGGGCCTCGCGCACCGTGAGCCCCGAGGCCGCGAGCTTGGCTTCGTGCTTCGCGATGGCCGCTTCGCTGGCCACGTCCTCGGCATGGCGGAACATGCCCGGCGGGATGCGCACCGCGCCAATGGAGAGCGTCGCAAACGGCGTGAACCGGATCACGCCATGCCGGTCCTCGCCGTGCACGCCGCCGGCCTGCCGCGCGGCCTCGTCGTAAAGGCCGCTCGCCTGGCGGTTGAATTCGTCGATCAGCCCGGTGCAGCGCTGGTGCCAGTCGGGGCTCTGGAACATCACCAGGAAGTCGTCGCCACCGATGTGGCCGACGAAGTCGCGGTGGGGGTTGGCGTGCTGCGTCGCAAGGCGCGCGAGCAGCAGGATCATCTCGTCGCCACGCCAGTAGCCGTAGTGGTCGTTGAACACCTTGAAGTTGTTCAGGTCGGCGTAGCAGGCCACGAAGTCGGCGCCGCTGCCGAGCAGCCGCGCGATATGGATGTTGATGGGAATGTTGCCCGGCAGGAAGGTCAGCGGGTTGGCGTGCCGCGCGGCTTCTATGCGCGCCTCGGTGACGGCGCGCACCAGCTGGTCGCCCGTGCCCAGCCCGATGTAGCGCTTCTTCTCGGTCACGATGAAGCCTTCGCTCAGGTAGCGCTGGTCTTCCGACATCAGGATGGCGAGCAGGCTCTCGACGTTGTCCTCTCGCTCCACGATGCGCGGGGCGACGCTGCCGTACGACAGGCAGGGCCGGCGGCCATGCACCTCGCGAAAATACATGCGCGCATAGTCGTTCATGAGCGACCGGCGGTTGATGAGGGCCACCGGCCATCCCTGGTCGACCACGGCCAGCGCATGCAGCTCGGGGTGCTTCTGGAAGATGGCCGACACCTCGTCGATGGGGGTCTGCGGGTTCAGCGCCGGTGCCTGGATGACCGACAGGTTGCGCAGCACGTTGGGCTGCAGGGGCTGCGATGCATGCGGCATCACGGCGATGCGGGTGTCTCGGATGGCCGCTGCCGCCGCCTCCGGCAGCAAGGGCTGCAGCGCCGGCGCGGGGTGCCCGAACAGGTAGCCCTGGCCGTGCGCGATGCCCAGGTCGCGCAGCACGCGCAGGTCCTTGGCGTCTTCCACGCCTTCGGCGACCAGCTCGGTGCCCAGTGCATGGCCGAGGCCGACGATGGTTCGCACCAGCTCCACAGTCTGCGGGCAACTCGCGATGCCCTGGGTCAGCAGCTTGTCGATCTTCACGAAGTCGGGCTGCAGGTCTTTCCAGCGCCGCAGGTTCGAATGGCCTTCGCCGAAGTCGTCGAGCGCAACGCGCGCGCCCAGCGCGTGAAGCGCCTTGACCGCATGCTGCAGCGCCTCGGGGTTGCCCGCGGCCCGCTGCTCGGTGAGTTCCACCGTCACGTTGCGCGCCGAGACGTCGTGGTGCGCGAGCATGCGTTCGAGCCAGCAGGCCGCGCCCACGCCGCCCATGGCCGCGACCAGCGCGTCGGCGCTCATGTTCACGAAGAGCCGGCCGGGCTCATTCAGCTGGCCCCAGTGGGCGAGGATGACTTCCACGCAGTGCAGTTCGAACTCGGTGAGCCGGGACTCCCTGGCCGCCAGCGCAAGCAGCTCCAGGGGGCTGTGGAGCGGGGTGCCGACGGGACCGCGGATCAGGGCTTCATGGCCGAAGATCGTGCCTTGGCGCAGATCCGCGATGGGCTGGAAGAACGGGGAAACCGGGGGATGCGAGGAAGAGGTGTCGCTGGGCCGAATGTGCCGGGGCATGCTGTAGGGAGTGGTTCGTCGGCGGCGCATCCGAGGCAAAGAAGAATGCGGAGCCCGTCCGGGGAGCAGCATGACGCTGTTGTGTGACAGTCGCGCCGGCGGCGCCGGCCTTGTGAATCGTGCCGGTCAGGCGATGGTGGTGACGATGCGGCCCGCACGCCCGTCGGCCAGGGCGATGCGCTCCCACAGCACGCGGCCCGACACGATGGGAATGACCGAATTTGCATTGGCCCCGGTCGCGATCTCCAGCGACGACAGTTCGCCTGCGTGCCAGCCCAGTCCGTCGAGCGTAGCCTCGGCCGCGAGGATTTCTTCCGAGGCGTAGCCGATCAGCGAACGCCCCATGAATTCGGCGGCATCGGCGCGCCACTCGGCCTGGCGCGACGGCGACGCGGCCAGCAGGCGGTGCGTTCGGTCGCAGATCAGGTGCACCTTGCGCGTGGACGATTCGACCAGCCGCTTCAGGGCCGCGTCCTGCGTCGTGTCTTGTGCGGCAGCGAGCAGCCGGTGCGCCGTGGCCTGCTGTGCGGTGGACAACGCGAGCTGCCCGCGTTCCCAGCGCGACACCGTCGCCTGGTTCACGCCCATCAGCTGTGCGAAATGCGTCTGCTTGATGCCGCGCAGCAGGCGCATCTGTCGCAGGGCAGTGCCCAGGTTCATCAGGTTCGCGGGGCTTTTTTGCCGCATGGCGTTGCTTCAGGCCAGCAGCGCCTTGACCAGGTCGAGCTGGCGGTCGGGCTTGTCGGTGTCCAGCGAAAGGCTGGCCTCGATACGTTCGAGGTGCTCGATCATGCTGGTCACCGCGGCCTCGGGGTCGCCCTTGCGGCACAGGCGCAGGAACTCGGCGTGCTCGTCGGACGAGCAGTGCGGGTCGTTCGAGGAGTGGTAGAGCATCGCGATCAGCGAGCTGCGCGCCACCAGCTCGCGCACCAGCTCGGCCAGCGTGCGGTTGCCCGTGGCCTCGGCCAGCGCCACGTGGAAGTCGCCCAGCAGCTTTTCGCGCACGGTGCCCGTGGTGGTGGTCTGGCGCAGCGCGGTGCGCTCGAACTTGATGTGCTGCTCAAGCACCTGGTAGTCGCGCGGCCGCGCATTGGCGATGAAAAGGCGCACCACCTCGCTCTCGAGGATGCGGCGCACCGCGAACACCTCGCGTGCCTCTTCCACGGTGGGCTGGCACACGAAGGCGCCCTTGTCGGGAATCATCTCGATGAGCTTGTCCTTCGACAGCATCAGCAGCGCGGCGCGCACCTTGGTGCGGCTCACCGAATAGACGCGGCCCAGCGCTTCTTCGCGCAGCCAGGTGCCGGGCGGCAGCCGCTTCTCGACGATCGCGGTGGCGATGTCGTTGGCGATGCTTTCGATGGAACTTTGCTTGTCCGCCGGCGCGGCGCCGTCATCGGGCGCCGCAGCTGCGGCGGGGGAGGTGTCGGAAACGGGAGGTTTGGAACTGGCGCGGGGCATGCGCGAATTGTGGCCTAGCGCGGCAGGGTGAAGCCTTCGAGCGCGCCAATGATGGGCTTCGGCAGGGGCTTTGCCAGCTCGCCGCGCTTGCTGGTGCGCAGTTTGAGTGTCACGAGCGACTCGATGAGCTTGGTGCCCGCGGCCACGCCGTCGATCACCGGCACGCCCAGCAACTGCTCGATGTGCGCGCACAGGTCGGTCATGCCGGCGCAGCCGAGCACGATGCAGTCGGAGCTGTCTTCTTCCAGCGCGCGCCGGCATTCGTCGACGATGCGCTCGCGAGCCCGCGAGCCGGGCTCCTCGAGTTCGAGCACCGGCAGTTCGCAGGCGCGCACGTTGGCGCAGAAGCGTTCCATGCCGTAGATCTCGGCCAGGTGCCAGGCCTGGCCCATGGTGCGGCCCAGCGTCGTGACCACGCTGAAGCGGCTGCCGACCATGCTGGCCAGGTGCATCGCCGCCTCGGCGATGCCGACCACGGGGCCGCGCGCCAGCTCGCGCGCGGCCTTCAGGCCCGGGTCGCCGAAGCAGGCGATCACGTAGCCGTCGATGCCGTCGCGTTCGCCTGCCGCAATCTCCTGCAGCAACCCCGGCACGGCCAGCGCTTCGTCGTAGTGGCTCTCGATGGAAACCGGGCCCATGGCCGGGCTCACCGCCACGATCTCGGTGCCGCTGTGCGCCACCGCGCGGGCGCATGCGCCGATCTTCTCGGTCATGCTCCAGGTGGTGTTGGGGTTGATGATCTTGATGCGCACGGCGCGGTCCCTTTCTTTCTCTTTCAGTGTTTCAGGTCTTGCTGCTGCGGTTCAGCAGCGCGTACAGGATGAAGCCCAGGCCCATGCCGATGAACCATGCGTAGTTGGCGGCGCCGCGCAGCGTCGGCACCATCACGCAAAGAATGGGCACGATGGCCGACGGCACCAGTGCCTGGATCGCCTTCGGGTTGTAGCCGCCGCTGTACCAGTACTCGCCCTTGGGACTCATGGTGTAGAGCGCGTCCACGTCGATGCGCTGCTTGCGCACGATGTAGTAGTCGGCAATCAGGATACCGAACAGCGGCCCGATGAACGAACCCAGCACGTCGAGCGTGTAGTGGATGACCTCGGGGCTGTTGTAGAGGTTCCACGGCGTGAGAAACACCGAACCCACCGCGGCGATCATGCCGCCCGTGCGCCAGCTGATGTGCTGCGGCGCAACGTTCGAGAAGTCGAACGCCGGCGACACGAAGTTGGCCACGATGTTGATGCCGATGGTGGCGATCATGAAGGTCAGCGCGCCCAGCACCACGGCGGTGGTGCTGTCGATCTTGCCCACGGTGTGCACCGGGTCGGTGATGAGTTCCCCGAAAACGGGCAGCGTGGCGGCCGTGGTGATGACGGTCAGCAGCGAGAAGAACACGAAGTTCACCGGCAGGCCCCAGAAGTTGCCCTTCTTCACCGCGTCGAAGCTCTTGCCGTAGCGCGAGAAGTCGCCGAAGTTGAGCATCGGGCCGCTGAAATAGCTCACCACCAGCGCGATGGCCGAGAGCATCACCGGCAGCGCGTCCCAGCCCTGGAACTTGATGCCGCCCAGGTTCAGGTCGATCTTGCTCCAGCCGGCCTTCCACACCAGCCAGCCGCACAGCACCGCCATCACCACGTAGACGGCCGGACCGGCCCAGTCGATGAACTTGCGGATGGCTTCCATGCCGTGCCAGAACACGAAGGCCTGCAGCACCCACATGACCATGAACGCGACCCAGCCCAGGGCCGACAGGCCGACGAAGCCGTGCTGCGCCACGTCCGCGTAAGGCGCCAGGCTCGGCGCCATGTGCAGCGCCAGCACCATGAACGCGGCCGACGCCAGGTAGGTCTGCACGCCGTACCAGGCCACCGCGATCAGTCCGCGGATGATGGCCGGGATGTTGGCGCCCAGCACGCCGAAAGGCGCGCGGCAGACCACGGGGTAGGGCACGCCCGTCACCTGGCTGGGCTTGGCCACCAGGTTGCAGAAGAACTGCACGATCACGATGCCCACCAGCAGCGACACCAGCACCTGCCAGCTCGACAGCCCCAACGCGAACAGGCTGCCGGCCGTGATGTAGCCGCCCACGCTGTGCACGTCGGACATCCAGAAGGCAAAGATGTTGTATTGACCCCAGGTCTGCTTTTTCAGCGGCGCGAGGTCTTCGTTGGTCAGCCGCGGGTGGTAGCCGGGCTTGATGACTGCGTTCGACTCGGCGTGCGGCGCAATGCCGGCTTCGCTTGCCCCCGCGGGGGCCTGGCTGACGACTGTGCTCATGGTCTTCTTTCCTCGTGCGGATGAGTTGGGATTGGGAGCCGTTTTTGACGCAAATTTCGCGCCGCCTTTCGGATGCGTTATTTGTATACAAAAACTGCACGCAATCAAGACCATTCAAGGAATCATATATCCGTAGATTCCCTGAGTTCCAGGCCGGGTGTTCCGTGGAAGCAGATGCCTCCGGCGCGTGCGTCAGTGCTGCACGGCGCGATTCAGGAATGCCTTGATGCGCGGGTTGCCGTGGTCGTTGCCGAAGAACTGTGCGGGTGGCGCGTCGAACGCGATCTGACCTTGGTCGAAGAACATCACGCGGTCCGCCACATCGCGGGCAAAGCCCATTTCATGGGTCACCACGATCATCGTCATGCCCGAAGCGGCGAGCTGGCGCATGACGTCGAGGACTTCCTTGACCATCTCGGGGTCAAGAGCGGAAGTAGGCTCGTCGAACAGCATCACGCGCGGCTGCATCGCCAGTGCGCGCGCGATCGCCACCCGCTGCTGTTGTCCGCCGGAAAGCGCGAAGGGATGCTTGCGAGCATGCGCCTCCAGCCCGACCCGGCGTAGCAGCTCCATCGCCCGCTCCTCCGCGTCCTTGCGCGGGATCCTGCGCATGCGCCGCGGGGCCAGCGTGATGTTGTCGAGCACCGTCAGGTGCGCGAACAGGTTGAACTGCTGAAACACCATGCCCACTTCCCGTCGCAGCGCATCGAGGCTCTTGTGGTCGTCGTTGACCTCGATGCCGTCCACGGTGATCCGCCCCTCGTCATGGGGCTCGAGCCGGTTGAGGGTGCGAAGCAGCGTGCTCTTGCCCGAGCCGGAGGCGCCGACGATCACCGTCACCTGGCCGGTCCTGAATTCGGTACTCACATCGCGCAGCACGTGATGCGCGCCGAAGCGCTTGTGGACCTTCTCGACCTTGATCAGAACTTCACTCATGAGCGACGTCCTTCCACATCCAGCCGGTTCTCGACGGCATTCGAAATCTGGGTCAAGGCGGTGGTGAGGAGCAGGTAGATCACGGCGATGGTTGCCAGCGCCGGCAACGGCTGGAACGTCGCCGCCTGCATGCGGTTGCCTACATTGGTCAACTCCACCACGCCGATGGCGTAGGCCAGAGAGGAATCTTTCAGCAGGGAAATGAAGTTGTTGACCAGCGGCGGCAGCGAAACCTTGAAGGCCTGGGGAAGCACGACGTCGAAGAAGGTGTACCCGCGTGAAAGGCCGAGCGAGCGCGAGGCTTCGGTTTGACCGCGCGGCACGGCAAGAAGCCCTGCGCGAATCGACTCCGCGTTGTAAGCGCCCGCATTGAATGCAAGCGCCACGCATGCGGAGGTGAAGTCATCGAGCTGCAGCGCCGGAATCAGCACCGGGAGCGCCAGGAAAACGAACAGGATCTGAACCAGCAGCGGCGTGCCGCGAATGACCCAGATATAGAACGAAGCGAGCCAGCGTGCCGGCTTGAATGCCGAGAGTTTGCCCAGCGCGGCCAGAACACCGAAAAGGATGCCGGCGAGGCCGGACACCAAGGTCAGTCTGACCGTGGTGCGCGTGCCGTCAGCGAACATCTCGGCATTGGAGGCGACAGGTTCCGGCGCATGAGCCAGTGGAATGGCGATCAGCCACATCAGCAGCATCAGCACGATGACGCCGGCAATGATGGCGAGCGTGCTCCGCTGCTCGCGCGACCAGCCGGCGGGCCAGTTTGCAAAAAGGAAAGTCATGATCCGGGCGAGTGGGCGATGTGGCTCACTTGCAGCTAACGTCTTCGCCAAAGTACCTGTTCGAGACGGCGGCATAGCTGCCGTCCGCCAGCGCTTCGGCCAAGGCCTTGTCGTACGCGGCGGCCAAAGCCGTGTTGCCCTTGCCGACGGCGGCGGCGATGCGTTCGACGAAGAGCGGATCGCCCAGTTTCAGGTTCGCCTGGGGATTGGATTTGACCGCCGCCAGGGCCACGAATTTGTCCGTGACCCAGGCATCTACCCGGCCGGTGGCCAATGCCGTGCGCACATCGCGATCCTGCGGGAAGTTCTTGATTTCCTTGGGCTTCGTCAGCTTGCGAACGTTCTCCAGGTAGGTTGATCCGGTCTGAACGCCAACGACCTTGCCGGTCAGATCCGCGGCCCCGCGGATTGCCGGATCACGCGAAACGATGGAACTGCCGGAGCAGTAGTGCGGGGAGGCGAAGTCGACGGCCTTGGCTCGCTCCGGCGTGATGCCGTGCGACGAGACGACGATGTCCCAGCGATCCTGTTGCAGGCCGGCAAGCAGGGAGTCGAAACCGATGGTCTTCCATTCGATGGCAAGCCCCATTTTCTTCACCACGATCTCGGCGATCTCGATCTCGAAGCCGGTCAGCTTCTTGCCTTCGAAGTAATTGAACGGAGGAAACTCGCCGCCGGTTGCCACGACCAGCTTGCCGCTCGCCTGAATGTCGGGAAAAGGCCGGGCGCTGGCGGTGAATATGACTTGGGTCAGGAGGAGGGAAGCAAGGAGAAGGCGAGCCAGTTTCATGATGCATGTCTCTTGGTGGGTTTTGTTCGGGTTCGAGCGTGCGAATTGCAGTGCTCGAACCGGTCCAAAGTTTGCCGCCGGAGGGCGCCAACAAAAAGAATGCAAACTGGCACAATTTGAATGCTGCCGAGTCAGTTCGCTTCTCGGCTGCATTCAAATTGTTCGATTTCTAAAGCTTGTGCGTGGAGAGCAGGATGCTGGTCTCCGTATTGGCAATGCCTTGAATCTTGCGGATGGCGTTCAGCACCCGGTCGAACGACTCGAGGTTGTCCGCCCTCAATTCGGCGATCAGGTCCCAACGCCCATTGGTGGTGTGCAGTGCGACCACATTCGGGTTGCCACGTAGCACCCGACCGACCTCGTCGCCGTGATGACCATCGACCTCGATGGTCATGAACGCGCGTATCCGATGCAGTTCGGCCTCGGGTTTGAGTCGCAACGTGTAGCCGACGATCATGCCGTCGGACTCCAGCCTGGAGATGCGATTCTGTACCGTGGCCCTGGCCAGTCTCAGTTTCTTGGCCAGCGTGACGACAGGCGTGCGGGCATCAGCGCGCAGCAGAGAGATGAGTTCGCGGTCGGTGTCGTCCATTTTTACGATATGCCATATTCAATGAGCAAAATGTAGTTAATGGCGGATAACTTGACAAGTTGAATGCTTCAAATTGGCACCACCAGCGCCAACAATTTCCCCATCGCGGAAAGCCGCAAGCATTCATTTCAGGAGACTCCATGACCCGCTTCGTAGACGTTCCGACCATGTCCCGCCTCGTGCAGGACATTGGCGTGACCCAGTTCATCGGCGAACTCGCCGACACCATTCAGGAAGACTTCGTTCGCTGGCACGACTTCGACAAATCCGCGCGCGTTGCAAATCACTCGGAAATCGGCGTGATCGAGCTCATGCCGGTGTCCGACGCCAAGACCTATGCATTCAAGTACGTCAACGGCCACCCCAGCAACACGCAGCGCGGCCTCTATACCGTGATGGCCTTCGGTGTTCTGGCCGAGGTCGAGACCGGCTACCCGGTGCTGCTGTCGGAACTCACTGTGGCAACCGCATTGCGCACCTGCGCCACTTCCCTGATGGCCGCGCGCGCCCTCGCACGACCCGACGCACGTCGCATGGCACTCATCGGCAACGGCGCGCAGGGCGAGTTCCAGGCCCTGGCATTTCACAGCCACCTCGGCATCGAAGAGATTGCGGTCTTCGATGTCGATCCGTGCGCTACCGACAAGCTCGTTCGCAACCTGTCGGTCTACAACTCGCTGAAGATCATTCGCGCAAGCTCGACGGCGGAGGCGGTGCGCGGTGCGGACATCGTCACCACGGTGACCGCCGACAAGGCCTACGCCACCATCCTCACGCCCGAGATGATCGAGCCGGGCATGCACATCAACGCCGTGGGTGGCGACTGCCCCGGCAAGACCGAACTGCACGCCGACGTGCTGCGCGGCGCGCGAGTGTTCGTGGAGTACGAGCCGCAAACCCGCATTGAAGGCGACATCCAGCAGTTGCCCAGGGACTTCCCGGTCGTGGACCTGTGGCGTGTATTGGCGGGCAAGGAACCCGGTCGCCAGAGTCCCGGGCAGGTCACGGTTTTCGACTCGGTGGGTTTTGCGATGGAGGACTACTCCACGCTGCGCTATGTGAACAAGCAGGCCGAGCAACGCAACCTCGGCGAAAACGTGGAACTGGTGCCATGGGCCGATGACCCGAAGGACCTGTTCCGCTACACGCGCTCGGGTGCATCGCGCGCTGTCATTCGCCGCGTGGCCTGAATCGCCGACCCAGGAGAGCTGCCGCAATGTCCAACTTCCGCTCGATCCAGGCGCCGGCTTCGGTCGTCATGGTCCGTCCTCATCAATTCACGCCGAACCCGGAAACCGCGGCGGACAACTCATTTCAAAGCGCCGCGGCCAGGCATGAGGCGCGCGCCGTCGCGGAAGCCGCGCACCATGAAGTGACAGCCGCCGTCGAGCGTTTGCGTGCCGCGGGCGTGCAGGTCCACCTCTTCGAGGACCAAGGCGAACGCAACACGCCCGATTCGGTGTTTCCCAACAACTGGTTCTCCACCCATCCCGGCGGCCACGTGGCGATCTATTCCATGTATTCGCCCAGCCGCCGCCGCGAGCGCCGGCAAGACGTGATCGAGATGCTCAAGGCCAGGTACCGCGTGCAGGACGTGATCGACTACTCGGGCCTTGAGCAGGACGAGCTGTTTCTGGAGGGCACGGGTGCCATGGTGTTCGACCATCTGGCGCGGGTTGCGTATACGGCACGTTCCAATCGCGCGGATCCCGTGTTGCTGGAGCGTTTCAGCACGCACTTCAACTTCGAACCCATCGTGTTCGACACGGCCGATGCGTGCGGGCGGCCGATCTATCACACCAATGTGCTGCTTTGCGTTGCGACCGAATTCGCGTTGCTCGGCACGAGTTCGCTCACCGATCCGCGCCGCGCCGCCGAGGTGGTGGCGCGCCTGCGGGAATCGGGACGCGAAGTCATCGACCTGAGCGCGACGCAGATCGCGGAGTTCGCGGCCAATGCGATAGAACTTTCTGGAAGGGATGGTCGCATCCTCGCGCTGTCGCAACGGGCCTGCGAGAGCCTCACGGCGCAGCAGAAGCGGCGCATCGAACGCAGCGCCCGCCTGCTGCCGCTGGCGGTGCCGACCATCGAGATGGCGGGTGGCTCCGTGCGCTGCATGATTGCCGGCATTCATCTCTCGCCACGTGAAGCGGCGGTTGACTGCTCCCCGACTTGATTGCTGGCGGGGGCGCCGCTGACCTGGCGGAATCAGCAGCCTCGAGCGGCCCTCACTCAGGCCCGAAACCGATAGCCCGTGCCTCTGACAGTGTGCAGCGGCAGTGAAATGCCCGCCGCGAGCGCCTTGCGCCGAAGCCGGCTGATCACCACGTCCACGCGCTGGAGGTCGAAATGCTCGAGGTCGCCGCCAAGCGCGACCGCGAGCTCCACACGGTCGACAGGCTTGTCCCGCCGCTTGAACAGGCACCCCACGATGGCTCGCTCGGACATGGTCAGGCGCAGCATCCGGTCGCCCGGATCGCAGAGGATCCAGTCGTCCTCCTTGAGCTCCCAGCGTCCCGTGCCCCTGGGCGCTTCAGACTGCGGCTGTGCAGGATGGGCACCGCGCTCGGAGGCCTTGATGCGCCGATGGATGGCCTGCAGCGACGCGGCAAGCTCTTCGGCGTGTACCGGCTTCACGAAGTAGGCATCCGCGCCGTCACGCAGGCCGCGCACCCGATCGCTGAGTTCGTGGCGTGCGGTTGCGAACACGATTCCCACGTTGCTGGCCGAGCGCAGGTGCTGGGCAATTGAAAAACCGTTCTCGTCCGGCAGCCCGATGTCGATGACCACGATGTCGCAGCGGCGGACCGCATAGGCCCGGTAAAACGCCGACGCCGTCGAAAACCCGTGGGCTTCGACGCCCATCTGGTTGAGGTTGTATACGAGCGCTTCCTGAAGGTCTTCTTCGTCTTCGATCAGGTAGACGACTATTTTTTCACTGCTGTCGGTTTTCGTAATGTTCATGGTGCATATTCCTGCGGCCTCGGCGCAAGCCTGGACGACGAGCCGGAAGAATCATTGGAATGAAAAAGAATCGCTGCCTGTATTTGATATTTGGACTGATCCTCTGGCTTTCATGCCAGGCCGCGGGAGCGATGGTTCTCAAGAAGGGGCAGGGGGATGACGGTCCGATTTCGTTGGCAAAGGAGGTGGAGGTGTTCCGGGATCCTTCCGGAAAGGTCACCATGAACGATATCGTCTCCAATCCGGATAAATACAGCTTCGTGCGTGAAGATATTCGTTCGTTCGAGAGATATTCCGACGATACCTTGTGGATCCGGGTTTCGCTGCAGCAGGAAATCGGCACGCCGATCGACTGGGTCATGCAGATATTTCCAGGCTGGATCGACGAAGTCGAAATGTACTGCGTCTATCCGGATGGAAAAATATCGACCAACAAGATGGGCGATCAGCATTCGTTTTCCGAGAGGGATATTCAATCCAGCATCATGGCATTTCCATTGATCGTGGATTCGGCATCGAGAATCCATTATTTTAGGGTGAAAACACACGGATTGACGATTCTCGATCTAAATCTTTGGCAAAAATCGAGATTCGAAAAAGTGGAGCTGAAGAGAAGCCTTTTCTTTTCCGCGTTTACAGGGGCAATCGCCGTCATGGTGCTTATGAACCTGATTTTCTGGAAATGGACCAAGGATGGGGATTTTTTCATATATTCCCTGTTTCTGGTGATCATGCTGGGCGCCGTATTCGCGGTGCAGGGATATTCCAGTTCCTTGTTCTTTCCGGATAACCCGGTGTATGCGGATCGCTTCGTGGACGCGACCACCTGTGCACTCATGTCAATTGCCGCGATATTCGTGTGCCGATTTTTCAATTACAGGGACTATTCGGCATGGGCCGCCAGATTCATGTATCTGGCAGCGGCAGTTTTTTTCCTGGCAGTTATTCTTTCCATGCTCGGTGTGATCGAAAATTCGATCAAATGGCTGCTTTATCTGGAAATTTTTGTAGGCATCTTCAATACCGTATTTGTTGGCTGGGTGATTTTCCGCAGGAAGGCCTTTTATCAGCTGCTTGCTGCTTTCATTTTTTTCGTGGTGAATTCCTCATGGCTTTTCTATTCCATGGTCCTGCTGGGCGTCGTGAGGCTGGAGCAGTCTTTTGTTACGGAGTCGCTGATACAGTTCACTCAATTGGCAAATTTGACAATACTCAATATTGCCGTGGTCAGCCGTTCCAGGCAGTCTGAATTGAGAGTGAGGGCCGAGAGAAAACGGGCATTCAATTCGATGAAAGTCGCGAAGATCGCATTGGAAGAGCGGGTCCGTCAGCGTGAATTTGTCGCAATACTTTCACACGAATTTCGCACCCCCCTCGCCATCATCGATGCCGTGGCGCAAGCACTCGGGTTATCGCCCTCGGGACATGACGAGCGTGTGAAACGCAGTGTCGAAAAAATCCGCAAAGCGACCCGCCGGCTGACCACCCTGGTCGAGAACATCCTGCTGGATGATGCGCTGGAGGCAGGTGCGCGTTCAACCTCCCGCAGCTTCGACCTGTGGTGCGCGATTGAAAACGTTCGCAACGTCGGGCTGCCCGACGAACATGCACGCTTGAATGTCAGCGCACCGCAGCGCCCGGTCATTTTCGAAGGCGATCAGGAGAAGATCGAAATGGCAATTCGAAATCTGCTTCTGAACGCCATCAAATATTCACCAACCGATTCGATGGTGGATGTTCAGTGTGAAGTCAGCTCGAATTTTTTCAATGTGACGGTTTCGAATAAAGGAAACCCAATTCCGGAATCCGAAAGAGGCGAGTTGTTCGAGCGTTATTTCAGAGGAGGCAACTCTTCGCTGGTGCCAGGTTCCGGACTCGGCCTTCACATTTCGCGAACGATCATGCGTCGGCACGGAGGCGACGTCGTACTGGTTTCCAGCAATGGAACCGGTACGGTGTTTCGCCTCACACTCCCGCTGCTGTCACAGTAGTGCGCACGTTAATGGTGCATTCCTTCGCGTGGCGTGCTTGCGTAAAACTATAGTGTGAAATACTTCACGAAAAATGTGAGATTTCGCGCTGCCATTCTCTGACATTAATCCCGGATCATTACTGTCAAGTGAAATTTGCTCGGGAGGGGCCTGCACAATAATGGTGCACTCCTTGCGCCGAGATTGTTATTCTCTCTCCGGCCTTCTTGTAAATAAGAATTGTGCCGAGATGACCCGGACATTTCTTAATGACATTAATTGCAATGGCATGTCATTAATCGCTGCCGTCGCAAACAGATACATTCCGCTGCCCGAACGGTCATAGTGGAGTGCAGCGACAGCCTCTCTTGACGTTCATCTTTGAACTTTGAGAGGTTGGAATGATTTCCCCAGAGTCGTGTAGCCGCTCCTTGCGCCTGGAAGCACGGAGCGACGTCCGTGACATCGTGCAGGCGCCAAGAGTGAAAGAGGGAGGCGGACGCCTCGTCGAGACCGGGGCACACCCTGCTTTGTTTCCCCCGTCCAGCGCAATCCATTCCGGTCATGCGCAACTGCCAGATACCGCAGAGATGCCCTCTTCTGGTGCGGTTGGTGGAGCGAGCACCGCTCCGAGGGGCGTGCCTGGCGCAGCGGGCCTGTTCTCGGGCGAGCTGCAATTGCCTCTCGTCGCCCTCGACGATTCGAGCGTCAGTTGCCCTGCCTTGCGAAAGAGCGTCGATCGGCTGGGTTGTGCGTCTGTCGCATTTGAAACGCTCAGCGATCTCATGAATGCACTCCAGGCGGGTGACCGCTTCGGGCTGTTGCTTCTTAATCTCCCCGCGGACGTGAATATCAATTGGGTGAAAGCCATTCGCGGCTTGACCAGTGCACCGGTATTGTTTGCGGTCAATGAAAGCAAGGCTGCCTGGCAATTGAGGGCTGGTGGGAAGCTTCACGGCGAAAGCAATTTCGACTTTGTTTTTCCTCCTTTTGACAGTGCCGAAATAAGACTGAGAGTGCGAAATCTGATGAGTCGAAGCGCCTCGATCAGATGCGCAGCTACCGGCAATGGAGTTCTGGCTTTCAAGAGCTACCGATTTCAGCTCGACGAGCGAAAGGTCTTTTACGAAGACCGGGAAGTGAGCTTGCAGCGGCGCGAATACGATCTGGCGTTGAATTTTTTCAAAAACATAGATTTCCCTTTGGCCAGGGGAAATCTGAATTTTCTTCTCCGGCGCGAATTTTCGGATTCACGTTCTCGCGTGCTGGACGTGTATGTCGCAAAAATCAGAAAAAAACTGCGAATCGAACCATCGAATGGCCTGATTCTGAAGGCGGTGTTTGGATACGGATACGAATTGCGTACCGCCTTTTCGAAAGAAATTATTGGCTGAAGGAAATTTCCATCTGCGCGCGGTTGGGCATTGATTGATCTTGGTATTTGGGGGAATGATTTTGTTGCACGTTGTAGTCAAGCGCAGTGGAGAGGGCACTCGAGTCTCTGCAAATGAGGTATCGCTGAAAGAAGCCTCGATCGTTCGGGTCGACTTGCCGAAACAACAGGTCAAGGGCATGCGCCGTGTCGGCACCGACCTGGTCATCACTGCCGTTTCCGGCGAGATCGTCACTGTCCGCGGCTTCTTCTCGCCATTCGATGGGAACAAGAGCGATCTGGTGCTGGATGAGGGGCAAGGCGGTTCGTGGTTCGCCGGGCTCAGCCAGGAGCATGGCGAATTGGCCGTCAGCTACTCGGAAATCGATTCCATCGAACCTCTGATGATGCCCAAGGCATCCGATTTCGGTGTGTGGCCCTGGCTGCTTGGCGGCGGCCTGCTTGCTGGTGCGGGCGGTGGTGGCGGCGGGGGAGGGGGCGGGGGCGGAGGATCGCCGCTGCCATTTCTTGCACCACCACAGGCCTCGCCGACGCCTATCGACCGGACGCAGCCGGCCAAGCCCTCCATCAATCCGACCAACGGTGGATTGATCTCCGGTATGGCGGAGCCCGGTACCTTGGTCACCGTTATCAGCGGCACCGGCACACCGATCGGCAGCGCGACCGCTGCACCCAGCGGCACCTACGCCATCCGCCCGACCACGCCAGTGCCAGACAGTACGGTGCTTCGTGTCGTTTCGACGAATCCAGCCGGCGGCACCAGTTCCGAGGCCGTGACCACCGTGGACAACAAGGCGCCCCTGGCGCCGAGCGTCGACCCGACCAATGGCAGCCCGATCGCCGGCACGGCGGAAGCCGGTGCACTTATCACGATCAGGGACGGCGCGGGCAATGTCATCGGCAGTGCCACCGCCGCAACCAACGGCACTTACAGCGTCACGCCGGTGAGCATTCCTGCGGATGGCACGGTGCTCCGTGTTGTCGCCACCGATGCGGCGGGCAATGTCAGCCAGGCCGCGACGACCACGGTCGACAGCAAGCCGCCTGTCGCGCCGATCGTCAATCCGACCAGTGGCAGTGCGATCTCGGGTATGGCGGAGGCCGGCGCGCTGGTCACGATCAAGGACAGCAATGGCAACATCATCGGCAGCACCACTGCTGCGAGCAATGGCTCCTATGGTGTCGTCCTGGCGACCGTTCCCGCCGACGGCCGCGAGTTGCGTGTCGTTGCCATCGACCGTGCCGGCAACGCCAGCCCCGAAACCAGAATCACGGTCGACAGCAAGCCGCCTCTTGCGCCGACGGTCGATCCGACCAACGGCAGTTCGATCACCGGCACGGCGGAAGCCGATGCGGTCGTCACGATCAAGGATGGCGCGGGCAACGTCATCGGCAGTGCCACCGCCGGGAGCAATGGCGCGTACCGCATCACTCCCGCTACCAAGCTCGTGGACGGCGCCGATCTGCGCATCGCCGCCACCGACCGCGCCGGCAATGCCAGCCCGGAGGGCAGGGTAACGGTCGACAGCAAACCGCCCATCGCACCAACGGTCGAGCCGACCAACGGCAGTTCGATCACGGGCACGGCGGAAGGCGGTGCCCTGGTCCTGGTGAAAGACAGTTCAGGCAGCGTCATCGGCAGCGCCACCGCCTTGGCGGACGGCAAGTACAGCGTCCTTCCGGCAACCCCGCCGGAAGACGGCTCCGATCTGCGCGTTTCTGCCACCGACCGTGCCGGCAACACCGGCCCGGAGGCCAAGATAAGGGTCGACAGCAAGGCGCCGACTGCACCAACGGTCCATCTGACCAACGGCAGTTCGATCACGGGGGCGGCCGAAGCCGGCACCACGGTCATGGTCAAGGACGGTTCGAACAACATCATCGGCAGCACGACCGCCACGGCCGATGGCTTGTACAGCATGAGCCCTGCCACCGTTCCGGCGGACGGCACCGAACTGCGTGTCACGGCCATCGACCGTGCCGGCAACGTCAGTCCTGAAACCAGGGGCAGGGTGGATGGGCACTTGCTCGATACGCCCACCGTCAAACCGACCAACGGCAGTTCGATCACCGGCACGGCCGGAGCGGGGGCCCTGGTCACGATCAAGGACAACGCAGGAGCCGTCATCGGCAGCGCGACCGTCGCGCCCGACGGCACGTACAGCGTCACGCCGGTGATCAGCCCGGCGCATGACACCGAACTGAGCGTCGTCGCCTCCGACCCCGCGGGCAAGACCAGCCCCGAAGCCCGAGTCAAGGTCGACAGCAAACCGCCTGTCGCACCCACGATCGTCCCGACCAACGGCAGTTCGATCACAGGCATCGCAGAGGGCGGCACCCTGGTCGCCATCAAGGATGGGCTGGGCAAGCTCATCGGCAGTACGACCGCCGCGGCGGACGGTTCCTACACCGTCACCCCGTCGACCGTTATGGCCGACGGAACGGTGCTGCATGCGGTCGCGACCGACCAGGCCGGCAACGTCGGCCTCGAGGCCACGGCAACAGTCGACAGCAAGCCACCCGCGGCGCCGACGATCAACCCGACCAACGGTCGCTCGATCGCGGGCACTGCGGAAGCCGACGCACTGGTCGTGATCAAAGACGGCTCGGGCAAGGTGGTCGGCAGCACGACGGTCGCATCCGACGGCACATACGGCATGACTCCTGCGACTGCTCTGGCAGACGGCATGGTGCTGCATGCCGTTGCGACCGATCGGGCTGGCAACGCCGGCTCTGAAGCGACTGCAATCGTAGACAGCCAAAAGCCCTTCGCGCCCACCGTCAACCCGACCAACGGAAATTCGTTCACGGGTACCGCCGAGGTCGGCTCGCTCATCACGATCAAGGATGGTGCGGGCACGATCATCGGCAGCGCGACCACTGCAGCCGATGGCTGGTACAACGTCACCCCGGTGACTCCGCCCGCGGATGGCGTCGAGTTGAGCGTCGTCGCCACCGATCGCGCCGGCAATGCCAGCCCCGAAATCAGGACCACCGTCGACAGCAAGGCGCCCGTCGCACCAACAGCCAACCCGACCAACGGAAGCTTGATCACCGGGACGGCTGAAGTAGGCACCCGGGTCACGATCAAAGATGGCACGGGCGCCGTCATCGGGAGCGAGACCGTTGCAGACGATGGCAAGTACAGCATCACGCCGGCGACAAGGCCGGCGGATGGCACAGAGCTGCGCGTGGTCGCCACCGACCGTGCCGGCAACGCCAGCCTCGAAGCCAGGGTGACGGTCGACAGCAAGTCGCCGAACGAGCCGACGGTCCATCCGACGAACGGAAAGCTGATCACCGGTACAGCCGAAGCCGGCGCCTTGGTCACGATCAAGGACGGCCCGGGCAATGTCATCGGCAGCGCGACCGCCGCGAACGACGGCGCGTACAGCATCGCTCCCGCCGCCACGCTGGCAGATGGCTTCGAACTGCGCGTGGTTGCAACCGACCGTGCGGGCAACGCCAGCCTTGAAATCAAGGCCATCGTCGATGGCAATGCGCCCTTTGCACCGTCGGTCGATCCGACCGACGGCAGTCTGATCACAGGCACGGCCGAAGCCAACGTGCTCGTCACGATCAAGGACGGCACCGGCGCTGTCATCGGCAGTGCTACCGCTGGAACCGATGGAGCCTACGGCATCACGCCAACTACCAAGCCGGCAGATGGAGCGCAGCTGCGCGTCGTTGCCTCCGACCCTGCTGGCAATGCAAGCCTCGAGACCAGGGTCACGGTCGACGGCATGGCGCCCGCCGCACCAACCGCCGACCCGACCAACGGAAGCTTGATCACCGGGACGGCTGAAGTGGGCACCCGGGTCACGATCAAAGATGGCACGGGCGCCGTCATCGGCAGCGCGACCGTGGCAGACGATGGCAAGTACAGCATCACGCCGGCGACAAGGCCGGCGGACGGCACCGAACTGCGCGTGGTCGCCACCGACCGCGCCGGCAACGCCAGCCTCGAAGTCAGGGTGAAGGTCGACAGCAAGTCGCCGAACGAGCCGACGGTCAATCCGACGAACGGCAAGCTGATCACAGGTACGGCGGAAGCCGGCACCCAGGTCGTGATCAAGGATGCCGCGGGCAACATTGTCGGCAGCGCCACGGTCAAGCCCGACGGCTCCTACAGCGTTGTCCCCGCCACGACGCCCGCGGACGGCACCGAGCTGCGTGTCGTCGTCACCGACCCCGCGGGCAATGTCAGCCTCGAGGCGAGGACCATCGTGGACGGCAAGGTCCTCGACATGCCCAAGGTCGACCCCACGAACGGTCGTGCGATCACGGGGACGACCGAAGCCGGCGCCCTTGTCACGATCAAGGACAGCACCGGCGCCGTCATCGGCAGCGCCACCGCTGCAGCCGATGGCACCTACAGCATCAAGCCAGTCACCACGCCGGCAGACGGCACGCAGCTGAGCGTCGTCGCAACCGACGCAGCCGGCAATGCCAGTCCCGAGGCCAGGATCACGGTCGACGGCACCCCGCCTTCCGCGCCGACGGTCAACCCGACCAATGGCCATTCGATCACAGGCACGGCTGAGTTCGGCGCTCTGGTCACCATCAGGGATGGCGCAAATGCCGTCATCGGCAGCGCCACTGCTGCGGCCGATGGCTCGTACAGCGTGACGCCGGCGATCAGGCCTGCAAACGGCGCCGAACTGCGCATCGTGGCGACCGACCGCGCGGGCAATGCCAGCCTCGAGGCGAGAGTCACGGTCGACAGCGACCCGCCCTCGGCACCAAAGGTCAACCCGACCAACGGCAATTCGATCGCAGGCACTGCCGAGGCCCACTCGGTCGTGACGATCAAGAACGGCGCCGGCGAAGTCGTCGGCAGCGCCACCGCGGCAGCCGATGGTTCGTACAGCATCACCCTGGTGACGGCTCCGACGAACGGCACCGAGCTGTATGTCGTTGCCACCGACCGTGTGGGTAACCCCAGCACCGAGACCCGGATCACGGTCGACGGCACCCCGCCTTCCGCGCCGACCGTCAACCCGACGAATGGCTCCTCGATCACAGGCACGGCTGAGTTCGGCGCGCTGGTCACGGTCAAGGACGGCGCGGGTGCTGTCATCGGCAGCGCCACGGCGGCGACCGATGGCACGTACAGCATCACGCCGACGACCCCGCCGGCCAACGGCACCGAACTGCTGGTTGTCGCTACCGACAGTGCCGGTAACGCCAGCACTGAAGCCAAGTTCAAGGTGGACGACAAGTCGCCCGTTGCACCGACGGTCAACCCGACGAACGGCAGCGCAATCACGGGCTTCGCCGAAGACGGCGCTCTGGTCACGATCAAGGACGGCGCAGGCGCCACTATCGGCAGCGCTACTGCTGCGCTGGATGGCACGTACAGCATCACCCCGGCGACCGCGCCGGCGGACGGCGCCGAACTGCGCGTGGTTGCAACCGACCGCGCCGGCAATGCCAGCCCCGAGGTCAAGGTCACGGTCGACAGCAAGCCGCCGGCGGCACCAGTGGTCAACCCGACCAACGGCAGCGTGATCAACGGTACGGCGGAAGTCGGTGCCCTGGTCACGATCAAGGACGGTTCCGGTGCCACCATCGGCAGCGCGATTACCGCAGCCGATGGCACTTACCGTGTCGTACCCGCGACTGCGCCCGCAGACGGCGCCCAGCTTCGCGTCATTGCCACCGACCACGCCGGCAACACCAGCCTGGAAGCCGCGGCAACCGTGGACAGCAATCCGCCCCCTACACCCACGGTCAATCTGACCAGGGGCCACTCGATCACGGGCACGGCCGAAGCCGGCACCTTGGTCACGATCAAAGACGGCCTGGGCAACGCCGTCGGCAGTGCGACCGTCGGGGTCGACGGGGCGTACACCATCACCCCGGCAGCCACGCTGACGGACGGCACGGTACTGCATGTCGTCGCCGTCGATCGCGCCGGCAACACCAGCCTCGAAGCCCGCACCACGGTCGATGGCACGCCGCCTCCTGCGCCGATGCTCGATCCGAGCAACGGCCGCTCGATCACGGGCACGGCCGAAGCCGGTGCGCTTGTCACGATCAACGATGGCGCAGGCAACGTGATTGGCAGTGCGACCGCCGCGGGCGATGGCAAGTACAGCATCACCCCCGCGGCCACGCTGGCGGACGGCACTGTGCTGCACGCCGTCGCGACCGATCGCTCCGGCAACATCGGCTCCGAAGCGACTGCAACCGTAGACGGCAAGGAGCCCCTCGCACCCACGGTCAACCCGACCAACGGCAGTCCGATCACGGGCACAGCGGAACTGGATTCCATCGTCACGATCAAGGATGGTTCAGGCGCGGTCATCGGCAGCGCGAGCGTCGCGGCCGATGGCTCGTACCGTGTCATGCCGACGACCCCGCCCGCGGACGGCGCCGAGCTGAGCATCGTCGCGACCGACCGTGCCGGCAATGCCAGTGTTGAAGTCAAAGCCATCGTCGACGGCAAGGCGCCCGTTGCACCGACGGTCAACCCGACGAACGGCAGCGCGATCACGGGCTCCGCCGAAGACGGCGCTCTGGTCACGATCAAGGACGACGCAGGCAATGTGATCGGCAGCGCCACCGCCGCAGCCGACGGCAAGTACAGCATCACTCCGGCCACAGCTCCGGCAGACGGCACGGTGCTGCACGCAGTCGCCACCGACCGTGTCGGCAATGCCAGTTCGGCCGCAACGGTCACCGTCGACCGCAAGCCGCCCGTCATCGGCATCGCCATCGTCAACGACGCCAACAACGACGGCTTCATCAACGCGAGCGAGAAGGGCGCCAAGGTGACCGTGAAGGTCACGCTCGTATCCGGTGCCGCCGAGGGCGATGTCATCAGCCTCAGCAATGGCGCCGGCACCTCCAGCATCACGCTGACCGCGACGGATGTCGCCAACGGCTTCGTCGATGCCTCGTTCGACAACCCTGCCGAAGGCGAAACCTTCAGCGTCAGCGCAACCAGCCGCGACCTCCCCGGCAATGTCTCGGCACCGGCCGCGACCGACAGCGCGGTGCTCGACACCACGCTGGCCGCACCAGGCATCGGCGTTGCAAGCATCACGTCGGACAACGTCGTCAACATGGTCGAAGCCGCAGCGACTGTGGTCGTCTCCGGCACCACCACCGGCACGCAGTCGGGCGATGTCGTCACGCTCCTGGTCAACGGCGTCACCTACAGCGGCACCGTCGACGCAAGCGGCAACTGGCGCATCGACGTGGCGGGCAGCGACCTGGCGGCCGACGCCGACCGCACCGTCGCGGCCAACGTCGTCAACCACGACACGGCCGGGAACGCCTCTAGCGCCACCAGCAATCATGGATACGGCGTGAGCAGCACGGCACCGCTCGTCACCATCGACAAGCCGGTGGCGGGCGATGACCTGGTCAATGCCAGGGAAGACGACGCAGTGGTCGTCAAGGGGGCAACCGCGAATGTCGAGAACGGGCAGACCGTCACCGTCACCTTCAGCGACGGTACGAACAGCGTGACTGCAACGGCGACTGTTTCCGGCAACAGCTGGACCGCCGACCCGGCCGACATCAGCGGCCTGGCCAACGGCACCATCACCATCACGGCCGTCGTGCAAGACCTCGCACGGAATCCGGCGACCAGTACCCATGCGGTCACGCTCGACAACGTCGTGCCGGTGCAGACGGCGGAGATAACGAGCTACACCGACGACGTCGGCGGCAGCCAGGGCAGTTTCGGCGGCGGCACCCGGACGGATGACCCCAACCCGGTGCTCAATGGCAAGCTGAGCGCCGCCATCGGAACCAACGAAGCGGTGCGCGTCTACGAAGGCGCGAAGCTGCTGGGAACGGCGACGGTCAATGGCACCGACTGGACTTACGACCTGGGCTTTCTCGCGGATGGCTCGAGCCATACCTATCGGGCTGTGGTGGCCGGCGCGGGCGGTACCGAAGGCCCCATGTCGACCGACTTCATCCTGACTGCCGACTACGCCCTCACGGTCAACAGCCAGAACACCGTCGACACCACGCCGCTCGTGACCGGCACGATGCCTTTCAAGCTGACCGATGGCCAGTACATCGAAGTCACCATCGACGGCAAGACCTACAGCTCGGCCAACGGCGTGGTGCACATCGATGCGCGGCACGCGATCTGGTACGTGCAGGTGCCGGCGGCAATGGCGAGTGGCACCTACGACGTCAAGGCCGTGGTCAAGAGCGCTTCCGGCGCGCAGGTCACGACCGACGACACGACGGGCGAGTTGATCGTTTCCCCTGAACCGAAAGTGACTGTCGGAGCCACGGCCACCAGCCCGCACGAGAAGGGCACCGCCTACACGGTCGGCGAGAACGGCATGTGGCGCATCCACAGCAACCAGAAGATGATGGATGCCGATGGCACCAACAACGCCACGCTTGGCAGCTTCAGGCTGACCGCGTTGAAGAGCAACTCCAACGAAAACGGTTCCTCTAGTGACGAATACAACCCGACATATATGGGGCATAACTATGTCCAGAACGCCACGTTCATGGATTTCAACCGTGACGGGCACATGGACCTGTTCACGGAAGACAGCACTCCCAGGGACGGCCAGCAGGCATTCATCTTCAATGGCAGCAGCTATACCGCACTGCAGGTTGGCGGGCAGGACTACAACTACAAAGACAAAACTACTGCCCCTGAAGTCGCCAATTCGAACGTAGACAGCTCGTTCAGCGGCGTGGTGGCCTTCGACAAGACAGGCACCGGCTTCGTCAGCGTGGCCTATGGCAACCAGGCGCGTGAAAACAGCAGTGTCGTCACAGGAAACAGCGACTCGCAGATCGTGCTGAACAGGGACGGCAACATCCGCCACATGGTCAAGGACGCCAGTTACACGAATGCCGTGAAACCGGATTCCAGAACCGAGCAATCGAACGTCGGCAACGCCCCTTTCGACACGGAACTGTCGGGCGTCGACTTGAACAACGACGGCACGATCGATCTCGTTTATCACGCGACGGCGTACACCACGAAGATCGGCGGCCCTTCCGCAGATCCAACTTCGGCATCCACGAAAAAATCCAAAGAGCCGCACCGTCTCGTCGTTGCAAGCAACAAGGGCGACGGAACCTGGGAGAACACGCAGATCATCGAGAGCGTGTTCCAGAACATCGCCAACAAGTATGCTTTTTATGGCAATGGCATTTCCATGACATGGGCCGACTTCAATGGTGACGGCTACATGGATCTGTTCATGGGGCGCGGCTACGGGAACACGCCCGATGCGGAACATCGGAGCCGGATCCTCTTCAACGACGGCCACGGCAAGCTGGAGATGAGCGACCCGGACGACGACAAGATCGGCGGCATGCCATCGAGCATGTATACGTTTGGCAAGACCGATGGTTCTCGCGCGCTTCAGGGCGGCCCTTCGCTCGCAGTCGACTGGAACGGCGACGGCAAGATGGATGCCATCGAACTACCGGGCTTTGGCGACCTCGACGGAGTCACGCAGGAGGGCAACACGGGCCCGATCAATCTCTATACGAACAAGAGTTCGGGAAAGACGATCAATTTCGAAAGAGCTAATCTGCTCGGCGGGTCGAACACGATCGGCCTCTGGACTCGTTCTCCGGAGACCAACGATGCCGTGACCGGTGCCATCGCCGCCGACACCGACTGGGACGGCGACCGCGACCTGCTGGCGTTCACCCAGAAAGGCAACACCCGCTTCATCACCAATACCACCACGGTGGCAGACGGCACGTCGCTGCACTTCCGCATCCTCGATGCGGAAGGCATCAACGCGCTGTATGGCAACACCGTGCAACTGTTCGACTCGTCGGGCAAGCTGGTGTCCACCCAGATCATCAATCCGCAGTCCGGCAACCAGACCAACGACAGTTCCGCGATCGTCGACTTCTACGGGCTCGATCCGAGAGAGACTTACACGCTGGCAATCCTGCGCATTGCCAACGGACAGGCAGCCGATGTGGGTGGTCTGGCCAAGCTCGGCGGCAACGCCATCGAACAGGTCAATGCCGCATGGACCGGCCTGAAGGCCGGCGAGGCGAACCACGCCTTTGTGCTGACCACCGAATCCGGGACCAACGTCGCCAATGCCAACATCGCCAACGGCATCGTCGGCACCGGCTACAACGACACCTTCTTCGCCACCCAAGGCAATGACAAGTACGAAGGTGGCGGCGGCACAGTGATGGTGTCCGGCGTCAAGGCCTGGAGCAATACCGGCGGCCTGGACATCGTCGACTACAAGCTCGCAGGCGACACGCCGCTCACTATCGACTTGAGCAAAACCGGTGCGCAGAACACCGGTTTCGGCACGGCGACCTTCAGGAACATCGAGGGCCTGGCAGGTGGCCACAGCGCCGACATCTTTGTCGACAACGCGGCGGACAACCAGTTCGAAGGGCGTGGCGGCAACGACAACTTGATCCTCACAGGCGGGGGAAGGGACACGCTGCTCTACAAGCTGCTGGCAGCCAGTGACGCCACCGGCGGCAACGGTTCGGACGACGTCTACGCGTTCGAGGTCGGCGCATTCGCGGCCTGGCCCAACGCGGACCGTATCGACGTGCGCGAACTGCTGGTCGGCTTCACGCCGGCCAACGAAGCCAGCTACCTGAAGGTCTCGGTGGTCAACGGGCGCGACACGGTGATCTCCGTCGATCGCGATGGTGCTGACGGCGGCTTCGACTTCGCCCCGTTGCTGACCTTGCGCGGCGTGCAGACGGACCTGGCCACATTGCTCGCCAACCAGCAACTGGTGATGGTCTGACGCAACCCCTGGCGGGCAAGAACGACGTTGGCTTCGGCTGTGTCGATCTTGTCCGCCGGGAAACAAAAACATGAACAAGAAACTCAATCATCGACGGCTGGCGGCCGCTTGCCTGCTCGCGGCCTGCGTTCCGGCGTTTGCGCAAAGCAGCTATGGCGACCTGAAGCTGTCACGGCGGCTCGCCCCGAGCGCACTGGCCAAGGAGCTGGGCATTCAGCCCGGTCTCGCACTGCCCGAGGCAGCCGAGACCACGACACCACTGGAACTGACCGACGCCGTGCGCCAGGCGGTGGCGCGTCATCCGTCCATCTCCGATGCCATCGCCATGCTCGCGCAGCAGTCGGGCGGCGTGGATGTGGCGCGCGCCGGCTACTACCCGCTGGTGCGCGTGGGCATGGGCGCCGGCGTCAATGGCGGCGCCTCCGCCACCCAGGGGGGCGGAAAGCGCGGCGTCGCCACGGCATCCGTGTCGCAGATGCTGTACGACTTCGGCAAGGTCTCCGGTGCGGTCGGCCAGTCGGAAGCGCAGGTGCAGCGCCAGCAGGCCACGGTCCTCAAGCAGATCGATGCCATCGCCCAGCAGGCGGCCGAAGCCGTCGTCATGACGCACCGCTACCAGTCGCTCGTCGCCATCGCACAGGAGCAAGTGCAGGCGGTCGAGAAAGTGCTGGAGACCGCGAGGCTGCGCGCCGATGCCGGTCTCAGCACCAAGGCCGACCCGATCCAGGCCGAGTCGCGCGTGGACAGTGCGCGCGCCAACCTGCTGCAGGTGAAGTCGCAGCTGGCGCAGTGGCGCGAACGCCTGGGCACGCTGCTGGGTCGCTCCGTGCCCCCGCGCATGGCGCCGCTGCCGGAGCACCTGGCGAGCGAACTGCGCATCGACCTGCAGCCCGACACCAGCCTCATGCCCGAGGTGCTGGCCGCAGAGGCCGAGCGCCGCGCGGCCACCGCCCAGCTCGAAGTCGCCAAGGCCCAGCGCTACCCCACCATCAGCCTCGATGCTTCCGTCAACCGGCCCATGGGCGGCATGAATTCCGGCGTTCCGGAGCGCAGCGGCGGCTCCCACTCGGTCATGCTGAATCTCTCCAGCGTGCTCTATCAGGGCGGTGCGCTCGAAGCCCAGGTCAATACCGCCATCGCCGCCGAGCAGGCCGCGCGCATGCGCATCGAAACCGCTCGCCTCAATGCCGGCGACCAGGTACGCAACTTCCGCGAGCAGGTCATCGGCGCGCAGGCGCGCCTGGGCGTGCTGGCCGACCGGCGCCGCAGCATCGTCGAGGCGCGCGACCTTTATCGCGAGCAGTACACGCTCGGCACCCGCTCCATCCTCGATCTGCTCAATGCCGAGCAGGAGATCCACCAGGCCGCGGCCGACGAAGAGGCCGTGCTGCACGACCTCTGGGCCAGCCGCATCGGCTACATCGGCGCCACCGGCCAGGCCCGCACGTATTACGGCCTGAACAACACCACCGTCCAAGGGATCGAGTTGCTTCCATGAAGTTGTCTTCGCAGTACACGAGCTGGCTCGACGCCATGCTCTTCGTCGCCCGCCACTACGGCATCGGCGCCTCCGAGGAGAGCGTGCGCGTCTCGCTGGCCTGGGAGCGTGGCGCGCCGCTGGACACGCTGCTCGACCATATGGCGCGGCAGCTCGGCCTGACGGTGCGGCTGGGCGAGTTCTCCGATGCGATGCTCGACCCGTGGCGCCTGCCGCTGGTGGTGGAGTTCGACAACGGCGAGGTCGGCGTCGTGCGCGCCTCCGACGGCCATGGCCAACTGGGCGTGCTGCTCGGCGGCGACCACGGGCTCGAGACGGCGCTGCCGCTCGCCGAACTGCGCCTCCATGCGAAGCGCGTGGCCGTGCTGAGGCCCAACACGGCCGTGCCCGATGCGCGCGTGGACGACTACATCAAGCCCTACAAGGCCAACTGGTTCTGGGCCATCGCGCTGCGCGACTGGCGGCGCTACGGCGACATCGTGCTGGCCTCCATGTTCGCAAACGTGCTGGCGCTCGCGTCGATGATCTTCTCGATGCAGATCTACGACCGCGTGGTGCCGGCGCAGTCCGAGCCCACGCTGTGGGTGCTGTTCGGCGGCGTGATGCTGGCGGTGGTCTTCGAGTTCATGCTGCGCGTGTCTCGCACGCATATCTCCGACGTGATCGGCAAGCGCGCCGACCTCAAGGTGTCGGATGTCGTGTTCGGCCATGCGCTGCGCCTGCGCACCGACGCGCGCTCTAAATCCACGGGCTCCTTCATCGCCCAGGTGCGCGAGGTGGAGCAGGTGCGGGAGCTGCTCACTTCCACCACCATTTCCGCGGTAGCCGACTTGCCGTTCTTCCTGTTGTTCCTGGTCGTGCTCTGGCTGGTGGCCGGACCGCTCGCATTGGTGGCGCTGGCGGCGGTGCCATTGCTGGTCATTCCGGGCCTGCTCATCCAGAAGCCGCTGGCGCGGCTGGCGAGCGAAGGCATGCGCGAATCGGCATTGCGCAATGCCTTGCTGGTCGAAGCCGTCGAAGGCATCGAGGACATCAAGCTCATGCGCGCAGAACCGCGTTTCCAGAACCAGTGGAACCACGTCAACGACGTATCCGCCGGCGTGAGCATGCGGCAGCGCTTTCTCACGAGCCTGCTCATGACATGGACGCAGGAGGTGCAGACCATCGTGTATGCCGTGGTGCTGCTCGCGGGCTGCTTCCTCGTGATGCGGGGCGACATGACGACGGGTGCGCTGGTGGGCTCTTCGATCCTGGCCTCGCGCATGATCTCGCCGCTGGCGCAGTTGTCGGGCGTGTTCGCGCGTTGGCAGCAGGCCAAGGTGGCGCGCGCGGGGCTCGACCAGCTCATGCAGCGCCCGGTCGACCAGGCCGACGGCGCGCGGCTGGTGCATGCCCCCGCGCTGCATGGAAACTACGCGCTGGCGGGTGTCGAGTTTCGCTACGGCAAGGAGGACAAGAGCCCGGCGCTCACGATTGCGCAGCTGCAGATCCAGGCCGGCGACAAGGTCGCATTGCTGGGCCGCATGGGCTCCGGCAAGTCGACGCTGCTGCAACTGCTGGCCGGCCTGCAGTCACCGCAGCAGGGCCATGTGGCGCTCGATGCGCTCGACCTCTCATTGATCGACCCGGCCGACCTGCGCCGCGACATGGGGCTGCTCACGCAGAACGCACGGCTCTTCCACGGCTCCATCCGTGAGAACGTGACCATGGGTATGCCGCTGGCCACCGACGACCAGGTGTTCGAGGCCGTCGCGATGGCGGGCGCCTTGTCTTTTCTTCAATCGCGCGCCGAGGGGCTCGACGAACTGATCCACGAAGGCGGCCTGGGCCTGTCCGGCGGGCAGCGGCAGGCGCTGCTGCTGGCGCGTACGCTGATCCGCCAGCCTTCGATCGTGCTGCTCGACGAGCCGACCGCGCATTTCGACGAAGTCACCGAGCGCCATGTGATCGACTCGATGGGCGCATGGCTGGGGCCGCGCACGCTGGTGGTGGCAACGCATCGCATGCCGGTGTTGCAGTGGGTGGACCGCATCGTCGTGATCGACGGCGGCCGCATCGTGATGGACGGTTCGAAGGACCAGGTTCTTGGAAGGCTCTCCCATGGCAACGCCTGAAAAAATACGGGTGCGGGCGCCAGCCGCGGTCGGCATGGCCGTGCCGGCCGGTCTCGCGCCGGGCGCGCAGCCCCCACGTGGGAAATCTCCCGTCCAGAAGACAGGCCGCTCGAAGACAGCGCCCGCCGCCTACTATTCGCCGCCCGAGCCGCCGCTGCCGCGCGCATCGCTGCTCGTGTGGATCATCGCGGGGCTGCTGCTCGCGCTGCTGGCGTGGGCGTGGTCGTTCAAGCTCGACGAGGTGTCGACCGGCTCGGGCAAGGTGGTCCCTTCTTCCAGGGAGCAGATGATCCAATCGCTCGAAGGCGGCATCCTGGTGGACCTGAAGGTGCGCGAAGGCGACATCGTCGATGAGGGAGAGGTGCTCGCGCAACTGGACAGGACGAAGACCGAATCGACCGTGCAGGAGAGCGCTTCGCGCGTGCGTGCCGCGCTGGCGATGTCGGCGCGCCTCACGGCCGAAGTCGGCGGCACGCCGCTGGCGTTTCCGCCCGAAGTGAGCTCCGACGCCGACCTCGTGCGCACCGAGACCGCGCTCTACCAGTCGCGCCGCGAGCAGCTCGCGAGCAGTCTTTCGGGCGTGACGCAGGCGCTGTCGCTGATGCGCCGCGAGCTCGCGTTGACCGAGCCGCTGGTGGCGCGCGGCGCAGCGAGCGACGTCGAAGTGCTGCGGCTGAAGCGCCAGATCAACGAGGCCGAGACCAAGGCGGCCGACCTCAAGAGCCAGTACTACGTGAAGGCGCGCGAAGACCTCGCCAAGGCGAATGCCGAGATCGAGGCCCAGCGCTCGGTCACGCGCGGGCGCTCCGACTCGCTGACACGGTTGACCTTTGCGTCGCCGGTGCGCGGCATCGTGAAGGACATCGCGGTGACGACGGTGGGGGGCGTACTGCCGCCGGGCGGCAAGCTCATGGTGATCGTGCCGCTGGACGAAAAGCTGCTGGTGGAAGCCCGCATTTCGCCCCGCGACGTCGCCTTCATCCATCCGGGCCAGGAGGCGGCCGTGAAGGTAACGGCCTACGACTACGCCATCTTCGGCGACCTGCCCGGCAAGGTGACGACGATCTCGCCCGACACCATCCAGGACGACGTGAAGCGCGACGTGTACTACTACCGCGTCTACATCCGTACCGATGTCGACCACCTGAAGAACAAGAATGGGCAGAGCTTTCCGATCGTGCCCGGGATGATCGCCACGGTGGACATCCGCACGGGCAGCAAGTCGGTGCTGGACTATCTGCTCAAGCCGCTGAACAAGGCCGGCGAAGCCTTGCGTGAGCGCTGAGAGGCACATGTGAACAGAGTGCCTATTCCGCGCCGCGGACCCGCCGTCACCCAGCAAGCCCTGGACATGCTGGGCCAACAATTCCGCGGCGCCTTCGAACAGGGTGACTTCATGCGGGCGCTGAAATTCGCGACCCAGGCCTGGGAGGCCACCCGCAGCCCGCAGCCGCTTGCCGACGTTGCGCTGTGCCACCTGCGCCTGGGCCGATCCATGCAGGCATACGACATCTATCGCGGCGCAGCCGAATACCTGAAGACCGCGAACGTCTACGACGGCCTGGCGGAAGCGGCGGGGCAACTGGGCAAGTGGGGCGACGTGCGGGAGTACGGCACGATGTCCCTCCAGCTGAAACTGCTGGAGGCCGAACGGGAAACGCCGGCGGCCACCGCCGATTCGCCCGTGCTGCTGCGCTTCGACGAAAGAAACCGCGCGCGCAACGTCATCGCGTTCAGCCTGTTCGGCAGCGACCCGCGTTACTGCGAGATGGCGCTGCTCAACGTGCGGGCTGCGCACGAGTTCTTCCCGGCGTGGGTATGCCGTTTTTATGTGGATGGCTCGGTGCCCGCGGCGGTGTGCGAGCGCCTGGCGGCTGCTGGTGCATCGGTCATCGATGCGCATTCGGTTGGCGGCCAAGATCTGCCGGGCACGCTGTGGCGCTTTCTTGCGCTCGATGACGCCAGTGTCGACCGCGTGCAGTTCCGCGACGCCGACTCGCTTTTGTCCACGCGCGACCAGGCGGCGGTGCGCGCATGGTGCGCGTCGGACCGCGCGTTTCATGTCATGCGCGACTACCACTCGCACACCGAACTGATCCTGGCCGGCATGTGGGGCGCGTGCCGGTGTGTCTTCACGGACATGGCGGGCGATATCCGCGCGTATCTGAAGAGCCGGCCGTTCTCGTCGCGCTACGCCGACCAGCACTTCCTGCGTCATCGCGTCTGGAAGGTCGCCGCGCGCAACATGCTCGCCCACGACGAGTGGTTCGATCTGCCCGGCAACCAGCCCTTTCCGCCGCATGTGCCGATGACGGTGGACGCGCGCTATGCCCACGTGGGCGCCAACATCGGCTCGCCTTCGATGGAAGTCGCACATGTGGCGCCCGATGGCACGCCCGTCCGCTGGACGCTCCACGACGCCGGCGGCCGCGCTGTCTGCAGCTACGACGCCGTTGTCAGGAACAACAGCTACAGCGTCAGCATTCCCGTCCCTTATGCCGCAGAAATTGCGGCCGCTCGTTGGAAGGTCGTATCGCGCGGCTTTCCGTCATCTGATCTGGAGGAAATTCGATGACTCTTGAAAACCTGAGTGGTGTAGACAGCACGTTGCACAAAGAAATTGGCGACTTCAACCTGACGTACATGCTTCTGGCGCAGAAACTGGTGAAAGAGGATGGCGCGGTGGCCATGAGCCGCCTGGGCATCAGCAAAGATCTGGCGGCGCTCCTCTCCAACATGTCGTCCGCGCAGATCGTCAAGCTCGCTGAAACGAACCTGATGCTTTGCAGCTTCAGCCTGGAGAGCGCGACGCTCGCGTCCGTGAGAGACATTCACTCAACCAGGAACTGAGCTCTTTCGCAGCTCGGACACGCGAGTTGCCACGCGCCGACGGCTCACGGCCGGGAGGCTCGCCAGTTCGAAAGCGGCCGCTTCGGGTGGCACCACGCCCAACGGCGCCGCCACGAACAGCCAGTTGATGACGTGGAAGATGCCCTGCCATCCGTGCATGGCGTAGTTCTCCACGTCGATGAGCCGAGGCGTGCGTTGCTGGAAGCACTGCTTGAGCTCGGCATAGCCGGGCGGCAAGGGCAGGGCGGCCACGTCACGCCAGAAGGCGGTGTCGCGGCGTGGGCAGTCGTAATGCATGCGCAGGAAGTCGCGGATGCCTGACCAGCAGCGCGCGTTGGCTTCGTTGAAGCCTTCGATCAGGTAGCCCGACACCACGCCGTTGCTGGCGGTGACGATGCGCTCGAAATTGCGCAGCTGCTCCAGCATCTGGCCGATGGAGGTTGCCTCGAGCGGCTCCACGAAACCCGAGGCCAGCCCAATGGCCATGATGTTGCCGACCCACACCTGCTCGAAGTGGCCGGGCTCGAAGCGCAGCGTGCGCATCGGCTCGACCTTCGGGCCGATGCGGCGATGGATTTCGTCGATGACCTGGGTTTCGTCGGTGTGCGCGCTGCTGAAGACATAGCCCGCGCCGACACGCTCGACCAGTGGGATCTGCCACATCCAGCCTGCCGGCATCGCGATCGCGCGCGTAACCAGCGAAGGATTGGGCTGCGGATGCGGCATGTGAAAGGGTACGGCGCGGTCGAGCAGCAGGTGCTCGGAGAAAGAACGCCAGCGAACACCGAGCTTCTTGCCGATGCCCAGGCGCGCCAGGCCGGAAGCGTCGATCAGCAGGTCCAGGTCGATGCTTTCGCCGTTGTCGAGCCTCAGGCTGCGTGCCAGGCGCTGCTCGTCGCACACCAGTTCCTCGACCCGGGCTTGCTGGTGCACCACGCCGCGCGAGACGGCCACGCGACGCAGATAGTCCGCCAGCTTGTGGCTGTCGAAATGAAAGGACGCCGACAGTCCCGAGACCGGCCCGTGCCGGAGCATGGCCGCCGCCTCTTGCTGGGTTGCGTTCGATGCAATCTCGGCAAAGCCGGGTATGTAGCGGTGCAGCTCGATGCCCTCGTGCACCATGCCGGAGAACAGCGGATGGAAGCCGCGCTCGACCCAATCGGTTTCCGGCAGCCCGGGCCGACCGAAGAGGTGGTAATAACGGTCGTCCTCGGCGCCGGTGCGCCAGCCTTCGTAGGAAAAGCCCAGTTTGAAGGCCGCGCCGGTCTCCCGCACGAACTCGTCGAGGTCGATGCCATTGCGGCGCAGCGCGTCGACCAGATTGAGCAGGCCGCCTTCTCCCACACCGACGATGCCGATGTCTGGCGACTCGATCACCCGGATCTCGACTTGCGACGAGAACATGCGGCGCAGGGTCAGGGCTGCGAACCAGCCTGCGGTTCCGCCGCCGATGACGACGGCGCGCGAGATTCCTCGAAGATTGAGCATAGGTATATGTCTTTTCGTCGGGACGCCCGTCAGACCAGCACGAGCTGGTGGTTGGCCAGCAGCGTGGCGAGGTCGGTGGTCACGCCATTGAGGGTGATAAGCGTCGTTGACGAATACGCACCGCCCGACCCGTCACGGTCGATGCTCAAAGTCGTGTTGCCGCCGCTGACCGTCACGCTCAGGTAGTTGCCGATGGCATCCCCCGAATCGATGACGGCAACGCCGTTGATGTAGCGCGCGGCCCCGTCGGCGTCGGCGGTGTAGCCCACCAGCAGTTCCTTCAGATCGATGCGGTCCGCATTGGGCGTGGCCTCGACGGTTCCAACCTCGAACCCATTGACCGTGTCCGCGCCATTGCCGCCGGTGGCGTCGCTGGCCGAAAGCAGCTTGTAGAGCAGCGTGTCCCTGCCGCCACCCGTGAGGTTGAAGGTGTCGTTGCCGCCACGCCCCTCGAACTGGTTGTCCGCCGCGTTGTCGGTGAAGGTGTCCGCACCGTTACTACCCGCCAGGCCTTCGATGTTCCTGAAGGTCGCCGTGCCGAAGCCGGTGTTCTGCGCGCCGGTGTTGCTCAGGTCGATGGTGAGCGACGTGTTGTCGGCCAGTTTGTAGTCGACGATGTCCAGGCCGCCGGTATTGCTCCAGGCCTTGACGCCGGACACCATCACTGTGCCGCCGCCACCTTCGTACTTGTCATTGCCTTGGGTGGCGAAGAAGGTGTCGTTGTAGCCGGTGCCGACGATGCCGTTGGCGATGTTGGCATTGGCGACGTTGGTCCCGGATTCGGTGGTCAGCACAAAGGCGTGGTTCGCCTCGCCGGCCTTCAGGCCGGTCCATGCGGCATTGACCTGTTCGATGGCGTTGCCGCCGAGCTTGGCCAGACCACCCACATCGGCTGCCTGTCCGTTGGCAATGCGCAGGATTGCCAGCGTGTAAGTCTCTCTCGGATCGAGCCCGTAGAAGTCGACGATCGCGGAACTGTCGTTGGTCTGGTTGCCGGACTGCGGATTGATGATCTGGGTGGACACCAGCTTGCCCGACGAGTCGAACAGTTGCACGGTGTTGCCATACAGCGCGTTGATGCCTTCCGCATCGAGGATGCGGAAGTGCAGCGACGTGCCGTCTGCCACCGTGGTGGTATTGGTGATGAAGCGGGTGTTGCCTTTCTGGGTGAACGCCAGCAGGTCGCGGTCGCCGTCCCAGTCGATGTCGGCGGCAACGGCGCCGGTGACGGCATCGTCGGTCTCGAGGCGATGGTTCCAGACGCCGATCTCTTCCGTCCCCCCAAGCAGATTGGTCGTGACGAAATCGATATCAGTTCCCGAACTGTTGTTCGTGTAGAGGTTGATCGGTCCTCTATTGCCGTCTTTCGTCATGCCGCCGCCGGTGCCGAAACCTGGCAGCTCGATGACGTCCATCTTGCCGTCGCCGTTCCAGTCCACCGCGAGCGAGGCACCGCCTTGCAAAAGATCGCCAAGGAGGTACATGCCCGACGGCTTCTCTCCGACCGTTTGTTTGTCCTTCAGGCGAATCATCCCAAGACGACCGTGGCCATCGTTGAACAAGATACGGCTCTGATACTGCTCGTTGGGGGTTGCCCCGTAGCCGCGGCCCATGAACAGATCCATGTAGCCGTCGCCGTTGAAATCGGACCAGGTCATGGAGACGCCGTTGCCGGAGTACGGGTCATCGTCGAGGCGCTGGAAAGTCTTTTCTATGATCTGCGTGTTCTCCCAGGTACCGTCGCCCTTGTTGGTCGCGACGACCAGCCGATACGCATCGCTGCTGTAGGGTTCGACAAAGGGTTTGTTGGCTGGACCTCCCATCTTCGTCAAACCCGCCGTCGCGTGATAGACGAGGTCGACCTTGCCGTCGTTATTCAGATCGACGCCTGACAGTTCCATGTCGAAAGTGGCATTGCCGGCGTTGGTTGGGGCCGATGCACCATAGGTCGCTGCCACGTCTTCCGTGTAGGCACCGTCCTTGACCATGCCGAGGATTTTTCCGTCCGTGTTGAGCACGATCTGGGAGTCGTATCCTCCTCCGCTTATGGCGTCGTTTGGCGTCTGGTCACCATAGGCCAGGTCGACGAGGCCGTCGCCGGTCTTGTCGAAGGCCACCACGCCACCGAACCAGCTGTACGTGTTCGCGCTATCCGCCGTGAGCTTGTCTCCGTCCTCCTTGTCAGTGCCTCTGGTCACAGTCGATCCGCCAACCTGCACAGCCTTGTATTTGCTGCCATTGAAGAGGAAGGCCTGCTGGCCATCGTCGTAGGTGCTGTCTTCCGCGAACAGATCCATGTGCCCATCGCGGTTGAAGTCCATGAATGTGGCGTTCTGGACATAGTTAGGCCCCACGTATGCCGGATTGTCGGTAGGGGAATTGCTCGTCAGCTTGGTCTGCCCGAAGCTGCCCAGCGAGGCGCTGTCGGTTCCGTTGGCATCCAGCATCGTCTGGTTGGTGTGGATGCGCCACATGCCGTTCTCACCGAGCGTGTAGGCGGTCGCCTTCTGGTTCGGATCGCTGGCGGCGGATCCGACCGTCACCGTCGGTGCCGCGGAGACGATCAGCTCGCCTGCGGTGTCGTCGGTTGACATCTGCACGCCGGCAGCATTCTTGACCACAGCCCTGACGTCGTAGGTCCCAAGGTCGACGGCTGACGGCACTTGCACATACCAGGTGCTGTGCGTCGAATCGACGACCACCGCGCCATTGGCCGAGCTGTAGGTCTTGCCGGCGATGGTGACCTCGATGTACTGGCCGTTGGCCAGCTTGAAGGGCATGGAGCCGGTGACCAGCGGCGTGGTGTCGACGGTCGTCTGGCGGTTGACCGTGAGGGCGTAGTCGACGGTCAGGCTGAAGCTGCTCGACATCGTGCCCTCGCTGCCCGCGGCACTGGCCACGGCGGCCCGATAGGTATGGGTCGAGCCGTCCGCGAGAACGCCGAGGTCGTAGGTCCAGGCAGTGCCGTTGACCGTGGCGGTGCCCAGCAGCGTCGAGCCTTCATAGATGCGCACGACCTGGCCGAGGCTGAGCGGCGCTGTCAGTGAGCCGGCGAGCACCGGATCGGCGTCGTCAGTCGTGGTGCCGTTGCCGAAGGGCCCCTTGGCCGGGCCTGCATCGTCGATGTAGCCGGTGATGGCTGCGGTCATGCTGGGCATGGCGGTGTCGACCTTGAAGGCCAGCGGGTTCGATTGCGGGCCTTCGTTGCCGGCCGCGTCGGCATTGCTCGCCGTCAGGCTGTGTGCGCCATTGGCCAGTTCCTTGCCGACCGGCGGTGTGAAGCTCCACTTGCCCGCGCTGTCGGCCGTCGCGGAGCCGATCAGCACGCCGTTGTCGTAGATCCTGACGGTGCCGTTCGGCTCCGCGCCGGAACCCGTGAAATCGGGGCGGGCATCGTTTGTCGTGCTGCCCGGCGTGATCGACCCGGTGATGGGCGCCACGTCGTCTATGGCACCATCGACCGAAGGCTGAGCGGTGGGCGCCGTCTGGTCGACAGTGAGCACCAAGGCGCCGGAAGTAGCACCCAGGTTGCCCCGCCCGTCTTCGACGCGGGCGGTATAGGCATAAGTGATACCGTCGGCCAGACTCGCGTCCTGGAAGGTCCAGGTCGAAGCCCCGGTCATGGTGGCGGTGCCGAGGCGGATGTCGTCGCGATAGACCACTACGACCTCGCCCAAGCCCAGGGAGCCAGCGAGCGTACCGTTGAGCTGCGGCGTCGAGTCGTTGGTCATGGTGCCCGAAGCGAAGGTACCTTGCTGCGGGTCCTGGTTGTCGGTGTAGTTCGCGATCACCACCGTCTGGCTGAGCGTGGGCGCGGCCCGGTTGTCGCTCGAGTTCAACACGACCTTCACACCTTGCTGCACCCAGACGTCACCCAGCGTGTTGGTCGTCGGCAGCGCGCTGTTGTGATAGACGGTGTAGTTCACTCCGCCGATGCTCGTGGCTCCCGTGCTGCTCCAGCGGCCCGCTTCCTGGTGCAACTGCACCGTGTCGCCGGCGTCGCCGGTCACGCGCAGGTGGCCTTGGCCCGTGCCGTGGCCGGCGCCTGTGCTGCTCTGCTGGTTGAGAACGTCGGAGAGTCGCAACTTCAGGACGTTGCCCGTGTTGCCGGCACCAGTGCCCAGGTCGAAGTTCTCGAAGCCCTGCACTTTAAGGCCGAGCCGCGGCAGGTCGAGCGTGATGTGCGAACCGTCGACCACCAGCGTGTCGATGCCCAGGCCACCATCCACGCGGACCACGCCCGTGATCTCGTTGATGCGGATGCTGTCGTTCCCCGCGCCGCCATACGCGCTGTCACCCGCCCGCACGCCGGTGATGGTGTCGTTGCCTGCGCCGCCGGAGAGCCTGTCCCTACCGGCCGTTGCCGCAATGACGTCGTCGCCAACGGTCAGCAGGTTGGTGAAATTGAATGCGCTGGAATAGACCACCTCCAGGTAGCCCGCGGCCGGCGCTCCCGTCGTGCCGCGATAGGAGGAACCGAGTGCCAGGTCGGCTTGGCCGTCGCCGTTCAGGTCGGACAGCGCCACGTTCACGCCGAGCATCGATCCGGAGCTCGCGCTGCCGTTCTGGCCGTATGTCAGGTTGCCGCTGTTCGCCGACTTGTCGCCCCAGTAGGTGGCCGCGACACTCATGGTGCCGGAATAGCCGCCTTGCTGGCCGTACACGATATAGACCGCGCCGTTGTTCACCATGCCTTTCACATCGGCCAGCGGTGCGCCGATGGCGATGTCGTCGATGCCGTCGCCGTTGAAGTCGCCCACCGAGGTCCCGTTGCCGAACATTGCATCGGGCGTGCTGTCCGATGCGGTGATGACGAAGCCGTCGGAAGCCGAGAGGCTGGCGAGGTTGAGGTTGGAGGTCGCGCCGCCGACCTTGCCGTAAACAACATAGACGCGGCCCGGTCCCTTCTGCTCTCCCGCGTCGGGCCCGAATTGCGGCGAACCGATGATCATGTCCGCGATGCCGTCCCCATTGACGTCACCCGAGGAGATGGGCATGCCGGTATTCGACAGATACCCGTATGGCTCCGGGTCGATGTAGGTGCCCAGGTACTGGTTTCGCTCCTCGCCATAGACGCGGAAGCCATTGGTGATGTTCACGTAGTCGGTCTGCAGGCTGTAGTCCTGCGGGAAACCTCTCGCCGTGCCGTAGATCACCTGGATGGCGCCAGCATTTTCGATGTTGCCGACGGGATTACGGGCGTTGTACATGCTGTAGGCGAAGTCGGAGTAGCCATCGCCGTTGATGTCCCCGATGTTCATCACGTTGTCGGGATAGCCGTTCGTGTTGTCGTTGTAGATGACTGTGTGTGGCCGTGAGCTTTCCACTGACGAGTTACGGCTGTCCGAGACATAGCTCGCCGGACTCGATCCGGTGAAGCCGACGTAGTAGTTGCCCCAGTCTGCCGAGCCCGCCGCTCCGGCGTGGCCGTAGAGGATGGCCGTGCCCGAGGAGCCGGTGCCCCGCTGCCAGTCCTGCATGATGATGTCGGCATACCCGTCGCCGTTCACGTCCACGAGCGCGCCGCCCGCGCCGAACCAGGTCGATCCGCCCTCGCGCTGCACGATGGCAACGCCGTCGCTGTTACCGCCGGACGAAATGATGGTGCGGACATCCACGTTCACCGGCGCAGAACCGGCACTCTCGGAAGACCTCCCGAAGATGACCCAGGCGCTGTTGAGGTTGTCGTCGTAGAGGATCACGTCCGAGTAGCCATCGCCATTGACGTCACCATAGCCCTGGACGGCGGTCAGGATGTTGGAGTCGGAGATATCCCCCGACGTGAATATCTTCAGTCCGTCGGTCCCGGGCAGGTTTGAAACATCGCTCAGGTCCGGCAACCCTTGCTTGCTGCCGTAAAGAATGTTGACGCTCCATTTGTTCGCGGCGCGAGCGGCTGCCGAGCCATGTGGTGCCACGACCGCGAAATCGTTGTAGCCGTCGCCGTTGAAGTCGCCGATGGCCTGAACGTCATAGCCGAAGTTGTCATTGCTGGCGCTGCCGGAAATCTTGCTCGTGCCGCCGCCCACGGTCACTGTTGCCGGCGCCGAGCGGTTGCCGTTGTAGTCCTGAGCCACGGCGGTAACGATCGCGCCGATATTCACCGGAGCGGCCGACGCGTCGATGCTCCATGCACCGTCGGCGGTGACCGTGGCCGTGAACGGGAGCACGTAGTCGATCACGCCGTCGGCGTTCTTGTCGACACTGAGCGTCACGGTGATCGGCTTCGTCGCGGTGGGCGAAACCATCGGCGTGTCGGCGTCCGAGGTCGTTCCCGAGAAGCGGTTGCCATCGGTCTTCTGGATGGTGACCACGGGTGGCGTCGTGTCGGCGGCTTGCGAACCCTTGCTTGACGCATTGCCGGCGAGGTCGTAGGCCACGGCGGAGACGGTCGTGTTGGCCGCAATGGGCGTTGACGGCGTCCAGGTCCAGTTGCCGTTGGCATCGGCGGTGACGCTTACCTCAATAGATCCGTCGTTGCCCACGTCGATCGCGACCAGCGCTCCGGCTTCCGCCTTGCCTGCAACCAGCGAGCCGCCGACGCGCTGCAGATCGAGCGCGGGGCTGGTCCGGTCCACGGTCACCTCGATGACGTTGGCCGCGGCCGTGCTGTTGCCGGCCGCATCGGTGAGAGTCGCGCGGAAAAGGTATTTGCCGTCGGACAGGTTGCTTTGCGCGGCCGTCGTCGTCTTCCAGCTCGTCCCGCCGTCGGTCGACACCTCATAGCTTGCGGCAGAGGCATCGGCGCCGATCAACACGAGATCGAAAGTGTTGTCGGTGCTGTTGTGGTCGGACGACTGGTTGGCCGCCAACGTGCCCGCCGCGGGGAAGCTGTCCGAGTAGTTGCCCAGGCTCAGGGTGGCCACGGGCGGCGCCACGGTGTCGACCGTGAATGTCAGCGGTGTCGACTTCGGACCTTCGTTGCCGGCGGCGTCCACACTGCTCGTGGTCAGGCTGTGCGGGCCGTTGGCCAGCTCCTTGCCGGCCGTCGGCGTGAAGCTCCACTTGCCCGTACCGTCGGCGGTCGCGGAGCCGATCAGCGTGCCGTTGTCGTAGACCCTGACCGTGCCGTTGGGCTCCGCTCCCGCACCCTTCAGCGCGGGGCGGGTTTCGTTGGTCGTGCCGCCCGCGGTGATCGGACCGGTGACCGGTGCGGTCTCGTCCATGATGCTGTCGATGGACGGTGCCGTGGAGGGAGCCACGGTGTCGACCGTGAAGCTCAGGGGCGCCGATTGCGGCCCCTCGTTGCCGGCCGCGTCGAGGCTGCTCGCCGTCAGTCTGTGCGGGCCCTCGGCCAGTTCCTTGCCGGCTGCTGGCGTGAAGTTCCATTTGCCGGTGCTGTCCGCCGTCGTGGAGCCGATCAGCATGCTGTTGTCATAGATCCTGACGGTGCCGTTCGGCTCGGCTCCCGCGCCCTTCAGTTCGGGGCGGGCGTCGTTGGTCGTGCTGCCCGAGATGATGGGGCCGGTAACCGGATCGACGTCGTCCATGGCGCCGTCGATCACCAGACCTGCCGGAGGCGAGGTCTGGTCGATGGTGAGCGTGAAGGCCGCCGAAGCGGCACCCCGGTTGCCCGCCGCATCCTCGACGCGGGCGGTGTAGCTGTAGCCGGTGCCGTTGACAAGGCCGGTGTCCTGGAAAGTCCACGTCGCGGCGCCCGTCATGGTGGCGGCGCCGAGGCGGACGCCGTCGCGGTACACCGCCACCACCTCGCCCGTGCCCAGCGTGCCGGCGAGCGTGCCGTTGAGCTGCGGCGTGGTGTCGTTGGTCGTGCTGCCGGACGTGAAGGTGCCTTGCTGCGGGTCCTGGTTGTCCAGGTAGCTCGTGATGGCCACGGTCTGCGTCGGCGCGGTCGTGTCGACCGTCAGTGTGAAGCGGGAGGAGGGCACGCCCTCGTTGCCGGCCGCGTCCGTGACCACTGCCGTGTAGGTGTGGGTGCTGCCGTCGGCCAGCGTGGGCGTGGCGAAGCTCCAGCGCGTGCCGGTCACCGTGGCGGTGCCCAGCAGCGTGGTGCCTTCGTAGATGCGCACCGTGTCGGCGGCTCCGATGGCCGCGCTCAGTTCTCCGCGAAGCACCGGCGTGGTGTCGTCCGTGCTCGTGCCGCTGGCGAAGTCGCCCTGGTTGGTGCCGACGTTGTCGGTGTATGCGGTGATGCTCGTCGTCTGTGCCGGTGCGGACGTGCTCACGGTCAGCGTGAATCCGCTCGAACTCGCACCCTGATTGCCCGCCGCATCGGCCACCACTGCGGTGTAGGTGTGGGTGCTGCCGCTGGACAGCGCCGGGGTGGCGAAGGTCCAGGTCGTGCCCGTCACCGTGGCGGTGCCGAGCAGCGTCGTGCCTTCGTAGATGCGCACCACGTCGGTCGCGCCGATGGCTTCGCTCAGCGTGCCGCGGAGCACCGGCGTCGTGTCGTCGGTGGTGGTGCCGCTGGCAAAGTCGCCCCGGTTGGTGCCGACGTCGTCGGTGTATGCGGCGATGGTCACGTTCTGCGCCGGCGGCGTGGTGTCCACGGTCAGCGTGAAGACCGGAGAGGCTGCGCCGACGTTGCCCGCCGCGTCGGCGATTGCCGCCGTGTAGCCGTGGGTGCTGCCGCTGGCCAGTGCCGGTACTGCGAAGGTCCAGCTCGTGCCGGTGACGGTAGCGGTGCCCAGCAGCGTCGTGCCTTCGTAGATACGCACCACGTCCGTCGCGCCGATGGCGGCGCTCAGCGTGCCGTTGAGTACAGGCGCCGTGTCGTCGGTGTTCGTGCCGCTGGCGAAGTCGCCCCGGTTCGTGCCGATGTCGTCGGTGTAGGAGGCGATGGTCACGGCCTGCGTCGGCGCGGTGGTGTCCACGGTCAGCGAGAAGGCCGCCGAGGCCGTGCCCTTGTTGCCCGCGGCGTCGGCGATCACCGCCGTGTAACTGTGTGCGCTGCCGTCGGTCAGTGCCGGCGTGGCGAAGGTCCAGGCCGAGCCGCTCACGGTGGCCGTGCCGAGCAACACGTTGCCTTCGTAGATCTGAACGACGTCGCCGGTCTTCAGGCCCGCGACGGTGCCCTTGAGCGTGGGCGTGGTGTCGTTCGTGCTGGTGCCGCTGCCGTATTCGCCGGTGTTGGGTGCAACGTCGTCGATGTAGGCGGTGATGGCCACGGCGTTTTCGGCGGTTGGCGCGCTGGTGTCGATGACCACGACTTGCGAACTCGACGCACCCGCGTTGCCCGCGGCGTCCACTACGCGCGTCAGGACGGTATGGCTGCCGTCGGAGAGCGAGACAGCCGTGTTGTCGAACTGGTAAGTGTTGCCGCCGACCAGCGTGGCGTTGTTCCAGGTCTTGCCGCTGTCCAGCGAGATCTGCACCGTGGCGCCCGGCTCTATGGCCGCGTCGACCGTGATCGTTGCCACGAGGGTGCGGTCGCTGGTGACGAAGTCGCTGTTGCTCGTGCCGGTGTCGGTGCCGATTGCGCTGAGCGTGGCCTTGTCGATGGGCGCCGTGGTGTCGATGTTGACGACGTAGGAGCCTGAGGGCTTGCTCTCGTTGCCCACGGGGTCGATGGCGGTGGCGGTGAGCTGGTGCGCGCCTTCCGCCAGCGGCGTGGTCGGCGTGAAGCTCCAGCTGCCGTCGGGCTGCACTGTCGTGCTGCCGATGGCACTGCCGTTGTCGTAGACCTTGATGACATCGCCGGGCGTTGCGCCGCTGCCGGAGAGGGTGGGGGTGGTGTCGTCGGTGGCGCTGCCGCTCGTGAGCGGGCCTTGCACCGAGCCGACGTCGTCCGTGGCCTTGGCGATGGTGGGCACGCTCGGCGCGGTCGTGTCGATGCTCAGGGCCAGAGTGGCTTCGCCTTTGGTGCCGGCCGCGTTCACCGCGGTGGCGGTGTACTTGTGCGCACCTTCTGCCTGCACGGGCGGCGTAAGGCTCCAGTTGCCGTTGGCGTCTGCTGTGGTCGAGCCCAGAACCGTCGAGTTCTCCGTGACGGTCACGATGGCGCCGGCCGTTGCGGTGCCCACGAGTGTGGGCGTGGTGTCGTCCGTGGCTGCCCCCGGAGCAAGGTTGCCTTGCTTGCTGCCCTGGTTGTCCACCGCGTGGCTGACGCTGACGACGACGCCGGAGGTGTCGACCGTGAAGGTCAGCGGTGCGCTGGCTGCGCTGGTGTTGCCTGCCGCGTCGGTGAGCGTGTGCGTGATGCTGTGCGCTCCCTGGACCAGAGGCTTCTCGGGCGTGAGGCTCCAGGTACCGTCGGCGTTGACCGCAGTGCTGCCGATGAGCGCGGCGCCGTCGTACAGCTTGACGACGTCTCCGGCCTTGGCGCCGCTGCCGCTGAAGGCGGGCGAGGCGTCGTCGGTGGAGCCGCCGGCCGGTATCGAGCCGGTCACAGCCCCTTGGTCGTCCGTGGCCACAACGGTGGCCGGTGTCGTCGGTGCCGTGGTGTCCAGCACGATCGGGTAGAGACCCGTGGCCGGGCTGGACTGGCCCGCGCCGTCGACTGCGATGGCCTTGAGGTTCTTGAGGCCGTCAGCGCCCAGAGGGCTGGTGGTGACGCTCCATGTGCCGTTGGCGGACACGCTGGTCGAGCCCACGGCCACGTCGTCGGCATACACGGTCACGACCGTGCCGACGGTCCCGGTGCCGCTGAGCGTGGGCGTGTTGTCGTCGGTGCTGGCGTTCTGGGCGATGCTGCCGGTCACGCTGCCCTTGTCGTCGCTCACACCAGTGATCGCCGGAGCTGCGGGCCGATCGCCTAGCAGGGTGAAAGTGGAGGCCGGCGTGATGGCGCTGACGTTGCCGGCCGCATCGACGGCCTCCGCGGTGAGGCTGTGCGGACCGGTAGCCAGCGGCAGCGCCGGCGTGAAGCGCCACGTGCCGTCGGCGGCGACCGCCGTGCTGCCGATCAGCTTGCCGTTGTCGTAGACATTGACGCTGGCCACCTGCGCGGGATCGGCCTTGCCGACGTACTCCGGCTTGCTGTCGTCGGTTTGCGCACCGGAGGCGAGCTGGCCTTGCACGGCGCCTACGTCGTCCAGCACCTGAATCTTCGACGCGTCCAGCGCCGCGGGCGCCGTGGTGTCGACGCTGATCACCAGTGCGCCTGAATGAGCGCTTTCGTTGCCGGCCGCATCGGAGAGCGTATAGCTGATGCGATGGGTGCCTTCGGTCAGGGGCGCGTTCGGCGTCAACGTGCCGTTGAGCGTGTCGTAGGTCGCGGCAACCTTGACTCCGTCCACATACAGCGTCGGTCTCGAGCCGGGCTCCACCTTGCCGATGTTGATGCCGGGCGTGGCATCGTCCGTGATGGCTGCAGTGCTCGTCGTGCTCTGGATGGTGCCGGCGTTGTCGGCATAGCTCGTCGGAGTCGACGGTGCTGCCGGAGCGGTCTGGTCGACCGTCACGGTGAGTGCCGGAGTCTGCTTGCTCTCGTTGCCCGCCGCATCGGTCAGCGTGTAGCTGATCCGGTGCTCGCCCTCAGTCAGCGCGGTGGTCGGTGTCAGCGTGCTGGTGACGGGGTCATAGGTCGCTGCGACCTTGATGTCGTCCACATAAAGAGACGGCGTCAGGCCGCTCGGCACCTTTCCGATGTTGAAGCCCGGCGTGGCATCGTCGGTGGTCGACGCGGTACTGGCCGTGCTCTGAATCGTGCCGACGTTGTCGGCATAGCCCGTTGGCGCGGCAGGAGGCGGCACGGCGATCGTGTTGACGGTGACGGAGAGCGCGGGGGCCTGCTTGCTCTCGTTGCCGGCGGCGTCGGTCAGCGTGTAGCCGATCTGGTGCGCGCCTTCGGCCAGCGGCGTGTTCGGCGTCAGCGTGCCTGCGACCGGGTCATAGGTCGCGGCGACCTTGGTGCCATCGACATACAGCGAGGGCGTCAGGCCCGCGGGCACGGTGCCGATGTTGATGCCGGGTGTGGTGTCGTCGGTGACCTTGGCGGTGCTCGTCGGGCTCTGGACGGAGCCGACGTTATCGGCATAACCGGTTGCCGCGGTGGGGGTGGCTGGAGCGGTGGTGTCGACATTCACGACGAAGACGCCAGAACGCGGGCTTTCATTGCCCACGGGGTCGATGGCGGTGGCGGTGAGCTGGTGAGCGCCTTCGGCCAGCGGCGTGGTCGGCGTGAAGCTCCAGCTGCCGTCGGGCTTGACCGTGGTGCTGCCGATGGGGCTGGTGTTGTCGTAGACCTTGATGACATCGCCGGGCGTTGCGCCCTCACCGGAGAGTGTGGGCGTGGTGTCGTCGCTGGCGCCGCCGGTGGTGAGCGGGCCTTGCACCGAGCCGACGTCGTCCGTGGCCTTGCCAATGACGGGCACGTTCGGTGCGGTCGTGTCGACGGTCAGCGAGATCGAAGCCTCGCCCTTGGTGCCTGCCGCGTTCACCGCTGTGGCGGTGTACTTGTGTGCGCCTTCGGATTGCGCCGGCAGTGTGAGACTCCAGTTGCCGTTGGCGTCTGCCGTGGTGGAGCCCAGAACCGTCGAGTTCTCCGTGACGGTCACGATGGCGCCGGTCGTGGCCTTGCCTACGAGGGTCGGCGTGGTGTCGTCGGTGACGGCGCCCGGGGCGAGATTGCCTTGCTTGCTGCCCTGGTCGTCCACCGCATGGCCGACGCTGACGACGACGCCGGAGGTGTCGACCGTGAACGCAAGAGGCGCACTGGCTGCGCTGGTATTGCCTGCGGCGTCGGTGAGCGTGTGCGTGATGCTGTGTGCGCCATCGCCCAGCGGCGTGCTGAGAGCGAGGCTCCACTTGCCATCGCTCGTTACAGCAGCGCTGCCGACGAGGGTGGCGCCGTCGTACATCTTGACGATGTCGCCCGCCTCGGCACCGCTGCCGCTGAAAGTGGGCGAGGCGTCGTCGGTGGAACCACCGGCCGGGATCGTGCCGGTAACGGCGCCCTGGTCGTCCGTGGCCACGACCGTGCCCGGCGTGGCCGGTGGCATGGTGTCGAGCACGATCGGATAGGCACCCGTGGCCGGGCTGGCCTGACCCGCGCCGTCGACTGCGATGGCGCTCAGGTTCTTGACGCCGTCGGCGCCCAGCGGGCTGGTGGTCACGCTCCATGTGCCGTTGGCGGCCACGCTGGTCGAACCGACGGCCACGCCGTCGGCGTACACGGTCACGACCGTGCCGACGGTGCCGGTACCACTGAGCGTGGGCGTGCTGTCGTCGGTGCTGGCGTTCTGGGCGATGCTGCCGGTCACGCTGCCCTTGTCATCGCTCACGCCGGTGATGGCGGGAGCCGCAGGTGCGTCACCCAGCAGGGTGAAGGTGGATGCCGGCGTGATGGCGCTGACGTTGCCGGCCGCATCGACAGCCTGCGCGGTGAGGCTGTGCGGGCCGGTGGCCAGGGGCAGCGCGGGCGTGAAGCGCCACGTGCCGTCGGCGTTGACGGCCGTGCTGCCGATCAGTTTGCCGTTGTCGTAGACGTTGATGCTCGAGACTTGCGCGGGATCGGCCTTGCCGGTGTATTCCGGCTTGCTGTCGTCGGTCTGCGCGCCGGAAGCGATGGGGCCTTGCACTGTGCCCACGTCGTCGAGTACCTGGATCTTGGATGCGTCCAGGGCCGCGGGCGCCGTGGTGTCGACGTTGACCGTGAAGGCACCGGAGGGCGGGCTCTCGTTACCGGCCGGGTCGACGGCCGTGGTGGTGAGCCGATGCGAGCCTTCGGCCAGCGGCGTGGTCGGGGTGAAGCTCCAGGTGCCGTCTGGCTGCACCGTGGTGCTGCCGATGGGGCTGGCGTTGTCGTAGACCTTGATGACGTCGCCCGGCGTTGCGCCGCTGCCGGTCAGCGTGGGCGTGGTGTCGTCGGTGACACCACCGCTCGCAAGAGGGCCCTGCACCGAGCCCATGTTGTCGGATGCGGAGCCGATGGCCGGGACGGCCGGCGCGCTCTTGTCGACAATGACGGCGAGTGCCGGAGCCTGCTTGCTCTCGTTGCCCGCCGCGTCGGTCAGCGTGTAGCTGATCCGGTGCTTGCCTTCGGGCAATGCCGTGCTCGGCGTGAGCGTGCCGGTGGCCGGGTCATAGGTCGAGGCGATCTTGGCGCCGTCGACATACAGCGAAGGCGTGAGGCCGCTCGGTACCGTGCCGATGTTGATGCCTGGTGTGGTGTCGTCGGTCGTCGAGGCGCTGCTGTTCGGGCTCTGGATGGCGCCGACGTTGTCTGCGTAGCCAGTTGCCGCAGTCGGCGTGGATGGAGCGTTCGTGTTGATGGCGACGGCGAGCGCGGGCGCCTGCTTGCTTTCGTTGCCGGCGGTGTCGGTCAGCGTGTAGCCGATCTGGTGCGCGCCTTCGGCGAGCGGAACGTTGGGCGTCAGCGTGCCGGCGACCGGGTCATAGGTCGAGGCGACCTTGTTGCCATCGACATACAGCGATGGCGTGAGGCCAGCGGGTACCGCGCCGATATTCAGTGCTGGCGTGGTGTCGTCGGTGATCTTGGCGGTGCTCGTCGGGCTCTGGACGGAGCCGACGTTGTCGGCATAGCCCGTTGCAGCTGACGGAGTGGGTGGTGGTGTCGTGTCGACGTTGACGACGAAGGAGCCCGAGGGCTTGCTCTCGTTGCCCACGGGGTCGATGGCGGTGGCGGTGAGCTGGTGCGCACCTTCGGCCAGCGGCGTGGTCGGGGTGAAGCTCCAGGTGCCGTCGGGCTTGACCGTGGTGCTGCCGATGGGGCTGGCGTTGTCGTAGATCTTGATGACATCGCCGGGCGTTGCGCCTTCGCCGGAGAGGGTGGGCGTGGTGTCGTCGCTGGCGCCGCCGGTGGTGAGCGGGCCTTGCACCGAGCCGACGTCGTCCGTGGCTTTGCCGATGGTAGGTACGTTCGGCGCGGTCGTGTCGACGATCATAGAGATCGAAGCTTCGCCCTTGGTGCCGGCCGCGTTCACCGCGGTGGCGGTGTACTTGTGCGCACCTTCCGATTGCGCCGGCAGCATGAGGCTCCAGTTGCCGTTGGCGTCCGCTGTGGTGGAGCCCAGAACAGTCGAGTTCTCCGTGATGGTCACGACAGCACCGGCCGTTGCCGTGCCTACGAGCGTGGGCGTGGTGTCGTCGGTGGCGGCGCCCGGAGCTAGGTTGCCTTGCTTGCCGCCCTGATCGTCCACCGCATGGCCGACGCTGACGACGACACCGGAGGTGTCGACCGAGAAGGCCAGCGGGGCGCTGGCTGCGCTGGTGTTGCCCGCCGCGTCGGTGAGCGTGTGCGTGATGCTGTGCGCACCCTGGGCCAGAGGCTTATTGGGCGTAAGGCTCCAGGTGCCGTCGGCGTTGACCGCGGTGCTGCCGATGAGCGCGGCGCCGTCGTACAGCTTGACGACGTCTCCGGCCTTGGCGCCGCTGCCGCTGAAGGCGGGCGAGGCGTCGTCGGTGGAGCCGCCTGGGGCGATCGGCCCGGTCACAGCCCCTTGGTCATCCGTGGCTGTCACGGTCGTGGGCGTAGCAGGTGCGGTGGTGTCCAGCACGATCGGGTAGTCACCGGTAGCGGGGCTGGCCTGGCCAGCGCCATCGACGGCAATGGCCTTGAGGTTCTTGACGCCATCACTGCCCAGCGGACTGGTGGTCACGCTCCAGGTGCCGTTGGCGGCCACGCTGGTCGAGCCCACGGCGACGCCGTCGGCGTACACGGTCACGACCGTGCCGACGGTCCCGGTGCCGCTGAGTGTGGGCGTGTTGTCGTCGGTGCTGGCGTTCTGGGCGATGCTGCCGGTCACGCTGCCCTTGTCGTCGCTCACGCCGGTGATGGCGGGGGCCGCAGGTGCGTCGCCTAGCAGTGTGAAGGTCGAGGCCGGCGTGATGGCGCTGACGTTGCCGGCCGCATCGACGGCCCGTGCGGTGAGGCTGTGCGTGCCCGTGGCCAGTGGCAGCATGGGCGTGAAGCGCCAGGTGCCGTCGGCATTGACCTCCGTGCTGCCCAGCAGCACGCCGCTGTCGTAGACATTCACACTCGCCACTTGCGCGGGGTCCGCCTTGCCTGCATAGGTCGGCTTGCTGTCGTCGGTCTGCGCGCCTGAAGCGAGAGGGCCCTGCGTCGCGCCCACGTCGTCCAGCACTTGCAGCGCGGAGGCGTCCAGCGCCGGGGGCGGCGTGGTGTCCATGTTGACTGCGAGCGCGCCCGAACGCGCGCTCTCGTTGCCGGCCGCATCGGTCAGCGTGTAGCTGAGCCGGTGCGAGCCTTCGGTCAGCGGTGCATTCGGCGTCAGCGTGCCGGCGACCGGGTCATAGGTTGCGGCGAACTTGATGCCGTCGACATACAGCGCGGGCGTCGTGCCTACGGGCACCGTGCCGATGTTGAGGCCGGGCATGGTGTCGTCGGTGGTCGGGGCGGTGCTGGCCGGGTTCCGGACGGTGCCGACGTTGTCGGCATAGCTCGTCGGTGCGGCTGGCGCGACCGGGGCAGTCTTGTCGACGGTGACGGTGAGCGCCGGCGCCGGCTTGCTCTCGTTGCCGGCCGTGTCGGTCAGCGTGTAGCTGATGCGGTGCGTGCCTTCGGCGAGCGGAGCATCGGGCGTCAGCGTGCCGAGGGCCGGGTCATAGGTCGCGGCGACTTTGACGTCGTCCACATACAGAGACGGCGTCGAGCCGGCTGGCACCGTGCCGATGTTGAGTCCGGGTGTGGTGTCGTCCGTGGTCGGCTCGGTGCTCGTCTGGCTCTGGATGGTGCCGACATTGTCGGCATAGCCCGTCGGCGCGCCCGGCGGGGGCAGAGCGACCGTGTTGACGATGACGGAGAGTGCGGGGGCCTGCTTGCTCTCGTTGCCGGCGGCGTCGGTCAGCGTGTAGCCGATCTGGTGCGAGCCTTCGGCGAGCGGAACGTTGGGCGTCAGCGTGCCTGCGACCGGGTCATAGGTCGAGGCGACCTTGGTGCCATCGACATACAGCGATGGCGTCAGGCCCGTGGGCACCGTGCCGATGTTGATGCCGGGCGTGGTGTCGTCGGTGATCTTGGCGGTACTCGTCGGGCTCTGGACGGAGCCGACGTTGTCGGCATAGCCGGTTGCCGCCGCCGGCGTGGCCGGCGCGATGGTGTCCACGTTGATCACGAAGTCGCTCGACGGCTTGCTCTCGTTGCCCACGGGATCCATGGCCGTGGCGGTGAGCCTGTGCGTGCCTTCGGCCAGCGGCGTGGTCGGCGTGAAGCTCCAGCTGCCATCGGCCTTGACCGTGGTGCTGCCGATGGCGCTGTCGTTGTCGTAGATCTTGATGACATCGCCCGCCGTCGCGCCGTTGCCGGTGAGCGTGGGTGTGGTGTCGTCGCTTGCGCCTCCGTTCACCAATTGGCCCTGCACCGCACCCACGTCGTCCGTGGCGTTGCCGATGGCAGGAATTTTGGGCGGCGTCGTGTCGATGGTCAGGCCGAGAACGGCCTGACCGGTGGTGCCGGCGGCGTTTACCGCGGTGGCTTTGTATTCGTGCGCGCCCTCGGCCTGCTCCGAAAGCGTGAGGCTCCAGTTGCCGTTCGCGTCCGCCGTGGCGGAGCCGAGAACGGCAGCACCCTCGGTGACTGTCACGACCGCGCCGGCCGTGGCCTTGCCGGCGAGTGTTGGCGTGGTGTCGTTGGTGAGCCCGGCGATCTGCCTGGCCCCGCGTGCTGGCGGTCGTTCCAGGGATTGCCGGACGCTGACGATGACGTCGGAGGTGTCGATCGTGAAGGTCAGCGGTGCGCTGGCGGCGCTGGTGTTGCCGGCGGCGTCGGTGACCGTTTGCGTGATGCTGTGCGCCCCCGCGCCCAGCGGCGCGCCGGGTGTGACGCTCCAGCCGCCGTCGGTCGCGACCGTGGCGCTGCCGATGAGGGTGGCGCCGTCGTACAACCTGACGGTGTCGCCGGCCTTGACGCCGCTGCCGCTGAAGGTGGGCGAGACATCGTCGGTGGTGTCGCCGGACACGATCGGGCCTTGCACCGCGCCGACCTTGTCCGCCGCCGCGATCATGCTCGGGGTGGAAGGTGGCGTGGTGTCGAGCACGATCGGGTAGATGCCCGTGGCGGCGCTGGTCTGGCCCGCGCCGTCGGCCGCGACGGCGCTCAGGTTCTTGACGCCGTCGGCGCCCAACGGATTGGTTGTCACGCTCCAGGTGCCGTTGGCGGCCACGCTGGCCGAGCCGACGGCCACGCCGTCGGCATACACGGTCACGACCGTGCCGACGGTGCCGGTGCCGCTGAGCGTCGGCGTGTTGTCGTCGGTGCTGGCGTCCTTGGCGATGTTGCCGGTCACGCTGCCCCTGTTGTCGCTCACGCCGGTGATGGCCGGTGCAGCGGGCGCGGTGCCCAGCAGTGTGAAGGTCGAGGCGGGCGTGGTGGCACTGACGTTGCCGGCCGAATCGACGGCCTGCGCGGTGAGGCTGTGCGGGCCGGTGTCCAGAGGCAATGTGGGCTCGAAGCGCCAGGTGCCGTCGGCGTTGACGGCCGTGCTGCCGATCAGTTTGCCGTTGTCGTAGACGTTGATGCTGGCCACCTGCGCGGGGTCGGCCTTCCCGGCGTATGTCGGCTTGCTGTCGTCGGTCTGCGCGCCGGAGGCGATGGGGCCTTGAATGGCGCCCACGTCGTCGAGCACCTGGATCAGCGAAGCGTTCAGCTGCGGGGGCGGCGTGATGTCCACGTTCACCGTGAAGTCGCCCGAACGCGGGCTTTCGTTGCCCGCCGCATCGACGGCCGACGTGCTGAGGCGATGGAGGCCTTCCGTCAGCGGTGTGGTCGGCGTGAAGCTCCAGCTGCCGTCGGGCTGCACCGTCGTGCTGCCGATCGGGCTGGCGTTGTCGTAGACCTTGATGACGTCGCCCGGCGTCGCGCCGCTGCCGGTCAGCGTGGGCGTGGTGTCGTCGGTGGCGCTGCCGCTCGTGAGCGGGCCTTGCACCGAACCGACGTCGTCAGTGGCCTTGCCGATGGCGGGAGCGTTAGGCGCCGTCGTGTCGATGGTCAACGAGAGGGAGGCTTCGCCCTTCGTGCCGGCCGCGTTGACCGCGGTGGCCGTGTACTTGTGCGCGCCTTCGGCCTGCGCTGGCAGCGTGAGGCTCCAGTTGCCGTTGGCATCCGCCGTGGTGGAGCCGACAACGGTCGAGTTTTCCGTGACGGTCACGATGGCCCCGGCCGTCGCCGTGCCCACGAGGGTCGGCGTGGTGTCGTCGGTGACTGCGCCCGAGGCGAGGTTGCCTTGCTTGCTGCCTTGGTCATCGACCGCATGGCCGACGCTGACGACGACATTCGATGTGTCGACCGTGAAGGTCAGGGGGGCGCTGGCGGCACTGGTGTTGCCCGCTGCATCGGTGAGCGTGTGCGTGATGCTGTGCGCGCCCTGGCCCAGCGGCTTCTCGGGCGAGAGGCTCCAGCTGCCGTCGGCATTGACTGCGGTGCTGCCGATGAGGGTGGCGCCGTCGTACAGCTTGACGGTGTCGCCGGCCTTGGCGCCACTGCCGCTGAAGGCGGGCGAGGCGTCGTCTGTGGAGCCTCCGGCGGCGATCGCGCCGGTGACTGCGCCCTGATCGTCCGTGGCCACGACGGTGGCCGGTTTCGTCGGCGCCGTGGTGTCCAACACGATCGGGTAGTCACCCGTGGCCGGGCTTGCCTGCCCCGCGCCGTCGACTGCGATGGCCTTGAGCTTCTTGACGCCATCGCCACTCAGCGGGCTGGTGGTCACGCTCCACGTGCCGTTGGCGGCGACGCTGGCCGAGCCGACGGCCACGTCGTCGGCGTACACCGTCACGACCGTGCCGACGGTACCGGTGCCGCTCAGCGTGGGGGTGTTGTCGTCGGTGCTGGCGTCCTTGGCGATGTTGCCGGTGATGCTGCCCTTGTTGTCGCTCACGCCGGTGATGGCCGGCGCGGCGGGGGCATCGCCCAGCAGCGTGAAGGTGGATGCGGGTGTGATCGCGCTGATGTTGCCGGCTGCATCGACGGCCTGCGCGGTGAAACTGTGCGCGCCCGTGGCCAGGGGCAGCGCGGGCGTGAAGCGCCAGCTGCCGTCGGCGTTCACTGCCGTGCTGCCGATCAGCTTGCCGTTGTCGTAGACGTTGATGCTCGACACCTGGGCGGGGTCGGTCTTGCCGATGTATTCCGGCTTGCTGTCGTCGGTTTGTGCGCCAGCGGCAATGGGGCCTCGGACAGCGCCGATGTCGTCCAGCACCTGGATGCTGGAGGCATCCAGCGCCGCAGGCGGCGTGGTGTCCACGTTGACCGTGAAGGCGGCCGAGGGCCTGCTTTCGTTGCCTGCCGGGTCGATGGCCGTGGTGGTGAGACGGTGCGCGCCCTCTGCCAGCGGCCTGGCTGGCGTGAAGCTCCAACTGCCGTCGGCCTTGACCGTCGTGCTGCCGATGGCACTGCCGTTGTCGTAGACCTTGATGACATCGCCCGCCGTCGCGCCGCTGCCGGTGAGCGTGGGCGTGGTGTCGTCGGTGACACCGCCACTGGCGAGCGGACCCTGCACTGGGCCCATGTTGTCCGAAGCTGCGCCGATGGCCGGCGCGCCCGGTGCGGTCGTGTCGAGTCGGACGCTTCCGGTTGTCACTGGCATGGAGACGTTGCCGGCCAGGTCGCGGCTCGTCGCGCTGACATTGATCGCGCCGCCTTCCACCGGATTGGGAAACGATGCGTTGACAAAACCGTTGGCGACATCCGCCGCTGTCAGCGTGATGCTGGACGAGACCGTGCCGGCAGCCAGAGTGATGACGTCGCCCACAGCCGCACCCGACACGAGCGTGATCTTCGCGGTCACATCGGCGCCTTTCTCGCTGGCGTTGATGAAGCCGTCCTTGTTGGCGTCGTTGACGATGGCGATGCCGATGACAGGCGGCTTGCCGTCGACAGCGGCTGTGGTTTCAGGGCTCGTGTTGCCGGCTGCATCGGTGGCAACGACGTGCAGCACCGTGCCGTCCTTCGGCGGAGCCGTTGGCGTGATGCTGTACGCGCCGTCGGCCGCGACAGTGGCGCTGCCGATGACGTTGCCCGAGTCGTCCTTGATCGTGACCATGGAGCCGACTTCGGCCATGCCCGTGATCAGGCTGCCGTTGGTCGGATTGACGGTGGGGGCGGCTGGAGACGTCTTGTTGCTCGGCGTCTGCGGAGGGGGCGAGGAAAAGAGGAAGGACTGCAGGTTGTCGCCGCCGCCACCGCTGAAGGCCGCGCCTGCGGCCAAACCACCGCCGACGAGAAAAGGCAGCAAGCCGAGATCGAAGTCCTGGTGCAGCAGCAAGGGCTCGATGGAGTCGATATTCGAATATTCGACGGCCAGATCGCCCTGGTTTTCACCGATTTCGGCCAGCCACAGACCCTCTTGGTTGTCGCTCAGTACAAGGTTGCTGCTGTGGCCATTGAAGGGCGTGAAGAAATCATGAACGGTGACGACCTCGCCTGAAACGGCGGTAATGATCAGGTCATTGCCGACGCGGCGCATGCCTTTGATCCGGTCATTCGACAGGCCGATGCGGATAACCGAGGCCGCCTTGAGTGAAATCTCGTTCACCAGGATTTGGCTGACTTTCCCACCACGCTTGGCAATTACTTCCAGCGAAAACATCTTTTATTCCCTGATTTTTAATTGATTGAGGCTTCGGGATTTATTGAAATCCAGAAATCAATATGGATAAATTTGTCGACTCTTGGATTTGTCGATCTGATTTTTTGAATTGATAATTTATTGGCGCTGCCAATGGCTCCAATTGCACACGCCATCCGATCCACGTCTGGCCTGAACGGAGGGGGCTCGAAGCGCTGGGCACAGGGCGTGCAATGGCCGCCGCGCAGTTCTCGAGCTCTTTCCTTGTGTCGTACTTTCGTAGCGCAATACACGGCCGCAAGAATTTGACGAAGGCACTTCAACCTCGCTGTTTCATCAATGGGATGCCAGTGGAGGTGCCGCGGCACACCCCATCAGGATCATTCGGACAGCGCAATGTAATGGTTTACATTGCGTTTGGAATATTTCATCGACCAAAGGCTGATGAAAATTTCTACTGCTCGAATTGCTCTTTCGGGTGTTTATTTTTAAATGTTCGTGAAAAAGTTCACGAAATTTGGGAGGCTGTGTGTGCGCCCCTGATTATTAATTGCATGTTTATTGCAATTGATGGCAATTATTTGAAAATGCCCTGAAAAGTTGACGCGATCAATTTCAAAGGTAGATGCGAAAAACTTCACGGCATATCAGAAGCGCCTTGAGCATTCCGGGCCGTTTTCCCGGAATGAAAGGCCGGTACCAGGAGATGGGGAGGGGGCGAAAGTCCGCGTAAGCGGTCTTTGTTTACTGTTGTTTCAGTTGCGGGCCGCATGGAGATCCAGGGGCCGAAATGAAAAGCACGGTCGAACGAAAGCCCGTTCAGGGCACGCTCTGCTTGAATCCTTGGAGATGTGCCTTCTCTGCGGATTTGGACGAGGTCAGGTGATGGGATGCGACGCGCAACAGAAGGCGCGTCGGCGAGGAGGGCGCTTGAAGGTCGCGAAAGGCAGCGCTCATGGGCGCTGCCTTACATAGGCTTAGCTCAATCGGGCTCGATCACGCCTTCGTCCAGATAGCGCTGGTACTCGGCAATCGGAATCGCCGTGGTCTGGGCGCTACCGCCGTCGCCCCAGCTCAGCACAGCGCTGTCGGGCGCCAGCAGGACCTCGATCGGCCCCTGGGGAATCAGGATCAAGGGTCCGTCGCCGGCCCTGTATTCGACATCTCCGGTGACTTTCGCGTTCGCTGGCATGTGGGCATTCCTCGGGCTAGGGTGGCGGATTTGCCAGCTTACAGCGCTTGCGTCGCGGCGGGGTCATCGCAGCGCGGCGAATCTTGTAGGCCTGACTGCCGTTTGCACAACTGGTCATATCGGCGTCATGCGCCGCATGGCACGCTCGCGCCCGTTTTCCAAATTTTCTTGTTGATAGAAGAGTCGAGAAAGTGCGATGAAGCCACTTCGTATCGTCGCAGTGCTGACCGCCGGGCTGCTGGCTGCCGCAGCGGTCGTGTTTGTCGCGTGGAACCCCGCAACCGAAAAAACTGTTGGCGCAAGCGAGGCCGCATCCGCACCGCTGCTCGAAATCCGCTGGCACGGCGGCGGCATCGTGCTGCAGGGCAAGGTGCGCGACGTGGCCACGCAGCAAGCGTTGGCGCAAGGTGCGGCCGCGCGACTGGGCGGCGAAACCGATCAGGTGACCGACTGGCTCGACATCACGCCCACCGGACTGGTCGTGGCCGACCCGGCGGCGCTCGCGCAACTCATCCGCTTAGGGCAGGAAGGCTGGCACCTGCAGCGGCGTCCTGCCGAGGCACGGCTCGCGGTGCAGTCACTCGCCGATGCGCGCAGCGCGCAGGCCCTGTCGCTGTTGCAAGCGGCCTTTGGCCCAGGCGTTCCGGCTCGCTTGATTCAGTTGCCCTGATTCATTTCGAAACCTTAACGAGACCGAAGGGATTCACGGCGCCGTCATGCGCCTTGCCCAGCATCCGCTGCATTCAAAACAGAGGAGAGGTGCCATGCAACCATCATTGAAACAGCTCGCCTTGGCGAGCGTCGTTCTTGCCACGCTGACCGCCTGCGGCGGCAGCAACAATTCGAACAGCGTCCTGCCGCTGCCCCCGCCCACGGCGTCCAACCCTCCGGCTCCCGCACCTGCCGTGCCCGGCACGGTGGACGTCAAGCTCATTGCCTTCAACGACCTGCACGGCAACCTCGAGCCGCCGAAGCTGACGATCTCAGCGCCCGCCAAGGGCGGCGGCACGGTGGCGGTGCCCGCCGGCGGCGCTGCCTACATGGCCTCGGCCATCGCCGCGCTCAAGGAGAAGAACCCGAACAACGCGGTGGTGTCGGCCGGCGACATGATCGGCGCGTCGCCGCTGGTGTCGGCGCTGTTCCTCGACGAGTCGACCATCGAAGCCGTGAACGCCATGAAGATCGACTTCAACGCGGTCGGCAACCACGAGTTCGACAAGGGCCAGACCGAGCTGCTGCGCATGAAGAACGGCGGCTGCGCGAAGAACACCGCGCTCGAGCCGTGCCGCGTCAACAAGAACTTTCCGGGCGCGAACTTCGGCTTCCTGGCGGCCAACACCGTGAAGAGCGACGGCAACACGCTGTTTCCCGCCACCGGCATGAAGACTTTCACCAAGGATGGCGCCACGGTCAAGGTGGCGTTCATCGGCATGACGCTCAAGGGCACGCCCAGCATCGTGACGCCAGCCGGCGTCGCGGGCCTGAGCTTCAAGGACGAGGCGGACACCGCCAACGCGCTGATTCCGCAGCTGAAGGCGCAGGGAGCCGATGCCATCGTGGTCGTGGTCCACGAGGGTGGCACCACCGGCGTGGGCTACAACGACAAGAGTTGCACGGGCCTGAACGGCGACATCCTGCCGATCCTCAACAAGCTCGATGCCGCGGTCGACGTAGTGATCTCGGGTCACACGCACCGTTCCTATGTGTGCGACTACAGCAAGACCAACCCAGCCAAGCCCTTCCTGCTGACCAGCGCCGGCCAGTACGGCACGCTGCTCACCGACATCAACCTGACGATCGACACCCGCACTCGCAAGGTCACGGCCAAGGCCGCCGACAACGTGATCGTGCAGGGCGAGGCGTACACCAGCGGCGCCACCACCTATGCGGTGACCGACCAGTACCCGGTGTTCGGCAAGAACCAGCAGGTGGCCGCGCTCATCAGCCAGTACCTCAGCATCGCTGCGCCGCTGGTGCAGCGCGTGGTGGGGCAACTCACGGCCACGGCCAATCGCACGCAGTCGCCATCGAAGGAAAACGTGCTGGGCAACATGATCGCCGACGCGCAACTGGCCGCGACCAAGGACGCCGGCAAGGGTGGCGCGCAGATCGCCTTCATGAATCCGGGCGGCGTGCGCGCCGACCTCGTGCCTGCCGCCGACAACAGCGTGACCTACGGCCAGATCTTCGCGGTGCAGCCCTTCGGCAACGGGCTGGTAGTGAAGACGATGACCGGCGCCCAGATTAGGGCAGTGCTGGAGCAGCAGTTCAACAGCGGTGCCAACACGACCGCCACGCCGAAGGTGCTGCTGCCGTCCGCCAGCTTCTCCTACACCTACAACCTCATCCAGCCCGCTGGATCGCGCATCACCAACATGGCACTCAACGGCACCGCGATGGCCGATGCCGCCACCTACCGTGTCACGATGAACAGCTTCCTGGCCACAGGCGGTGACAACTTCACAGCGTTCAACGAGGGCACGAATGCGCTCGGCGGCGACCAGGACGTGGACGCTCTCGAGGCCTACATCAAGGCCGGCAGCCCGTTGACGCCGCCAAGCGTTGGCCGCATTACCAACGCCACGCCTCCCTGACAGGTCCGCCCGCCGGGATAGATATCCCGTCAACGCATCGACGATCGCCGCCTCGATGGCGGCGGTCTCGATTGGCGAACGGCCTCAGGCCGTCGCGCACAGCCGCATCGGCTGCGGCTTGCCGTAGACCAGACTGCGCCACACCCACTCAGCAGGCCCGAAGCGGAAGCGGCCCAGCCACCAGCAACTGAACAGCGCCTGCAGCCCGAAGATCGCAAGACCTGCGAGCGCGACGCCCGCGAGTCCGAACTGCGGCCCCAGGCCCAGTCCGATGCCGTAGAACAGGCCAAGGCCGAGCAGCGTTTGCGCGAGGTAGTTGGTCAGTGCCATGCGTCCCATCGGTGCCAGCTTGCGCAGCCAGTGGCGCCACGCGGCCTGCTGGAAGAGCAGCACGAAGCCCGCCATGTAGAACACGCCCTGTGCCAGCGGCGCGATTTCCCGCAGCAGGCGCGTCGCGACGAGCCCCGCGCCATCTTGCAGCCATACGGCGACCACGCCCGTGCTGTTGTAGTCCCGCAGCACCAGCAGCACGCTCGCCACCACGCTCACACCGAAGCTGGCGCGCAGCAGCCGGACCCAGAACCGCCGGTGCGCCACCGATTCCTGCAGTACTCGCGTGCGGCCGATCGCCATGCCGATCAGCAGCCGGCCGAACACGAACAGCGGCAGCGACCACACGGCGATTCGCATGCGGATGTCGCGCGTCAGGTTGCCTTGCAGCATCGTTGCCCAGTCGCCGCTGACGAAGGCCGTCCACGCGGCGGCCGAAGCCTGCGGCCTGCTGAGTTGCTGCGGCAGCAGCCCCGGCAACACAGGCTGAAGCAACACGGGCAGCACCACCGCCACGCACACGCCGAGCACGGTCAGCGTGCGCGTCGACATCTTCGTGAATGCGAGCAGCAGCAGGCCGAACACCGCGTAGTAGCGCAGGATGTCGCCCCACCAGAAGAGATAGGCGTGCACGAGGCCGATCGCCAGCAGCACCAGCATGCGGCGCACGTACAGGCGCGTGCCGTCGGCCTTGTCCGCGAGCCGGCGGGTCTGCATCGCGAAGCCGACGCCGAAGAGCAGCGTGAACAGGGTGATCGACTTCGCGTCGACCAGCAGCTCCATCGCCAGTGCGATGGCGCGGTCCCATGCCGCGGTGGGTAGCGCGCCGCGTTGCGACTGGGTAATGAACTCGTACAGCGAGAAGCTGCGCAGGTTGACCAGCAGCACGCCGAAGAGCGCGAAGCCGCGCAGCGCGTCGAGCAGTTCAAGGCGCCGCGTGAGGGGCGCGGGCGCAGGTGCGTATGAGGTTCGCGCGCGCGCGGCGGCGGTGTTCGAATGGCTCAGGGAGCCGCCCGCGGCTGAATAGCGCGGCAGCCTTGCAGGATCGAATGTCATCGGAGTTCGCAGGGTCGGGTCGGGTGCCGGATGTCGGGCAGCCGCAATGAGCCGCCCGTGCCAGACCTGCGATGCTATGAATCAGCATTGCGCGAACATTGCGTGGTTCGGCGCATGCATGCGCCGCGCTCAGATGACGATGTTCTGCTCCACGTCCAGCGTCTTGCGTCGCGCCAGCGCGAGGTTCGACTTGGCCTTGTCCAGCACGAGGTAGACGAATAGCCCTTCCTTCTTCTGCATCGGCCGGATGATGTGGTACTGCCTGCCCAGCGTGATGAGGATGTCCTCGATGACGTCGTTCAAGCCCAGGTCGCGCATGGTGCGCAGCTTGGCGCGAACCACTTCGGTGTTGCCCGCCGCCGCCACTTCCAGGTCGACGCCCGAGCCGATCTGGCCCAGGATCATGCCGCTGCTGGAGTCGACCAGCGCCGCGCACAGCGCGCCGTCGCAGGTCATCAGGTCGTCCATGGATTGCTTGATATTTGCCATCGGAATCTTTCCTAGTACCTCGCCCCTGAAAGTCGGCAGCCACCCGGGCGAAGAGGTGGGCGGCTGCCGGAGTCGAACCGATGCGGCCGGACAGGGGCCCTCAGGCCTGTTGCAGCGACAGCGTTGCCTGCTTCGCGAAGTAGAGGACCTGGCCGATGATGGCGTCCTTGCCCGTGACGACGCTCACGATGAGCGCGATCTCCGGGTGGCGCGCCTGCAGCATCAGGATGTGGCCGTGCGTGGCTTCGATGGTCACGTTGTCGCAGGCGCCGAGGTTGCTTTCCTCGCCCGCAACGGCGCCCAGCGCCGCAAGCGAACTGGCAATGGCCGAGAGGCGGGCCACCTGCGCGGTGTTCTCCACGCGCGCGGCCAGCTCCATGCCGTCTTCGGTCGAGATCACCACCGCTTTCACGCCCTTGATCTCGCGCATCAGCGTGTCGATGGCGGATTCGGCGGCGAGCTTGATTCTTGGCGTTATTTGCATGAGTGCTCAGAAGTGGGAAGACAGGGGCTCAGGTCTCGAGTTGAAGCAGCAGCAGCTCCAGCAGCTCGACGACCTGTCGCGCGTCGGTGACGTTGGCGGGCAGCACCGGGCACAGCACGCCGCGGGCTTCCATGCGCTGCGCAAAGGCGTCGATGTCGGGCTTGGGATGCGCTTCCATGCGGCCCACCGCGACCACGCAGGCGGTCTTGGCGATCAGTTCGGCAAAGCCGTCGAGGTAGACGTCCAGGTCGGCCAGCGGATCGGGGCGGCTGTTGTCCACCAGGATCACCAGGCCGAGCGCGCCGCGCCCCAGGATGCGCCACATGAAGTCGAAGCGCATCTGGCCGGGCGTGCCGTACAGGCGCAGCTTCTCGCCGTTGTCCAGCGTGAGTTCGCCGTAGTCCAGCCCGACGGTGGTGGTGGCCTTGGCCACGGAGGTGTCGCTGTTGCGCACGTCGGTGCTGACGGGGGGGATCTCGCTCACGGCGCCGATGGCGGTTGTCTTGCCGGCGCCCATGGTGCCGGTGAAGAGGATCTTGTGTTCGACGGTCATTTGTGCCCGGTGGCGAGCAGGCCGAGGCGGCTGCGGATGCGTGCCAGCAGGCCGGGTTGCACGGTGTCGCGCGCCAGGGCCTGCGGGCGGCTGTCGACCGGCAGTACCGAATCGGGCGCGGACGGCGTGGACAGCATGATCGGCGCCGCGCCGACCGCGATGGCCGGGGGCGCGGGCTGGCGAGCGCTTTCGAGCAGCTCGGCACGGCGCAGGTCGGCGAGGAAGTCGAGGCAGTCCTGCGGCGCGAGGCCCGAGCGTTGCCGCAGCAGCAGCAGGGAAGTCGGCCGGCCGGTCATCAGCGTGGCCAGTCGAACGCGCGCAGGCGTCTCGAGCAGGGCGGCGGGCGGCCAGCGCAGCAGGCGGAATTCTTCGTTTTCGGCGATATGGCCGTCGGACGCCGCAAGGCCCAGGCCGCGTGCGTGGACGACCAATGCGCCGAGCCGGTTGAGCGTGTGCTCCAGCTCGTCCGCATGCAGCGGCAGCGGCAGGAAATGGCCGCCGCGCTGCGGGTCGGGCTGGCCGATGGCCAGGACCGGCACGGCCGCCGCCGGGTCATCGGTTGCGGTGGAGGCTTGCCCGCCCACCACCCGGAGGTCGGCCTGCCCGGCCTTCCAGGCCCAGTGCTGGTGGGTGCGGTGGTCCAGCAGGCGGACCAGTGACTTGAGGAGCAGCTCTTCCCGGGGCGGCAACCCCTCGACGCTGAAGCTCAGCAAGGCGCGTTGGCCTTTGGTCGCGGGGTTGGCGGCGGTCGTCATGGCTGGTGTGCGTGACGGTTGGGCGCCTCGAAGGAGGGCACCAATATGGGGCGAATATGCCGATCTGAATGCAACTTAGGCTCTTTGAAAAATTTCAATGGATGGAGCGCTGAGGGCGCCGGCCAAACTGAAGTCCAAGGTTGTATCAATCTGTGTGACGCTAAAAATATAACACCTGTTGCAAATAAAAACACAACATTACGGCCGAAGTTTTCGGCCGACCGAGCGGTCGTTCATCGACGCCGTGTCTTCGCGTAGGCCGATTCCTCAAGCCGGATTTGCCCCGGTTTTGCGGATTTAGCATGGGCGCACCTGCCGAGGGAGGCAGTGATTTCTTCGCAGATCCATGTTTTTTCCAAAGGAAGACGCCATGAACACCCTGAATCTCCGCACGCTCGCCGTCTCGTCCGCGGTTGCCTTGTGCAGCATCGCGTTTGTGGGTTGCACCACCACTAAGCCGCAGGACCAGGCCAGCAGCGCGTCCTCGCGCGCTTCGGTCGACGCACAGGTCGACGCCTCGCTGTCCAAGCTGTATGACTCCGTGAAGGGCTCGCGCGAGCTGGTCGCGCGCTCGAGCGGTGTGCTGGTGTTCCCCGCCGTGGTGGGGGCCAGCATGGGCGTGGGCGCCGAATATGGCCGTGGCGCGCTGCGCGTGAACGGGCGCACCCAGTCGTACTACAGCACGACCTCGGGCTCGCTCGGCTTCCAGGCCGGCGCGCAATCGAAGGCGGTGGTCTACGTGTTCACCACGCAGGCCGCGCTCGACAAGTTCCGCAACAGCAAGGGCTGGACGGCTGGCGCCGACGCCACCGTGGCCGCCGCGACCGTCGGTGCCAACGGCAGCATCGACACCAACACGCTGCGCCAGCCGGTGGTGGGCTTCGTGATGACCAACGTGGGGCTGGAAGCCGGCGTCTCGCTCTCGGGCGCGAAGATCACCGAGATCCAGCTGTAACCTGACCGCGCTCCGGTTACTGGCCGAGCCGCGCCTGCAGCTCGGCCACCTGCTTGCGCAGGGCGTCGTTCTCGGCGGTCAACTGCACGACGCGCTCCTTCAGCAGCTGCACCGTGTCGGCGTCGCTCGATGACTGATCGTCGCCGGCCGCGGCTTCCGCGGGCTCCTCGCGCGGTTTCTTTTTCGACTCTCGCACGCGTTTTGCCGCCTGCTTGAGTTCGTCCTTGCCGGCGTTCGCGGCGGACACCTGCTCTTCGGCCGGCAGGGTGGCCACTGCCGCGGCGGTGTTGATCGAAATCACGCCCGACTTCACCGCCGCCACCAGTTCAGGCGCCGCCTGCTTCTGGATTTTCTCGATCATCACGACCTGACTGCTGCTCAGCCGCGCGGCCCTGGCAATGGCTTCCCGGCTGTTCAGCGGGGCTGGCGGGGGCAGCGGGACGGCGCCGTCTTCGGCACTCGCGCCGGTTGGCGAGTCGACATCGAAGGGAGGATCGTCCGCCGATGTCGGCGCGGCAGAAGCCGAACGGGCGCGCTGCACGTCCACGATGTCTTTCTTGCGCAATGCGAGCACGCCGCGCAAAAAGTCCGAAATGCTGCGCCGGCCCAGGTGCTGGTCGATCATCCAGAGATGCACGTCGTCGATGGTCTTGAAGCGCGTGTTCTGCACCGTCTGGAACGGCAGGCCGTGCTTCTGGCAGATGCCGTAGCGGTTGTGGCCGTCGACCAGCACGTCACCCCACAGCACCAGCGCATCGCGGCAGCCCTCGGCCAGGATGCTTCGCTCCAGTGCTTCGTACTCCTCCGGCGTCAGTGGGTCGATATAGGCTTTGAGTTCTTCGTTGACGACGATGTTCATGGGTGCGGAGTCGGGGAGAGGGGCGGGATTTTAGATGCCCGCCGATTCGCCGCTGCGCTCCGGGTGGATTTCCAGGGGCAGCTCCCACTGCAGCGGTGCGATGTCCCGGCACACGATCCGCATGCCGGCACCGTTGCCGCCGGTGGCGGCGCAGACGGCCACGAGATGCTCGGGCGTGGGCCTCAGTTGCCAGAAATGCCGGTGCGGCGCGTCGTCGCCATGCGCGTTGCTGAAAAGCGCGAATCCGATGCGGTCGTCCGCCTCGTCCAGCGCGAAGCCGAAGCTGTCGAGCGGGATCTGCAGGCCCATGCCGCGTGCCTTGATGTAGCTCTCCTTCAAGGTCCACAACTCGAAGAAGCGGTGCGCTCGCCTTGAAGGCGGCAACGCGGCCAGCGCCTTTGCCTCGGCCGGCGAGAAGAAGTGGTCGGCAAGCTCGAGCGACGCGTTGCGGCCGAGGTGCTCCGCGTCGACACCCATTTCGAGATTTCGCGCGAGCGCCAGCACGATCAGCCCATCGGTGTGGCTCAGGTTGAAATCCAGGCCTTGGATGGCCTGCGTCATCGGGCCTCCAATGCGGGGGCGGCCGAAGGGGCCCTCCGCAAACCGCCAGTCCTGCGGCCGCACCGGCGCATAGCGCGAGAGCGCCGTGCGTACCAGCACCCGCGTCAGCAGGTGGCGATGCCGGTCGCGCGCGAAGTGGAAGCGTGCGGTCCGCGCGAGTTCATGGGGCTCCAGCAGCGCGCGGCACGCCGCTTCCAGCGCGGGATCGCCGGACTCGCCGTGACGGCAGAACCAGAGATGGATTTCGCCCGAAGGCAGGGGGAGAAGGGCGTCGGCTGCGGGCATGTGGGGGCCGATGATTGCATGAAGCGGACGAGCCCATCAGCATGGTCGCCCTGTCGGCGGGGTGGCTGCCTTCATGAAAGACTAACGTTGTTAGTTTATGATGAAGTTCAACCTACCATTGTTAGGTTGTCCGTGGCTGCACTCCAAGTTCAGAGGGTTCCTCATGTCTTCCTCCTTTGATTTCCAAGGGCCTGCCGGTGTCTCCGACACGCCGGTGGCCGACGCCGACCAGCCAGGCCTGGTCGAACGCGCTTTCACCCGCCTGTTTCTGCGCCCTGTGCGCGTCATCGCCAGCACCAGCCTTGCGACGCGCTTCCGGCTCATCGATCTTGAGTGCGTGGCGTTCGAGAGCCATCGCTGGTCGCCGGGCCAGAAGGTGCAGATCAAGATCGGCGGCGGCCTGGAGATGCGCACCTACACCCCCGTGCGCTGGGATGCCGCGCGCGGCGTCACGCGCATCGTGGCGTTCGCGCATGGCGAGGGCCCGGGCAGCGAGTGGGTGCACCGCGCGCGGCCGGGCGACGAGCGGCAGGTCTTCGGGCCGCGCCGTTCGCTGGCGATGGAGCCGCTGGCGGCATCGACGATCGTCTTCGGCGACGAGACCTCGTTCGGGCTGGCTGCATCGCTGTGCGGAAGAGACGCCAGCGCGCAGGGCGTGCGCGCCGTGTTCGAAGTGGGTGCCATCGCCGAATCGCGGCGGGTGCTGGACGCGCTCGGCATCCGGCCGTTGGCGCTGATGGAGCGCCGCACCGACGACTCGCATCTGCTGGAGCTGCTGTCCGCGATGGTGCCGCCCATGGACGGCAGCACGCACTACGTGCTGACGGGCAAGGCCTCGTCGATCAGGCAGATGAGCCGTGCGCTCAAGGCACAGGGCGTGGAGTCGAGGCGCATCAGGGCCAAGGCTTACTGGGCGCCCGGCAAGACCGGGCTGGACTGAAGAGCGGGCGCGGGCCCGGCTTTCATTTCTTCGGCTTCGCCGTCGCGGGCTCCGCCTCGATCTTCTTCGCCAGGCCGGCCACGATCACGTCGAGGCCGAGCGCGAAACGCTCTTCGAAGTCGGTGTTGAAGAGCGCCTCGGCGCAGGCGAAGACCGAAGGAAACTGCTGCTTCGTCTTCTCCAGCAGTTCGTCCTGGTTCTCCACCGCGTCGATGCCGGTGCCTGGGCCCAGTGCCTGCTCTTCCATCACGAAGCCCAGCACGTAATACATCATGCTGAATGAACCCCAGGCCGCCAGCTTGGGGCTCGCCCCCGCGCGCAGCAGCGGGCCGACCATCGCCTCGCCCACGCGCAGCGTGTTGTCGGAGGTGACGTAGGTGCCGCCGTAGACCCGCGCGCCGTCACGGTGCGAGAGCAGGCCCCGGCGCAGTTCCTGTCCCACGGTGCGCACGCACTCCTGCCAGGGCATGCCTTCGGTGGGGTTGCGCGCCACGCTTTCGACCAGCGCATCGGCCATGCCGTCGATCAGCGCCTTCTTGTTCGGGAAATGCCAGTAGAGGGAAGGGGCCTGCACCTGCAGCGCCTGGGCCAGCGCCCGCATCGTGAGGCCGTCGAGGCCGTTCTCGTCGAGCAGCACGAGGGCTGTCGCGATGATCTGGTCGCGCTGGAGTCGCATTGTTCTGATTCATCCCGGGGCTTGAGGCTAACGCTGTCAGTGTAGCCAGCCACCGGGAGCGCGCGGGCCGCTTCAGCCGCGCTTGGGAATGCCCAGTCCCTTGACGACGGCAGGCCTTGCGACGAAGGCTTCGAGCACGCGCGCGACGTTCGCGAAGTCCTTGAAGCCCACGAGCTCGCCGGCCTCGTAGAAGCCGACCAGATTGCGGATCCACGGGAAGGTGGCGATGTCTGCGATGGTGTAGCTGTCGCCCATGATCCATTCGCGGTTGGCGAGGTGCTTGTCGAGCACGCCGAGCAGGCGCTTCGATTCGCCCACGTAGCGGTCGCGCGGGCGCTTGTCTTCGTAGTCCTTGCCGGCAAACTTGTTGAAGAAGCCGAGCTGGCCGAACATCGGGCCGATGCCGCCCATCTGGAACATGACCCACTGCAGGGTCTGGTAGCGGCCGGCGGCGTCCTGCGGAATGAGCTTGCCGGTCTTCTCGGCCAGGTACACCAGGATCGCGCCCGACTCGAACAGCGCCAGCGGCTTGCCGCCAGGGCCATCGGGGTCGAGGATGGCGGGAATCTTGTTGTTCGGGTTGAGCGAGAGGAACTCCGGCGACATCTGGTCATTGGTCTCGAAGCTCACGAGGTGCGGCTCGTAGGGCAGGCCGGTTTCCTCCAGCATGATCGACACCTTCACGCCGTTGGGCGTGGGCAGCGAATACAGCTGCAGCCGCTCGGGGTGCTGCGCGGGCCATTTCTTCGTGATGGGGAAGCTGGAGAGATCGGTCATGGGTGGTGTCCTCGGGTTCGCGGAAACTGCAAGCGCCGGATTCTGCCCGGGTCAGGCCGCCGGCGTGCGCGCATGGCCTTGCAGCCGCGGCAGCACCTCGCGCCCCAGTTCGTCGACCACCTCCGCGGCGGGCCGGGGGCCGCGCACCACGTTCATCAGCACATGCGCCACACCGGCGTCTTCCATGCGGTCGAGGTAAGCCACCAGCGCATCGCGCCCGGTGCGCAGGCCGAGTTCGATGGGTTCGGCCGGCGCGGCCGGGTTCTCGAGCAGGTCGATCTGCAGCGACTGGATGAAGGGCTTGGCCTCGCTGCCCGCGCGCTCGCGCAGCGCGGTCTGCCACAGGCCGATGCGGCCCTGCTGGCGGGCCTCGTCGCGGTGGTAGGTGGCCCAGCCGTCGGCATGGGCGGCGGTCCATTGCAGCGACTGGCGCGCCGAGCCCACCACCAGCATGCCGATGCGTTCTGCGGGCGGTGCCATCAGGTCGTGGCCGCCGGTGGCCTCGCGCAGCGCGGCGCGCCCGGCCGCGTCGGGCGAGAGCGCCGAGCGCACCAGGCTCCAGCGCTCGCGAAAGGCGTCGCCGCGCAGCGCGATGTCTTGCCTGAAGATGGCGAACTCCGCCTCGCGGTCGCCCGAGCCGAGCCCGAAGATGAAGCGCTCGCCCGACAGCCGGTTCACCGACAGCGCCGACTTGGCCACGTGCAGCGGATGGCGCAGCGGCAGCACCGCCGCTGCCGTGCCCAGCGCGATGCGTCGCGTGGCGCCGGCCAGCATCGTGAGCCACGCGAAAGGCTCGTCGAGCACGGAGATCTCGTCGCCCTGCGGCACCATCACCGGCACGTCGCGCGTCCACAGCGCGGCGAAGCCGAGCCGGTCGGCGAGGGCGGCGATATCGCGCTCCGCCTCGGGGTCGGCCATCGCGCCGTTGGCACGGGCCACGGGCGTCATCAGGCCCAGGGTGAGTCGGCCGGCGAGCAGGGTCTGCCGGTAGGCGGCGTTGAAGGGAGGCATGGAGGGAAGACGCGAAGGCGCAGGTGAGGTTCTGAAAATGATCGCACGGGCAATCTCGTTCGGAGATGCGCCGATCTTTATTCCATATGAATCTTGCGCGTAAACCCGCTGCGGCGATGCTTGGGGCGCCCGCGACCATCGGCTGCAGGCAACACGAACGCAGACAGAAGCAAAGAAAGAGAGAAGCGCCCATGAGTTCCACCTCCACCGCGGCCCAGCCCTACGGCGGACACTTCGACAGCACCGCCGACGCGGTCTACGGCAAGGTCGGCTGGCGGCTGATTCCGCTGCTCTTTCTCTGCTACATCGTGGCCTACCTGGACCGCGTGAACGTCGGCTTCGCCAAGCTGCAGATGCAGGGCGACCTGCAGTTCAGCGAGGCGGTGTACGGGCTGGGCGCGGGCATCTTCTTCATCGGCTACTTCCTGTTCGAAGTGCCGAGCAACGTGGTGATGCACCGCGTGGGTGCGCGCCGCTGGATCGCCCGCATCATGATCACCTGGGGCGTACTGTCGGCCGCCACCATGTTCGTGAGCTCGCCGATGTCGTTCTACGTGATCCGCTTCCTGCTGGGCGCGGCCGAGGCGGGCTTCTTCCCCGGCATCATCATGTACCTGACCTACTGGTACCCGGCCGCGCGTCGCGGCAAGGCGACATCGCTGTTCCTGGCGGCGATTCCGTTCGCGGGCATCCTGGGCGGGCCGCTTTCGGGCTGGATCCTGCAGGGCATGAACGGCGTGCACGGCTGGGCCGGCTGGCAATGGCTGTTCCTGCTGCAGGGCCTGCCGACCGTGGCACTGGGGCTGGTCGTGTGGCGCTACCTCGACGACCGCGTGAAAGACGTGCAGTGGCTCACGCCCGCCGAGCGCGAGCTCATCGCGCGCGACATCGCCAGGGAAGACGCCGCGAAGGCGCAGCCGCGCATCCTCGGCGTGCTGGGCAACGGCCGCGTCTGGCTGCTGGCGCTGGTGTACTTCGCCTATACCTCGGGGCTGTACGGCATCTCGTTCTGGCTGCCGAGCATCATCAAGGCCATCGGCGTGACGGGCGCGCTCGACATCGGGCTGCTCAGCGCCATTCCGTGGACCTTCGGCGTGATCGCGATGTACTTCATGGCCCGCAGCGCCGACCGCCGGCTCGAATACCGCTGGCACAGCGCACTGGCGGCCGTCGTCGGCGCACTCGGCCTGGTGCTGAGCGTGATCTTCCACGGCAACACGACGCTCGCGATGGCCGGCCTCACGCTGGCCACCATGGGCATCATGTCGACCTTTCCGGTCTTCTGGGGCATGCCGACGGCGTTTCTGGGCGGTGCCGCCGCCGCGGCGGGCATCGCGCTCATCAACTCCTTCGGCAATCTCTCGGGCTTCAGCGCGCCGTTTCTCATCGGCCTGATCAAGGACGCGACGCGCAGCACCGATGCGGGGCTGTACATGCTCGCGGCGCTGCTGGTGACCGGCGCGGTGCTGGTGTTGTTCGTCAAGCCCGGCAGCGCTTCGGCGCGGCCCTGAAGGAGCCGGCATGGACACGGTCGTGAGTTCCTCCACCCGACGTTCTCCGTCGCCCGAATTGCTCGCGCTGCTGGAGCGCGAGTTCGCGGAGCGCTTTTCCATCAGCCGCGCCGTGCTGCAGCAGCACGGCACCGATGAATCGACCTACCCGCCGCAGCCGCCCGATGCGGTCGTGTTCGTCTGCAGCACCGAGGAAGCGGCCTTCGTGGTCCGGGCCTGCGCGAAGGAGCGCGTGCCGGTCATCGGCTTCGGCGTGGGCTCGTCGGTGGAGGGGCACCTGCTGGCGGTGCAGGGCGGCGTGTGCATCGACTTCTCGCGCATGAACAAAGTGCTGGCGATCCGTCCGGGCGACCTCACGGCCACGGTGGAAGCGGGTGTGACGCGCGGGCAGCTGAACGCGGCGCTGCAGGACACAGGCTTCTTCTTCTCGGTCGACCCCGGTGCCGATGCGTCCATCGGCGGCATGGTGGCCACGGCCGCGTCGGGCACCAACACCGTGCGCTACGGCACGATGCGCGACAACCTCGTGAGCCTCACGGTGATCACCGCCGACGGCAACGTGGTGCGCACCGCCTCGCGGGCGCGCAAGAGTTCGGCGGGCTACAACCTCACGCAGCTGTATTGCGGCTCCGAGGGCACGCTGGGGCTCATCACCGAGGCTACCGTTCGGCTGCATCCGCACCCCGAGGCGTATGCCGCCGCGGCGGTGAACTTTCCGTCTGTGCGCGCGGCGGTCGATTGCGTGATCGAGTCGATCCAGATGGGCGTGCCGCTCGCGCGCGCCGAGATGCTGGATGCGCTGACCATCCGCGCCGTGAATGCGCACAGCCACACCACGCTCGGCGAGAGCCCCACGCTGTTCCTGGAGTTCGGCGCGAGCCGCACGCAGATCGAGGAGCAGGCCGGCATCGTGCGCGAGATCGCGGCCGGCCACGGCGGCGGGGAGTTCCAGTGGGCCAACCGGCAGGAAGATCGCTCGCGCCTGTGGACGCCGCGCCACCACGCCTACTTCGCCTGCCTGCAGCTGAAGGCGGGCAGCCGCAGCCTGACGACCGACGCCTGCGTGCCGCTGTCGGCGCTGGCGCAGTGCATCGACGAGACGCAGGCAGACATTGCCGAGCACGGGCTGCTCGCGCCGGTGTTCGGCCATGTCGGCGACGGCAACTTTCATTGCCTGGTGCTGGTCGATCCGAACAGCGCAGAAGAAAACGAAGCCGCCGAGGCCTTCAGCCACCGGCTGGTGCAGCGCGCGCTGCGCCACGGCGGCACCTGCACCGGGGAGCACGGCGTGGGCATGCACAAGATGAAGTACCTGGCCGAGGAACATGGCGAGCACGGCGTGGCGCTGATGCGCTCGGTCAAGCAGGCGCTCGATCCGCACGACATCTTCAATCCCGGCAAGGTCGTCGGCGTTTGAGCGCGTGCGTCGCTGGGCCGGCGCATACCCCCGACCTAGAATGACCGGCCGCGCTCCGCATCTCCGCAGCGCGCGGCCGGAGATATGCGGATGGAATTGCGCCAGTTCAGGTATTTCGTTGCCATCGTGGACTGCGGCAGCCTGTCGCGCGCGGCGCAGCAACTCTTCATTGCACAGTCGGCCTTGAGCAAGCAGATGGCCGAGCTCGAATCGGAGCTGGGTACCCAGCTGCTGCTGCGCAGCCGCAACGGCGTGGCGATGACCGAGGCGGGCAAGGTGTTCTACGAATATGCGCAGGGCATCACCAAGCAGGTGAGCGACGCCAAGGCCGCGGTGCATGTCGCGTCCGATTCGGTGGTGGGCTCGGTGGTGGCGGCGCTGCCGCAGAGCGTGTCGCCCATGATCGCGCTGCCGCTCATGCGCGCGGCTGCCCGGCGCTACCCCGACGTGGTGCTGCACCTCAACGAGGAACTCACCGGCAACATGGCCGACCAGCTGCTGCGCGGGCGGGTCGACGTGGCGGTGTTCTCTCCGACCATGCCGGCGGAAGACATCGCCTTCACGCCGCTGGTGGAGGAAGACTTCGTGTTCCTCGAGTCGCCGCAGAGCCCGCACGCGCTGCCGCCCGGCGACGTGAGCATCGAGCAGGCCACGGCGCGTCCGCTGGTGTGGCCGGCCAATGCACACGGGCATTGCACGCGCTGGCTGGTGGACGGGGTGCTCGAGACGGCTGGTTATTCGCCGGCGCAGGTGGCGGCGGAGATCAATTCGGTCTACACGCTGAAGGCGGCGGTCGAGGCCGGGCTCGGGCCGACCATCATGCCGCTGGGCCTGGCGCAGCGCGAGGTGAAGGAGGGGCGGCTGGCGGCGCACCGCATCGCCTCGCCCGCGATGTTTCGCACACTGGGGCTGTGCGTGTCGGTGCACCTGCCGACGACCAACGCAAAGCGCGCGGTGTGCGCGCTGATCGCTGAGGTGATCCGCACGCTGTGCGAGAGCGGCGAGTGGCAGGGCGCGCGCTTCGTGGCGGGCGCTGCCGCCGCCGTGAAAAAGCCGAAGCCCTAAAGCGCCTTGGCGGTAGCGGCAGCGCGCTTGCGTGCCGCCGGCGCGGCCTTGGCGGGCAGCGAGAACAGCCGCACGATGGACTGCCGCACGTCGGCCTGCATCGCGGCCACGGCGCCGGCGTCGCCCGACAGGTGCTTGAGCAGCGCCTGCTGGAACAGCCCGTCGAACAGCGCATAGGTGGCCGAGGGCGTCATGCCGGGGTCTTCGCCCGACAGCTCCGCGAAGCGGCTCATGATGCGCCAGATCATGTCTTCCAGGCTCTTGTCGATCTGCACGACGTCGGAGCGGAATGCTTCCTCGAACAGCGCCTGCGAGCGCAGGTCATACCAGAGGCGGTGCACGTGCCCTTCGTCGCGCAGCGTGTCGGCCAGGCTCTGCAGGAAGCCTTCCATCAGCTCGTCGCAGGTGGTTGCGCTGTCGACCGCGTGGTCGTAGCGAGTGACGCAGCGCGCCTTGTACTGCTTGACGCTGCAGATGATCAGGTCGATCTTGTCGGTGAAGTAGTAGTGCAGCACGCCGTGCGAGAACTCGGAGTTCTGCGCGATCTCCCGCAGGCTGGTGCGCGCATAGCCCAGCGCCGCCAAGGTGGTGAGCGCGGCCTCGCCCAGTTCCGCGCGCCGCTCGGAGAACTTGTCGACCCTGGCCTTCGGCACCCGCTCCGTTTGCTTCTTTGTGCGTTGTTCTGTCGTCATTTCAAAACGGGCCGCATGCATGCCGGCCCCCTGTACCCGTGTTGATCGCAAACCATAGCACGCAAGCGGGAGAACCCGCATCCGGCGTGTCACGCATGCCATTCTATGGATTCTTGACACTCGTCAAATAAATCCTTGACATGCGTCAAGTCGATTTCTAGCATGGCCGCTCCATCTCACAAACATATCCACAGGAGACAAGTGATGGCCAAGTTCGACTTGAAAGGGCGCCGTGCGCTCGTGACGGGCGGTGCGCGCGGCATTGGCGCGAGCATTGCCGAAGCTCTGGCCGCGGCCGGGGCGTCCGTGATGATCGGCGACGTGCTCGCCGACCTGGGGCGAGAGACCGCCACCCGGCTTTCTTCCTCGGGCGCGACGGTGGGCTTCGTCCCGCTCGACGTCACGAAGGACGCCGACTGGGCCTCGGCCGCCGAGACCACGGTGAAGGAGCTGGGTGGCTTCGACATCCTCGTCAACAACGCGGGCATCGAGATCACCTCGCTGGTGGTCGACGTCGACGGCGACGACCTGCGCCGCATGCTCGACGTGAACGTGGCCGGCACGCTGCTCGGCATGAAGCACGCGTTCCGCGCGATGCGCCCCGGCGGCAGCGCGGGCGGCGGCGGGGCGGTGGTCAACATCGCTTCGGTCGCGGCGACCATCGCCTTTCCGGCCATCGCGGGCTACTCGGCCACCAAGTCGGCGGTCGACCGCGCCACCCGCGTGGCGGCCATGGAGTCCGGCAAGCTGGGCTACGGCGTGCGCGTGAACTGCATCTACCCCGGACTGGTGCCCACCGACATGGGCATGAAGCTGGCCCACGACATCGTCGCCGCCGGGCTCGCGCCCAGCGTCGAGGCGGCGGTGGGCGACGTGGTCGGCCAGACGCCGCTCGGGCGCCTGGGCGAAGTCGGCGACATGGCCGACGTGGTGGTCTTCCTCTGCTCCGACGCGGCCCGGTTCATCACCGGCGCCGGCATCGCGGTGGACGGCGGCATGGGCATGTGAACGGCACGACCTCAAGGAGACAAGACATGAGCAGCAGCAAGAAGAAACCCGTCGTCGTCTACGGCGCCTCCGGCTACACCGGCCGCCTGGTCTGCGAGTACCTGCGCGAGTACAACATCCCCTTCATCGCCGCGGGCCGCAGCGCGCAGAAGGTGGAAGAGGCGATGAAGTCCAACGTGCCCGGCATCGAGACCGCGAAGTACGAGGTGGTGGAAGTGGGGCATTCGGTGGGCGCGCTCACCGAACTCTTCACCGGTGCCTCGGTGGTGCTGAACACCGTGGGGCCGTTCGCCAAGTTCGGCCCCGAGGTCGTCCAAGCCTGCCTGGCCGCCGGATGCCACTACACCGACACAACCGGCGAACAGGACTGGCTCATCACGCTCGAGCGCGAATGGGGCGACAAGTTCGCCAAGGCCGGCCTGCTGCTCTCGCCCGGCCTCGCGCACATGTACACCACCGGCGAGATCGCGGCGCAGCTGTGCCTGGAGACCCCCGGGCTCGACACGCTGGACATCGCCGTGTTCTGGGGCGGCAGCCCGACCATCGCGTCCACCCAGACCATCCTGGTCAACGCCGCCACGTCCAAGGCCTACTACCTGGAGCAGAACGAGTACGTCGAATGGCAACCCGACGCGGGCCTGTACCACCTGTCGATTCCCGGCCAGCACGAGGCGGCGCTCGCGCTGCCCTGGGGCGGCACTTCGCACCCGGTGTGGTTCAAGCGCGACCCGCGCGTGGCCAACGTGAAAGTGCTCGGCGGTGTCTTCAACAAGGCGCTGATGCAGGGCGTGCCGCAGATCGTGGCCGCCGCGCTCAAGGCCACCGAAGGCATGAACGACGAAGACCGCTATGCCGCCCTGGCCCAGACGGCGGCGGGCGTGATGAACACCATGCCTCCGCGCGAGAACCCGCGCATCAACAAGTCCGTCGATTCGGTGCATGCCTCCGGTCCGCTGGGCCGCGTGCACTGCGTGATCTTCGGCAACTGCAACTACAAGCAGACGGGCCTGCTGCAGGCCTATGCGGCGGCATCGCTGCTGCAGCAGCCGCCGCGGCGCGCCGGCTTCGCCTCGGGCTGCCAAGCCTTCGGGCATCACGAGCTGCTGGGCGCGCTGCGCGGCTTCGGGCTGGTGCAGGAGCCCTTGATCACCCGGATGGGCTGATTCCATGCGCCTCGTCGATTACCTCGACAAGGGCGCCCAGCTGGGCGCCCATTCTCCTTGCCTGACTCTGGGCGACACCGACCTGAGTTACGCCCAGGTGCAGCGCATCAGCTGGCGCGTGGCTCGCGGCCTGCGGCGCGCCGGCGTGCGGCCGGGGGACAAGGTGGCCGTGCTTTCGAGCAACGATGCAATGGCGTTCGCCACGGTGTTCGGCATCTCGCGCGCTGGCTGCGTATGGTGCCCGATCAACCCGCGCAACGAGGCGAGCGAGAACGCCTTCGTGCTCGACGCCTTCGACTGCGCGTGTTTGCTCTTCCACGGCAACTACGCCGACATGGTCGACCAGATGCGCACGCGGCTGCCCAAGCTGCGCGCACTGGTCTGCCTCGACGCCCGGCAGCTCTTCGCGCCTTCGCTGGACGAGTGGCTGGAAGGACTGGACGATTCGCCCCTGGACATCACGCCGCCCGACGACGTGGCGATGATCGCCGGCACCGGCGGCACCACCGGCCAGCCCAAGGGCGTGATGCTCTCGGGCCGCAACCTCGAGGCGATGTCGGCGCTGACGCTCATGGGCTATCCCTTCGAGGGCCGGCCCGCGTACCTGGCACTCGCGCCGCTCACGCATGCGGCCGGCGTGCTGTGCCTGCCGGTGATGGCGCTCGGCGGGCGGGTGGTGATCATGCCCAAGCCCGACCTGGGCGAGTTCCTCGGGCTCATCGAGGCGCGCCGCATCACCCACACCTTCCTGCCGCCCACGCTCATCTACATGCTGTTGCAGCATCCGCAGCTTGCGTCGACGCAACTCGATTCGCTGCAATGCTTCTGGTATGGCGCCGCGCCCATGTCGGCCACGCGGCTGGAGGAAGCGCTGCAGAAAATCGGCCCCGTCATGGCGCAACTCTTCGGCCAGACCGAGGCGCCGATGATGATCTCGATGATGTCGCCGCGCGAGCACTTCAACGCCGACGGCACCGTTGCGCGCCATCGCCTCTCGTCCGCCGGGCGGCCGGGCCCGCTGGTGCAGGTGGGCGTGATGAACGGCGACGGCGCGCTGCTGCCCGCCGGCGAGAACGGCGAGATCGTGGTGCGCGGATCGCTCGTGATGCAGGGCTACTACAAGGACGCGCGCGCCACCGAAGAGGCGCGCCGCTTCGGCTGGCACCACACGGGCGACATCGGCTACCTGGATGCCGACGGCTACCTGTACATCGTCGACCGCGCCAAGGACATGATCATCTCGGGCGGCTTCAACGTCTACTCCGCCGAGGTCGAGCAGGCGCTGATGCAGCACCCCGACGTGCAGGACAGCGCCGTCGTCGGCCTGCCCGACGAGAAGTGGGGCGAGCGCGTGGTGGCCGTGCTGCAGCTTCAGGCGGGTCGGCAGGTCGATCCGGAGGAGATCAAGGCCTTCGTCAAGTCGCGCATCGGCAGCGTGAAGGCGCCCAAGCAGATCGAGGTGTGGCTCGACCTGCCGCGCTCCAAGGTGGGCAAGGTGCTGAAGAAGGACGTGCGCTCGACCCTGCTGCAGCGAAGCGCCGATCAGCCGCGCTGATAGTGGTCGTGGTGCGCCTTGCGCAGCTCGAACTTCTGGATCTTGCCGGTCGAGGTCATCGGCAGTGCAGGCAGGAAGATGATCTGCTTGGGCACCTCGAAGCCTCCGAGGTGCTCCTTGCAGTGCGCGGTGAGCACCGCTTCGGTGAAGTCGGCGGGCGCATCGGGCCTGCGCGTGACGAAGGCGGTGATGGCCTCGCCCCAGTGCTCGTGCGGCAGGCCCACCACGGCGGCGTTCATCACGCCCGGGTGGCGCAGCAGTACTTCCTCGACCTTGATCGACGGCACGTTCTCGCCGCCCGACTTGACCATGTCCTTCAGGCGGTCGAGGAAGATGAGCTGCCCGTCTTCGTCCATCCTGCCCAGGTCGCCTGAGTGGTGCCAGCCGAAGCGCTGCGCATGGGCGGTGGCTTCCGGGTCCTTGTAGTAGCCGAGCATCACGTTGGGTCCGCGAAAGACGATCTCGCCGACCTGGTCGGTGCCCAGCAGTTCGCCGTCGTCGCCCATCACCGCGACTTCGTTCACCAGCGTGCCCACGCCCCAGTAGGAGCCGAAGCGCCTGCGCTGCTCGTGCGCCTCGAAGATGGTGGCGCCCGGGTACATCTCGGTCTGGCCCGAGACCAGCGCGAAGTTGGGGCAGAACTCGTCGAGCAGGCGCAGCAGCAGCGTGCGCGACATCGGCGCCATCGCATACACGCACAGCCGCAGGCTCGAGAGGTCGCGCGCCGCGCGCTGCGGATGGGCCAGCAGCGCGCCGTACATCATCGGCAGGCCCACCATCACGGTGATCTTGTGGCGCTCGATGGCCGCGAGCACCGCGCCGGGGTCGAAGCCGCGCAGCACGACCAGCGCGCCGCCCACCGCCAGCGCCGACATCAGCACCGTGTGCTGGCCGCAGTGGAAGAGCGGCAGCACGCTGCTCCACACGTCGGCGCGCTCCGGGCTGCTGCCCCATTCGACCATGTTGCTCAGCAGCACAGAGTGCACCGAGGCGTGCGAATGCATCACGCCCTTCTGGCGGCCGGTGGTGCCGCTGGTGTACATGATGAGCGCGAGGTCCGCGCTGTCGATGGCCACGTCGGGCAGCGTCTCCGGGCCCTGGGCGATGGCCTGGGGCACTGTAGCAATGCCGGGCGGCGGCGCATCGCCGTCGAGCACGCACAGCAGGGGCGACACGCCAGTGGCCTGCAGCAGTTCGCGCAGCTCGGGCTTCGCATGCAGCGCGGTGTCAATCACCACGTGCCGCACTTCGGCGTGCGAGAGGATGTAGCCGATGGCCTCCACCCCCAGCGCGGTGTTGATCGGCACCCACACCAGCCCTGCCTTCTGGATGCCCAGCATGGCGACGACCATCTGGATGGAGTTGTTGCACAGCATGCCCACGCGCTCGCCTTTTTCGAGGCCCAGGTCCAGCAGGTGATGCGCGAAGCGGTTCGATGCGGCGTCGAGCGCGCGGTAGGAAAGGCGGTGCTCGCCCTCGATCAGCGCCGTGCGCTCGCCGAAGCGGCGCGCGGAGCGGTGGATCACGTCGCCCAGCGCGACGCGTGAAATGCGCTCATGAAAGCGCGGGCTCGAGGGCGCGAGGCCGGTGACGGCCGCGGTGGTGGCTGCAGGCATGCTCTTTGTCTCCGTTCTTCGGTTCGTTGGGGCGCAGCCTAAGGCTGGCCCCGACGACGCGTCTTGCGAAGACTGGCTGCGCGCAACCGTGCTCGGAAGCCTAGAAGCGGGCCTTCAGGAAGGCCGACGGGCCTTGCAGGCGCACCTTCAGCCGGGTGTCGGCAAAGTCGGCGTCGCGAGTCAGGTCGATGTTGGTCACGTTGTACGCGAGCACCACGCCGACGTTCTTCACCGGGAACCACTCCACGCCGGCGGAGGCGTTGTAGATGTTGCCGTGGAAGCGGCCGCCGTTCTTCCACACGCCCGAGGCGTCGGCGAAGAGGCGCAGGTCGGGGGTGATGGCATGGCGCACGCCGATTTCAAGCAGCGGCGCGATCGCGTTGTCGCTCGAGCTCTGGCTGTAGGTGCCGACCTGTCCGTTGACGATGGCATTGGCGCTCGCGCCCAGCGTCGCGCGGTAATAGGCCGCGCCGGCGCCCAGGCCCAGCACCGTGTTGCCCGTGCCGATCCACCACTTGTACGACAGCTTGGCGAAGTCGAGCTTGGTGCTGATGTTGGCGTTGCCAAAGGTGTTGAGCGAACCGAAGCCGCCGAAGCTGTTGTTGCTCGCGATGCCGCCCGAGTAGTCGCGCTTGTATTGGTAGTAGTCGAACGAAATGCCCTGGCTGTCGCCGATCAGCATGTCGGCGCTGATGCGCGGCATGGTCACGCGGCCGGGCTTGATGTCGCCCGATTGCAGCGAGCCGTAGAGCGTGTTGACGGAGGCGTTGAACTTGGGATCGGCGTTGTAGCCCCCCACGGAGAAACTGAAGCGGTCCAGCGCCGGCGACGGATCGGCGAGCGCGGGCGTGGCGGCAAACAGGAAGCCGGTGCCGACCAGGGCGCCGATGGCACCGAAACGAACGGTCCAGTCGAAAGGACGGGAGTGAGTCTGCAACATGAAATGGATCCTTCGGATGGAAAAGATAAGCCTCGGCCACATGCGCGTTGGCGCGTGTTTCTTCTGACGCATGTGGCTTCCTGGCACGGCTCCCTTGGGTCGACCGACAAATTAATAGCGGCGCGCCCCTGATTACATGCGTGCGGCGCGGCTGTGCGTGTAGGACTTTCTCGACGTTGGCTTAACGCGCTTTTTTTGCCGGCACGTGCCCGCGCGCGGCGCTACAGTGCCCGCATGCAAGAACACCTCTCCACCACCACCGGCCCGCAGCGGCTTCTGTACGGCGGCCTGGTGGGCGCCGCGGTCGCGATGGTGCCCTGGTCCATGAGCGGCATGGCGCGCGGGCTGGCCGGCTGGTGCGCCGGCGTGCTGGTCTACCAGGTGCTCACCTGGTGGCTGGCCGACACCTTCGACGCGCGCCGCACGCGCGAGCGCGCGCAGTCGCTGGACCAGCCTAACGTGGTGATCCTGGTGTCGATGCTGGTGGCGGTGGGCGTGAGCGTGGTGGCCATCGCCATGCTGCTGCAGCAGGTCAAGCAGCTGAACGGCTGGGAGCGCATCGCGCATGTCGCGCTCGGGCTGGTGGCGCTGGCGGGGTCGTGGCTGATGATGCATTCGATCTACGCGTTCCACTACGCGCACCGCTACTACATCGACCAGAAGGGCGGCAGGCCCGACGGCGGCCTCGACTTTCCGGGCAAGGACGACGCCCCCGACTACTTCGACTTTCTCTACTACTCCTACGTGATCGGCATGACCTCTCAGGTCTCCGACGTGCAGGCCACGTCCAAGGAGATGCGGCGCATCACGCTGATCCACAGCGTGCTGTCGTTCACCTTCAACATGATGGTGCTGGCGCTTTCGGTCAACGTGGTGGCCGGCGCCTTTTCCTGAGCGCGCTTGGCGTTCAGGCAGCGGCCTTGCGCGGCCAGCCGAACTTGACGACACCGGTGGACAGCGCCACGCCGCACACGATGACGGCCGCGCAGATCAGCATCCACTGCGTGATGTGCTCGTCGAGGAACACCGCGCCGTAGAAGAGCGCGAATACGGGCACCAGGAAGGTCACTGTCAGCGCGCGCGCGGGGCCGGCGCGCTCGATCAGCCGGAAGAACAAGATGTAGGCGATGCCCGTGCAGGCGATGCCCAGCGCCAGCAGCGCGAGCCAGGCGCGCAGGCTCGGCATCTGCGTGGGCCACAGCATGAATGCGGGAATGGCCAGGAACAGCGTGGCGCCGATCTGGCTGCCGGTGGCCGTGGTCAGGGCCGGCACGCCGCCCAGGTGGCGGCGCGTGGCGCTGGCCGAGATGCCGTAGCACAGGCATGCGCCAAGGCAGGCCAGCACGGCCCACAGCGCCGCATGACCGGTGGCGCCGGCATGCACGCCGGCGCTGCGGCTCGCGAGCATCGCGACGCCGGCAAAGCCGATCACCAGGCCCACGATGCGCGAGCCCGCCGGGCGTTCGCGGAACCAGGCCCAGGCCACCAGTGCGCCGAACATCGGCGTGGTGGCGTTGAGCACCGCGGCCAGGCCGCTGTTGATGCTCAGCAGAGCGAAGCAGAAGAGCGCGAACGGCAGGCCCGAGTTGAAGACGCCGACCGCGAAGCTGGCCTTCCAATGCTTCGCGATGGTCGGGCCCTGGCCGCGCAGCAGCGCGATGGGCAACAGGAACAGCGAGGCGATGGCCACCCGAACGGCGGCCGCAGGCAGGGCCCCGAACTCGGCCGCGCCGATGCGCATGAAGAGAAAGGACGCGCCCCAGAGCGCGCCCAGCAGCACCAGGTCGACGAGCCAGGCGGCGGAGGCCGAGGCGGGAGCGGCCGGTGCGATGGCCGTGGCCGGGATGTTGTTGTTCGTTGTGCTCATGCGTCCCTCGTTCTTCTCTGCGGTTGTTCCGCGGTTGTCTTACAGCGCGCCTTCCAGCTCCAGAAGGGCGGTCTTGCGATCCAGCCCGCCAGCGTAACCGGTCAGCGAACCGTCGGCGCCCAGCACGCGGTGGCAGGGCACGATCACGCTGATCGGGTTGCGCCCCACGGCCGCGCCCACCGCGCGCACCGCGGCCGGGTTGCCCAGGTTGGCGCTCAGCGCGCCATAGGTCAGCGTGGCGCCGGCCGGAATGGCCAGCAGCTGCTGCCACACGCTCTGCTGGAACGCGGTGCCGTGCGAGAGGTCGAGCTTCATGTCGAAGTGGTCGCGCTTGCCGGCGAAATAGTCGCGCAGCTGCGCGGCCGCCTCGACCAGCGCGGGGTGGTCGTCCTTGGCGATCCAGCCGGTGGTGTCGGGCCAGTGGCGCTGCTGGTCGAACCAGACGCCCGCCAGGCCTTGGTCGGTGGCCGCCATCGTGATGCCGCCGAGTGGCGAGTCGATGTGCGATGTGTAGATGAGCTTGCTCTTGAACTTCATGACATTTCAGGCGGTAAGGCCTGCCGTGGTGATGAGGGGAGATGCAGCCGTGGCTGCGGTAGCGGGAGCGGAAGGCGCATGCCAAGCGCGCAGCACCGCATAGCTGCGCCAGGGGCGCCAGGCCTGCGAGGCTTCGCTGGCGGCGCGCGCGGTGGTCACGCCCAGCGCCTTCTGCAACGCGACGTCTCCCGCAGGGAAGGCGTCGGGCCAGCGCAGCGCGCGCATCGCGATGTATTGCGCGGTCCAGGCGCCGATGCCGGGCAGCTCTTGCAGCGCCGCGATGGTCGAGGGCACGTCGGCCCCCGCATGCAGCGCCAGCCGGCCTTCAGCGACCTCGCGGGCGATGGCCTGCAGCGCGGCCTGTCGTTGTCGCACGATGCCGAGCTGGCCCAGCGCGTCGCCGCTCGCCTGCGCGATGGCGGCCGGCGTGGGAAACAACCGGTCCAGGCCTTCGATGGGCGTGGCGATGGTTTCGCCGAATGCCGCCACCAGCCGCGAGCCCAGCGTGCGCGCCGCGGCCACCGTGATCTGCTGGCCCAGCACCGCCCGCACCGCCAGCTCGAAACCGTCGACCGCGCCGGGCACGCGCAGACCGTCGCCGTGCGGGAAGGCGGCATGCAGCGCGGTATTGATGGCCATCGGCTCTGCGTCGAGGTCGAACAGGGCGCGGGCGCGGCTGATGACGATGGGCAGCACAGCGGCCAGCGAGTCGCTGACCGACAGCAGCACCTGTTCGCGCTCGAGGTCGAAGCGCAGCTGCAGCCAGCCGGCATGCGCCTGGTTGCCCTGCTGGATGCGCAGCGTGCGTGCCAGCTTCACATAGGCGGCCGTGCTGCCCTTGGCCGGCTCCTTGCCGTCGGCCGTGGCCACTACTTCGATGCCGCGCAGCGCGCGGCGCGCGAAGAAGCCGAGCATGGCGTTGTCGTCGTAGGGTGGCCGAAAGCCCAGCCGCACTTCGATGGCCCGGCTTTCACCGCCCTCGACGGCCTCGCCGCCGGCGCGGCGCAGCGCGCTCGGATTGAGGCCGTAGTGCTCGACGAACGCGGCGTTGAAGCGGCGCACGCTCGCAAAGCCGCTGGCCAGCGCGACCTGCGTCATGGGCAGGCGGGTGTCGGCGATCAACTGCTTGGCGGCCAGCAGGCGGCGCGTCTGCAGGTATTGCAGGGGCGACACGCCGAACTGCGCCTCGAAGATTCGGCGCAGGTGGCGGTCGCTCACGCCCAGGCGGGCCGCGATCTGCGCCGCGCCGGGGCCGTCTTCCGACCATGCGTCGGGCTCGTCGATCAGCCGCGCGGCCTGCAGCGCGAGGATGCGCGAGGCGTCTTCGGTCGACCAGCTGGCCGCGCGCGGTGCCAGCTCCGGCCGGCAGCGCAGGCAGGGGCGAAAGCCCGCGGCCTCGGCCTGTGCCGCGTGTCGGAAGAACCGGCAGTTCTCGCGCCGCGGCAGCTTGACGCGGCAGACCGGGCGGCAATAGATGCCGGTGGAAGTGACCGCGGTGAAGAACGACCCGTCGAAGCGCGCGTCGTGCGTCTTCATCGCCAGGTAGCAGGCGTCGCTCTCGAGCGCTTCGGTGGGTGTGTGGCTGGTAGGCATGGGGAAATGATACGGTTTCGACTCGTTTCAACTGGCCGTTTTCGGACATGTGGCACCCCGGGGCGTTGCCTACAATGGCCCGTTTACAAATCCAGCAGGGAAACGCCTTTCATGCAGCTCAGCGCGTCGATCTTCAAGGCCTATGACATTCGCGGCGTCGTGCCGGTCACTCTCGACGCCGAAGTGGCGGAAGCACTCGGGCGGGCCTTCGGCAGCGCCGCCCGCGCCGCGGGCGAGAAGTCGGTGGCCGTGGGACGCGATGGCCGCCTGTCCGGCCCGATGCTGGTCGAGGCGCTGATCAAGGGCCTGGTGGCCACTGGCATCGAGGTGATCGACGTGGGCGCCGTCACCACGCCCATGCTGTACTTCGCGGCCCACACGCTGGCTTCCAGCGGCATCCAGGTCACGGGCAGCCACAACCCCAAGGACTACAACGGTTTCAAGATGGTGCTGGCCGGCCGCGCCATCTACGGCGACGAGATCCAGGGCCTGCGCAAGACCATCGAAGCGGGCTCCGCGCAACTCGCCCCCGGCGGCAGCGTGCGCAAGGTCGACGTGACCGAGGCCTACGTGAAACGCATCGTCGGCGACATCAAGCTGGCGCGGCCCATGAAGATCGTGGTCGACTCCGGCAACGGCATCGCGGGCGCTTCCGCCCCCGCCATCTTCCGCGCCATCGGCTGCGAAGTGACGGAGCTGTTCAGCGCGGTGGACGGCGACTTCCCCAACCACCACCCCGACCCGAGCAAGCCCGAGAACCTCAAGGACCTGATGGCCGCACTGGCTTCGGGCGATGCCGAACTGGGCCTGGCCTTCGACGGCGATGGCGACCGCCTGGGCATCGTCACCAAGGACGGGCAGAACATCTTCCCCGACCGCCAGATGCAGCTGTTCGCGCAGGACGTGCTGTCGCGCGTGCCGGGCGGCACCATCCTCTTCGACGTGAAGTGCTCGCAGCGTTTGGCGCCGGCCATCGAGGCCGCGGGCGGCAAGCCCATGATCTACAAGACCGGCCACTCGCTCATCAAGGCGAAGATGAAGGAAATCGATTCGCCGCTGGGCGGAGAGATGAGCGGCCACATCTTCTTCAAGGAGCGCTGGTTCGGCTTCGACGACGGCACCTACGCGGGCTGCCGCCTGCTCGAAATCCTGAGCAAGAGCCCTGACGCGAGCGCGGTGCTGAACGCGCTGCCCACGAGCTTCTCGACGCCCGAGCTGAACGTGGCCTGCGCCGAGGGCGAGCCGCATGCGGTGGTCGACAAGCTCGTGAAGGGCGCGGACTTCGCGGCGCCGGCCAGGGTGTCGACCATCGACGGCCTGCGCGTCGACTGGCCCGACGGTTTCGGCCTGATCCGCGCGTCGAACACCACGCCCGTGCTGGTGCTGCGCTTCGAAGGCCAGACCGAAGACGCGCTCGAGCGCATCCAGGCCGAGATGCTGGCGCTGCTGCGCACCGCCAAGCCCGACGCCCAACTGGCCGCTGCTGCCCACTGAGCCTGTGCGTTCGCTATTGCTGCGCCTCTACGGCGTTTTCACCACCGCCGTGCAACCGCTGGTCCGCCGCAAGCTGCGGCGCCGTGCCGTGGCCGAGCCCGGCTACGGCGTGGCCGTCGAGGAGCGCTTCGGCCGCTACGACGAGTCCATCACCGGCCATGCCCAGTGCTGGGTGCACGCCGTCTCGCTCGGCGAAACGCGCGCGGCCGCCATCCTGATTGCCGAGTTGCGCCGCCAGTATCCGGGCGTGCCGATCCTGCTCACGCACGGCACCGCCACCGGCCGCGAGGAGGGCGCCAAGCTGCTCGAGCCGGGCGACACGCAGGTCTGGCAGCCGTGGGACACACCGGGTGCCGTGGCGCGCTTTCTCGACAAGTTCCAGCCGCGCATCGGCGTGCTGATGGAAACCGAGGTCTGGCCCGAGATGGCCGCCGCCTGCGCCGAGCGCCGCATTCCGCTGGTGCTGGCCAATGCGCGCCTCAACGAAAAATCGCTGGCCGCGGCCGAACGCCTTGCCTGGCTCTCGCGGCCCGCCTACTCGGCCCTCACCGCGGTGTGGGCGCAGACCGAGGCCGATTCGCACCGTCTGGTGTCGCTCGGCGCCAAGGTGGCGGGCGTGTACGGAAACCTCAAGTTCGACGCCACGCCCGACGCGCGCCAGCTCGGCACGGCGATGTCGCTGCGCGAACACCTGCCGCGGCCGATGGTCGTGCTCGCGAGCTCGCGCGACGGCGAAGAGCGGCTGCTGCTCGAAGTGCTCAAGCGCTTCGGCGCGACCTCGCCGGTGCCGCCGGAGCAGGGCGCGGTGCGCTCGATTGCCAAGCGCGTGCATGACGTGCAATGGATGATCGTGCCGCGCCATCCGCAACGCTTCGACGAAGTGGCGGCGCTGATCGAGGCCGAAGGCTTCGCGGTGGCGCGTCGCAGCGCCGCCGGGCAGCCGGCCGAATCGGAGATCTGGCTCGGTGACTCGCTGGGCGAGATGGCGCTTTACTACGGCCTGGCCGACGTGGCGCTGCTCGGCGGCAGCTTCGAGCCGCTGGGCGGGCAGAACCTCATCGAGCCGGCGGCCTGCGGCTGCCCGGTGATCATGGGACCGTCGACCTTCAACTTCGCGGAAGCGGCGCAACTGTCGCTGGCCGCGGGCGCGTCGCTGCGCGTCGAGGGCATGGAGCAGGCGGTGACGGCGGCGCTGAAGCTGGTCGAGAACCCCGAGCGCCGCGCGGCGATGGCGCAGGCCGCGCAGGCTTTTGCGTCGTCGAACCGGGGAGCGGCGGAGCGCACGGCGGCGGCGGTGCTGGCGATTGCGCAGGCGGCCGAGCCGGTGGATACGGTGAACGCGCCGCTGGAAGAAGATCAACCGCCGCGCGCGGAACCCACGCTGGACTGAAGAACCTGCATTGCTCCTTCCCCCTCTGGGGGAAGGCTGGGATGGGGGCTCGCGCCCAATGAGCGTTGCAGATGGGTGAAGGCCGTCGTGCCCCCACCCCGGCCCTCCCCCGGAAGGGGAGGGAGAAAGACGAGCGCCTCAGCGCACCGGCGGATTCAGGATCACCGGAGGCACGGGCGGCGTCGGCATCGTCGGCGCGGGCGGATTGAACGGCTGCACCGGCACCGGCGGAATCACCGGGATGCTCGGCGGCGTCACCGGCACCACGGGCGTCTGTTGCTGTTGCGGCGTGCGGTCCGGCGCGGTGGCCGCGGGCACGGCCGGCACGCTGCCGTTGCTTGCCAGCGTGGCGTTGATCGCGTGCATGTCGTCGGTGGTCAGCGTGCCGTTGGCCTGGCGCAGCTTCAGGTTGCCCAGCAGCACGTTGTAGCGCGCCTGCGCGAGGTCGCGCTTGGTCTGGAACAGCTGGCTCTGCGAGTTCAGCACGTCGATGTTGATGCGCACGCCCACCTGGTAACCGAGCCGGTTGGCATCGAGCGCGCTCTGGCTCGACGATTCGGCCGCTTCGAGCGCCTTCACCTGACCCGCACCCGAGACGAGCCCGAGGTACGCGGAGCGCGTGGCCTGCGCCACGTTGCGGCGGGTGCCTTCGAGCACGCTGCGCGACTGGTCTTCGAGCGCCAGCGTTTCCTTGATGCGGTTCTCGGTCGCGAAGCCGGCGAACAGCGGCAGGTTGAAGGTGACGCCGACCGTGGTCGCATTGGCGCGCGTGCCCACCGCGCTGGTGGTGGTGCCGGTCGGATTGCGCGTGACGTTGTAGCCAAGGTTGGCGTCCAGCGTGGGCTTGTGGCCGGCCTTGGCCTTTTCCACTTCGAGCCCGGCCACGTCGACGCCCAGGCGCGCCTGCTGGATCGCCGGATGCACCTCGTCGGCCTGCGCGACCCAGGCATTGATGTCCGCGGGCAGGGCGGTGGGCAGCACCACCGGCACCGCGAGCGGCACCGGAACGCTACCGGGGCGGCCGACCAGCTGGTCGAGCACCACCTTCTTGACCTGCAGGTCGTTCTCGGCGGCGATTTCCTGCGCGGTCACCAGGTCGTAGCGGGCCTGCGCTTCGCGCGAATCGGTGATGGTCGAGGTGCCGACCTCGAAGTTGCGCTTGGCCGACGCCAGCTGTTCGGCCACGGCCACCTTCTGCGCGCGCACCAGCGCCAGGCTGTCCTGGCTGGCGAGCACGTCGAAGTAGGCCTGGCTCACGCGCACGATCAGGTCCTGCTCCGCGATGGTGAACACCGCTCGCGCGATGTCGGCCTGGCGCTTGCCCTGTTCGTAGGTGGCCCAGTTGGCGGGCCGGTACAGCGGCTGCGTGGCGTTGATGCCGACGTTCTGCGTGTTGAAGTCGCGCGGGGTGGTGGTGCCGCGGCCGGTGCCCGTGAGGGTGTCGATCTCGATGTCGCTGCGCGTCACGCCGGCCGTGAGGCCGACCGCCGGCAGGATGCCGGCCTTGGCCTGCGCGGCGCGCGCCACGTTGGCGTCGTACTGGGCCCGCGCGCCCTGGTAGGTGGCGTCGTAGCTGCGGGCGGCGTCATACAGTTCGTTCAGTGTCTGGCCCTGGGCCGGCAATGCGAGCAGTGCTGCGAAAGTGCTTGCGAGCGCTGCGGAAAGTGGCGAAAGCCGGGGCCTGGAAGGCATTGAACGTCCTTGAAGAAAGAATCAGTAGCGCGGGATAGACGCGTCGTGCGAGGACCAGGCGTCGATGCCGCCGGCCACGTTGGCCAGGTCGGCAAAGCCGTTCTGGCTCAGGAAGGCGGCCACGCGCTGGCTGCGCGCGCCGTGGTGGCAGAGGCAGGCGATGCGCCGGCCTTCGCCCAGCTCGGCCAGGCGCCCGGGGATCTCGTTCATCGGGATCGCGACCAGGGTGAAGCCCTGGGGCACGACGCTCGCCGTCTGCAGCTCCCAGGGCTCGCGCACGTCGAGCAGCACCGGGGCCGCGTCGGCGTCCTGGGCGAACCAGGCGGCGAGGTCGGCGGGGCGGACTTGGTCGATCATGGTTGCCGTCCGCTCAGAACGAGAAGCGCGAGGGCTCGGGGAAGTTCAGCAGGCGCGGGGCCACGGTGTCCCAAGGCTGGGTGGTGTCCCACTTGCTTTCGCTGGTGCGGGTGACGAAGTGGGCGCGCATCATGGGTTCGTCGCCCACGATGGCCGACAGGCGGCCGCCGACCTTGAGCGAGCCCAGCAGGTTCTGCGGAATGCGCGCGACCGAGCCGCTGAGCACGATCACGTCGAAGCTCGGGCCGCTGGCCAGGGGCACGGAACCGTCGGCGTGGCGCACTTCGACGTTGGTCACGCCGTTCTGGCGCAGCGTCTCGGCGGCGCGGGCGGCCAGCACGGGGTTGATTTCCAGCGACAGCACCTGGGCGGCGCGGGCGCCGAGCAGGGCGGCCATGAAGCCGGAACCGGTGCCGATCTCGAGCACGGATTCGTGCTTCTGGATGTGCAGGTCCTGCAGGGTGCGGGCCTCGACCTTGGGCGACAGCATGAATTCGCCGGGCACGGAGCCGTCCAGCAGCGGCAGTTCCATGTCGAAGAACGACAGGGTGCGGTGCTCGTCGGGCACGTAGTCCTCGCGGTGGATTTCAGCCAGCAGTTCGAGGATGTCGGTCTCCAGCACATCCCAGGGGCGGATCTGCTGTTCGATCATGTTGAAGCGCAAGCGCTCGAGGGTGGGAGTGGGGTTCATGGCGTGGCTTTCCTTGTGGGCTCAGGACAAACCTTCAATTTTAGGTGGCGCCGATGACACCCGCGGCCCGGTCGGCCTTCCGCGACGCTTCATGCCTTGTCTCCGGGGCGGACTGTGAGGCCGTAAAGCACTGTTTCTGCCTGCGTCGCGAGGTATTTCTCGGGGTCGAGCGTGGATGCGCCGTCGACGCAGACCATGGCCGAATGCTTCCAGAGCATGAGGAAGACCATGGGCGCGACCACCGAGTAGATGGCGTGGTCGATGTCGACCTGGGCGAATTCGCCGCGGTCGATGCCGCGCTGCAGAATGCGCCGCAGCAGGTCGTGGCCGGGGCGCACCACCTCGCGGCGGTAGAACTCCGCGAGCTCGGGGAAGTTGGAGCCCTCGCACATCATCAACTTGGTCAGGCCCGAGGCCTTGGTCATGCCGACGCGTTCCCACCACACGTTCATGCAGTAGCGCAGCATTTCGGCCGAGGTGCCCTCGAAAGCCTCGAATTCGGCGTTCCACTCGGTAAACCGGCCGCCCAGGCTTTCCATGACCACGGCCTTGAACAGCTCTTCCTTGCTCGGGAAGTACAGGAAGAGCGTGCCCTTGGAAACGCCGGCCCGCGCCGCCACTTCTTCGGAGCGGGTGGCGGCGAAGCCTTTTTCCACGAACAGGTCGAGCGCGGCCGCCAGCAATTCGCCGGGGCGCGCCTCCTTGCGGCGCTCGCGCTTGGCGCGGACCGTGCAGATCTTGTCGACGAAGGAGCGGGGCGTGGGCATGATTTTAATGACTCGCGGGTTAGTAATGTAGTGAGCGGCATCTGTCACGTCAAGCCGCGACAATATCGGGTTCGTCTTTTTCCAACCTGCCGGAGCAGTGCCATGACCTCTTCATCGTCGCCCACAGAAACCATCGTGCTCGGTGGCGGCTGCTTCTGGTGCACCGAGGCGGTGTTCGACCGGGTGCAGGGCGTGCTCGACGTGGAGTCGGGTTATTGCAACGGCCAGACCGTCAAGCCGACCTACGAACAGGTCTGCACCGGCCGCACCGGCCACGCCGAGGTGGTGAAGCTCGAATTCGACCCGGCGCAGATCAGCCTGCGCGAAGTCCTCGAGATCTTCTTCGTGGTGCACGACCCGACCACGCTCAACCGCCAGGGCAACGATGTCGGCACGCAGTACCGCAGCGGCATCTACTACACCGACGACGCGCAGAAGCAGGTGGCTGAAGAAGTCATCCGCGACATCGAGGCCAGCAAGACCTACGGCTCGCCGGTCGTCACCGAAGTGGCCAGGCTCGCCAACTACTCGGCGGCCGAGGCCTACCACCAGGACTACTTCCTGAACAACCCGAACCAGGGCTACTGCGCATTCGTCGTGGGCCCGAAGGTCGAGAAGTTCCAGAAGACCTTCGCCTCGCGCCTGAAGGCCTGACCTCCTCTCCAGCCGTGCGCATCGCCCGCCAGTCTCCCTCCCGTTCGTCGCGCGCGCTCGTCGTCGCGCTGGCGTTCGCGTTGTGGATCGCTGGCACGCTCGGGGTCATGCACCGGTCGCTGCATGTGCCGGGGCTGGCGCAGGCCGCGGCGGCGGTGCAGCAGGCATCGCAGAGCGGCGTGCACAAGCATGCGGCGCACGGCCTGGGCAGCCTGTTCGGCGAACACACCGACGCCGAGTGCCGGCTGTACGACCAGCTGGAGCACGGCTCCACCGCGCCCAGCGTTCCGCTGGTGGTGCTGCCGATACTGCTGCCGTCGGCCACCTTCGCCTATCTGCAGGGCGAGGCCATCGCCCGCTGGATCGCGCTGTTCGACGCGCGCGGTCCGCCTTCCACTCGCTGAATCCCCCCGTGTTCCGGCCGTAGCGGCCCGCATTGCGCGGGCGGCTGCGGATCGTTCATCGATTCAACGAGTGTCCATTCATGATTCCCAATTTCCGTCGCAGTGCCGTTGGCATTGCCGTTCTTTCCCTGCTGTCCTGGTCGGCCTTCGCTCAGGACGCGGCCACCACGACCACCACCACAGTGGCGCCCAGCGCCGCCGAAGGCACGCTGTCCACCGTGGAGATCCAGTCCGAGCGCCTCAAGAAGGCGCGCATGGAGCTGTCGCCCGAGGTCGGCGCGACCGTCTACCGCATCGACCGCGCCGCCATCGACGCGCTCGGCAAGGGCGACGCCACGCCGCTGGACGACGTGCTGCTGACCTTGCCCGGCGTGGCCAAGGACTCCAAGGCCTCCGGCTCGCTGCATGTGCGCGACGACCACGGCAACGTGCAGTACCGCGTCAACGGCGTGCAGTTGCCCGAAGGCATTTCGGGCTTCGGCCAGTCGCTGGACACGCGCTACATCGACTCGGTCAACTTCCTGACCGGCGCCTTGCCCGCGCAGTACGGCCTGCGCACCGCCGGCGTGGTCGACATCCAGACCAAGCAGGGCTTCGGCAAGCCGGGCGGCTCGCTCGGCTTCACCTTCGGCAGCCACAACACGCTGGAGGAAAGCGGCTCGGTCTACGGCACCACCGGCAACCTGAGCTACTACCTGTCGGGCAGCCTGGTGTCCAACACCAACGGCATCGAGAACCCACAGCCCACGCTCAACGCGCAGAACGACCGCACGCGGCAGGGCAAGACCTTCGGCAACCTGAGCTACTACCTCGACGCCGACACCCGCCTGGGCCTGATGTTCGGCACCTACAACGGCAAGTTCCAGATCCCGACCAACCCCAACCAGACGCCGGCCTTCTCGCTGGCCGGCTACAGCGACCTGGGCACGGGCTACAACGGCCTGCCGTCGTCCGACGTGCGCGAGCGCCAGACCGAGGCCACGCGCTTCGTCGCGCTGTCCTACCAGAAGACCGTGGGCGCGCTGGACTTCCAGGTCTCGGCCTTCCACCAGTACTCGAACCTGCACTACACGCCCGACGCCGTGGGCGACCTGATCTACAACGGCGTGGCTTCCGACACCCTGCGTTCCAACTCGTCGAACGGGCTGCAGGCCGATGCCTCGTACAAGCTGAACGACGCGCACACGCTGCGCTTCGGCGGCGCCTATACGCGTCAGAGCACGCGCAGCATCAATGCGGTGAACGTGTTCCCGGTCGACGACACCGGCGCGCAGGTCGGCAACACGCCGGTGCTCATCAACGACAACTCCGGCAAGGTCGGCCAGCTCGCCAGCCTCTACGTGCAGGACGAATGGCGCATCGACCCCCGGCTGACCTTCAACTACGGCCTGCGCTACGACAGCGTCGACGCATTCACCAAGGAGCACCAGTGGAGCCCGCGGCTGAACCTGGCCTACAAGCTCTCGGACGACACGGCGCTGCACGCGGGCTATGCGCGCTACTTCACGCCGCCGCCGCAGGAGCTGGCCTCGCAGCAGAGCATCAACCTCTACACCGGCACGACCAACCAGCCTGAAATCGCCAACTCCGACCCGGTGAAGGCCGAGCGCACCCACTACTTCGACCTGGGGCTGGACCACAAGGTGAACGACAACCTGTCGCTGTCGGCCGACGTGTACTACAAGAACATCACCAACCTGCTCGACGAAGGCCAGTTCGGCCAGGCGCTGATCCTGTCGCCGTTCAACTACGCCAAGGGCTTCGCGCGCGGGCTGGAGCTGTCGGCGCGCTATAACGACGACCACTGGTCGGCCTACGCGAACTTCGCCTACCAGAAGGCGATGGGCAAGAACATCGTGTCGAGCCAGTCGCTGTTCGGCACCGACGAGCTGAACTACATCGCCAACCACTACGTGTACCTGGACCACGACCAGACCTACACGCTGTCGGGCGGCGCCAGCTACCGCTTCGGCGACAACCAGGTCAGCGGCGACCTGATCTTCGGCAGCGGCCTGCGTCGCACGCCCGACGGCGGCGCGCCCAACAGCGCGGCGCTGCCGCACTACGCGGTGGTCAACGCCGCCTACTCGCACACATGGAAGGAGTCGTCGGGCGGGGACATCGTCGGGCGCATCGCCATCCTGAACCTGTTCGACAAGAGCTACCTGCTGCGCGACGGCACGGGCGTGGGCGTCGGCGCGCCGCAGTACGGGGTGCGCCGCAGCCTGTACGTGAGCATGACCACGCACTTCTGACGCAGGCCCCACGCGCATGATGAACCCGAGGCTGTCGCGCACCGTCGCGCTCATGCTGCTCCTGGCAGTGTGGGCGGCGTCGACGCTCGGCCTCGTGCATGCCACGCTGCACGTGCCGGGCGACCGTGCGTGGGCCGTGGCCGCCGATGCGGGCGCCGCCTCCGCGATTGCGCCCTCGGCCAAGCGCGGCCCGGCGCAGCGCCATGGGTGGATCCATGCGCTCTTCGGCGACAAGACCGACGCCGAATGCCGGCTGTACGACCGCCTGTCGCACGGCTTCAGCATGCCGGGCGTGCCGCTGATGGTGCTGCCGATGGTGCTGCCCTCGGCCACCTTCGCCTACCTGCAGGGCGAAGCCATCGCCCGCTGGATCGTGCTGTTCGACGCACGCGGTCCGCCTCTCGCTCGCTGATTTCTCACGTGTTCCGACGCTGCCGCACCTGCCTTGCGCGGGTGGCGGCCGGTCGCCCCTTGATTTCAACGAGTGTTTTTCATGACCCCCCATTTCCGTCGCAACGCCATCGGCGCTGCCGTTCTTTCACTCGCCGCACTGGCGGGCGCGGCACAGGCGCAGACCGCGCCGACGCCTTCCACCGCCGACAACGCCAGCCTGCGCGAAGTCACCGTCACCGGCAACCCGCTTGGCGCCAGTGACCTGATCGCGCCGACCACCACGCTGTCGGGCGACAAGCTCCTGCTGCGCTCCGAATCGACCCTCGGCGAGACCCTGAACAACCTGCCGGGCGTGAGCAGCAGCTACTTCGGCCCCAACGCCAGCCGGCCCAGCATTCGCGGGCAGGACGGCGACCGCATCCGCATCCTGCAGAACGGCGGCGGCGCGCCCGACGCCTCGGCGCTGAGCTACGACCACGCGGTGCCGGTGGACGCGCTCGTCACCGAGCGCATCGAGGTGCTGCGCGGCCCCTCGGCGCTGCAGTACGGCGGCAGCGCCGTCGGCGGCGTGGTCAACGTGATCGACAACCGCATTCCGACCGAGCCCATCAACGGCTTCGGCGGCCGCGCCGACCTGGGCTACGCCACCGGCAACAAGGAAAAGAGCGGCGGCGTGCTGCTCGAGGGCGGCAACGAGCGCATTGCCGTGCATGTCGACGCCTTCAACCGCGACTCGAAGGACGTGTCGGTGCCCATCACCCTGGAATGCAGCAAGCCGGGCTCGCCTTGGATGGCGCGAAAGATCTGCAACTCCGCCAACCAGGCGCACGGCGGCGCGGTCGGCGGCACCGTATTCTTCGACCAGGGCTGGGTCGGTGCGTCGGTCAGCACCTACCGCAGCACCTACGGCACCGTGGCCGAGGACGACGTGACCATCGGCATGAAGTCCGACCGCCAGGCGCTCGAAGGCGAATGGCGCCCGGGCGGCTTCATCAGCAGCATCCACGCCAAGCTGAGCCACACCAACTACCGCCACACCGAGTTCGAGGGCCGCGAGCCGGGCACCACCTTCTCCAACGTGAGCAACGACCTGCGCCTGGAGGCGCGTCACCAGAAGATCGGCAACTTCGAAGGCCTGGTCGGCTTCAGCAGCGAGACCAACCGCTTCGCCGCCGACGGCGAGGAAGCCTTCGCGCCGCACAGCCGCACGCGCTCGACCGCGCTGTTCCTGCACGAGGAATACGGCACCTCGTGGGGTCGCCTGAGCTTCGGCGCGCGCACCGAGAAGGTCCGCGTGCGCTCGCTGGGCTACCCGGAAGACCTGAGCGTGACGCGCTTCGCAGTCGGCGAGCGCACCTTCAATCCGCACAGCGCGGCATTCGGCGCGCTGGTCAACCTGACGCCGCAGTGGCAGCTGACCTCGAACATCGCCTACACCGAGCGCGCACCGAAGGACTACGAACTGCTGGCCAACGGCCCGCACGTGGCAACGGCCGCGTGGGAAGTGGGCGACCCGACGCTCAAGAAGGAAAAGTCGACCGGCTTCGACCTGGGCGCGCAGTGGAAGGACGGGCCCAACACGGCGCGCGTCAATGCGTATGTCACGCGCTTTCGCAACTACATCGGCCTCACGGCCTCGGGCCGCGAGCTGGACTCCGAAGGCAACGTGGCCGAGCCCGGCACGCCCGACACGCTGGCCGAGTACCTCTACGGCGGCGTGCGCGCGCGCTTTACCGGCATCGAGGCGAACGGCAACCTGCGCCTGCTGGGCGCCGACGGCTTCGCGCGCATGGCCGACGCGGGCACGCTCGACCTCGAATGGCGCGGCGACATCGTGCGCGCGAAGAACCTCGACACCGGCGAGCCGCTGCCGCGCATCGCGCCGCTGCGCCTGGGCGCGACGCTGGCCTACGGCAACGGCCCGTGGACCGCGCGCCTGGGCTTCGACTACAACGCCGCGCAGCACCGCGTGCCGAGCGTGGGCGCGCGCGAGACCGATGCCTATACGCTGTGGAACGCGGCCATCACGTACCGCATGAAGGTGCAGCGCGCCAACCTCACCTGGTATGCGCGCATGGACAACATCACCAACAAGCTGGCCTACAGCCCGACCTCGATCCTCACGACCACGGTGTACCCGAACGCGCCGCTGCCGGGGCGGACGCTGAAGGTTGGTTTGCGCGTGACGTTCTGATCTCGTGCCTTACTCCCTCCCCCTCTGGGGGAGGGCAGGGGTGGGGGCTCGCGGCGTATCCAATGTCAGCGGCCTTTGATGCGCCGCTTGCCCCCATCCCAGCCTTCCCCCGGGAGGGGAAGGAGCAAGACAACGCAAGACCCTCGGCTATCCTCGCCGGGTGAATTCGTTCGTCATCTCCTCGCTTCTTCCCGTCGTATTGCTCATCGCCGCGGGCTACCTTGCCGGCAGGCGCCGCTGGATCGGCGGCAACGCGGTGAAGGACCTGTCGAACCTCATCTTCCTGCTGCTCGCGCCCGCGCTGCTGTTTCGCGCCATGAGCACGGTGCACGTCGAACAGCTGAGCCTCAAGCCGGTGGCGGCGTACTTCATCGCCTCGGGCCTGCTGTTCGCGGGCACGATGGCGCTGCGCGGCTTCAACCGCACGGCCGCGGTGATCGCGCTGGCCAACACCTACAGCAACACCGTGATGATCGGCATCGCGCTGATCGGCTTGGCCTATGGCGAGGACGGCATGGTGGTGCTGCTCACGCTCATCTCGCTGCATTCGCTGGTGCTGCTGACCAGCGCCACCGTGGTGCTCGAGCTGGCCGTGGCGCGCGAGCACGCAGCGGCCGGTGACGGTACCGGCAAGCACTCGATGGCGCGCACCGTGCTGCGCGCGCTGCGCAACGCCATCATCCATCCGGTGCCGCTGCCAATCATGGCCGGCCTGTTGTTCGCGCAGACCGGGCTCGTCATGCCCGAGATGATCGACAAGCCGATCCAGCTCCTCGGGCAGGCCTTCGGGCCGGTGGCGCTGGTGATGGTGGGCATCACGCTCGCGCTCACGCCCATCGGCCGGCACTGGCGCGGCGCGCTGGCGCAGGCGCTGGTGAAGAACCTGCTGCATCCGCTGCTGGTGGCGGCCATCGGCTGGGCGCTGGGTGTGCGCGGCATTCCACTCACGGTGATGGTGGTGGCCGCGGCGCTGCCGATCGGCGCCAATGTGTTCCTGTTCTCGCAGCGCTATCGCACCGCCGAAGACCTGGTGACGGCCAGCGTCGCCGTGTCGACGGTGCTGGCCCTGGGCACGCTGACGCTGGTGATGGTGTGGGTGCAGTGGCTGCCCTGAAGGCAGGCCCGACGACGTGGCTCAGGGCGCGAGCCGCTCGCGCACCCAGTCGGCGCCTTCGAGCCGGTAGCGCAGCCGGTCGTGCAGCCGGCTCTTGCGGCCCTGCCAGAACTCCCAGCGGTCGGGCACCAGCCGGTAGCCGCCCCAGTGCGGCGGGCGCGGCGGCGAGAGCAGGTGCTTGGCGGCGAAGACGGCCGCGTTCTTCACCAGCACGTCGCGTCCGCTGATCACCTCGCTCTGCGGGCTGGCCCAGGCGCCGATGCGCGAGTCGAGCGGGCGGCTGGCGAAGTAGGCGTCGCTCTCGTCGGCGCCGGCCTTCTCGACGCGACCCTCGATGCGCACCACGCGCTCCAGCTCGACCCAGTGGAACTGCAGCGACGCATACGGGTTGCCCGACAGCTCGCGGCCCTTGCGGCTTTCGTAGTTGGTGTACCAGACGATGCCGCGCGCGTCGTAGCCCTTGATGAGCACGATGCGGCTCGAAGGCCGCAGGTCGCTGCCCACGGTGCACAGAGTCATCGCATTGGGCTCGGGCACCCGCGCGTCGATGGCCTCGGTGAGCCAGCGTTCGAACTGCTTCAGCGGGTCGCCTTCGCTGTGGGCCTCGCCGAGCTCGGCGCGCTCGTAGCTCTTGCGCAGCGCGGCCAGCGCGTCATTGGAAAGAGGGGAAGTCATGACGGGATTGTTGCGCACATACTCCGCCCATGACGACCAAGAAGGCGAAATCCCCGGTGGTGATCGTGCTGGCCTCGGGCAGAGGCGAACGCTTCATCGCGGCCGGCGGCACCGGCTCCAAGCTGCAGGCGCCGCTGGCCGGCAAGCCGGTGCTGGCACGCACGCTGGACGCGGTGCGCGCGAGCGGCCTGCCGTGGCACTTGGAAGATGCCGGTCACCCCGGCATGGGCGATTCGATTGCGGCGGCGGTGCGGGCCACGCCCGATGCCGCCGGCTGGCTGATCCTGCCGGGCGACCTGCCGCTGGTGCGGCCCGGGACGCTTCAGGCGGTGGCGGCCGCGCTGGTCACCGGCGTGGGCGCGGTGCAGCCGCAGTACCAGGGTGAGCGCGGGCATCCGGTCGGCTTTGGCGCTGCCTGCCATGCGCAACTCGCCGTGCTTGAAGGGGCATTGGGCGCATCGTCCGTGCTGCGGGCGATGCGTGCGGCCGATTCAGTGGTCGACATCGTGGTGGACGACATCGGCGTGGTGACCGATATCGACACGCCGGAGGCCCTGGCGCATGCCGAGGCCCTCTGGCTCGCCGACCCCGGAAGACTCAGCGCGTGATCACGGCGCAGGCGATGCGCGGGCCCGAGTTGCCCGAAGGCTGGGTCGTGAAGTCGTCGCGGTCGCGGTGAACGATCAGCGCGCGGCCGATCACGTTGTTGACGGCGCCGTCGGTCAGCGAGATCGAGTGGTCTTCCACGCTGAAGCGTGCCACGCCGCCGGCGTCGGCCACCAGGCTCGGCAGCTCGCCGGCATGGCTGCCCGGCGCGGCGAACTTGCCGTGCGTGGCGCCGGTCGGGTTGAAGTGGCCGCCGGAGGCATCGCCGTTGTTGCCGCAGTCGCCCTTTTCGTGGATGTGGAAGCCGTGCTCGCTGCCCGGCACGAGGCCGCGCACTTCGCCCGACACGCGCACGCCGTGGTCCAGGGCGGTGAAGGTCACCGTGCCGCGGGTCGGGTTGGGCGTGATCGCGCCGGTGGGCACCAGTTCCACGACCGTGCTGGGCTTGCCGCCCATGCTGCCGCAGGCGGCGAGAACGGCGGAAGCAGCCAGCGCGGCGGCGATGGCGGAGAGACGACGATGGTTCATGTGTTTTCCTTGGACGGTCCGGAGGAGGGTTGGGAGGGTTTGTCTGGGGACTCCGGAACATATACCGGAGCCTGCGGTGCATCGCAATCGGCGGCGGGCGGCTCTTGTTGCGTGGCGGCCAGCGCCACCAGCCGGGCCAGCGCGGCGTCGTGGATGGCGTGGCGCCGCAGTTCCGCCAGCGTCTGCTGCGCGTAGTCGAGCGAGCTGCCGTAGCGCCCCACGGCGTTGGCGAAGATATAGCGGTAGCGCTCGTCGCTCAATTCGCCCGTGAAGTTGGGGCTGCGCCGCGACAGCGTGAACGCCAGCGCCCGCACCGGGCCTTCGGCCGTGCCGCACTGCAGCCACTTGGGGTCGTACACGCCGGTCGGCATTTCGCGCAGCCAGAGCCGGCGCAGGGTTTCTAGCCCCTCGGCCTTCGGCACGCGGAACACCATGCCCCGCACGCTGCCGCCCGAGAGCAGGCCGAACACCAGGCCCGGCACCTGCACGCTGCCGCGGTTGACCCGGCTCCACATCTTCAGCGCCCGGTGCCAGCCGTGCACCCAGGCGGGCCGGCGCTCGGTGAAGCCGAAGTCGGGCCGCCAGATCAGCGAGCCGTATCCGAAGAGCCACAGGTCCTCGTGCCCGCCCCAGTCGGCGATGGCGCGTTCGAGCATCGGTTGCGGATCGCGCAGGGGCTTGGGCATGGGGTCGAGTCCCGGCGGACCGGGATTTGGCGCCGGGTCCGACACGGAGGGGTCAGGGGCGGCGCCTACAATTTCGTGATCATGGTTCACCGCACCATTATTTACCGTCCCCTTTCCTACGGAGCAAGACCCGCAATGAGCGACGACGACAGCCAGCAAAATTTCATTCTCGGCTTCCTGATGGCGTTGATCGCTCTCGTGATCTTCTTCGTGATCGGCATCGTGCTCTGGCACAAGGCGCACAGCCCGGCCACGGCGCTGGCCGCCGCCAAGCCGCCGGCGGTGGTGATCTCGGCGCCCGCGCCCGGCGCGGAGCCCAAGGTGGCCGAAGTGACCGAGACGGTCACCGTCACGATTCCCGACGGCGCCAGCATCCGCGTGGTCGACGGCGTGGTGAACTTCTACTTCGCCACCGGCAGCGCCGACCTGGCGCCTGGCGCCGCCGAGGCGCTGGCCGCGGTCATCAAGGGCGTGGAAAGCGGGCGCAAGGCGGTGATCTCGGGCTTCCACGACACCACCGGCGACGCCGCCATCAATGAACAGCTCGCCAAGAAGCGGGCCGAGATGGTGCGCGACGTGCTCGTGGGCCTGGGCGTGCCGGCTTCCAAGGTCGATCTGCACAAGCCTGAAGTCACCGCCGGCACCGGCAACAACGCCGAAGCGCGGCGCGTCGAGGTCAAGCTGGTCGACTGACCGCCTTGTCTCCTCCACAAGCACGAAGAGCCCGGTCCGCCGGGCTTTTTCATTTCAGCGTGCGCCAGATGCCGACAACCTATCCGCGCCGCACCCGATCCGGCGTCGACCCGGTCCATCCCCGGAACGCCCGATGGAACGAGTTCGACTCGTCGAACCCCAGCAGGAACGATATCTCGGCGATGGGAAGCGCCGTCTTCTCGAGATAGTGGCGGGCAAGCGCCTCGCGCGTGCCGTTCAGGATCTGCTGGAAGCTCGTTCCCTCGGCATCGACACGCCGCTGCAGCGTACGCCTGCTCAATGCCAGCTTGCGGGCGATGTCCTCGATGGTGACGAGTCCGCTCGGGAGCCCCTCGAGCAGGGCCGCGCGGACGCGCTGGGTCGTGGTCGCCTGCGCGTCGAGATGGGAGAGACGCTGCCGCAGTTCCGGTTCGAACGCCGCCCACAGTGGCTCGTTCGATGTCAGGAAAGGCAGCGCGGCGTCCGCATTCGCGAAGCTGACGAGGCGCCTCGCGCCGCGCGTCAGCCGGGCGCCGAGGAACTCTTCATAGGGCGCGAGGGGCGAAGGCAGGACCTGCGCCTGGACCACGACCGGGCGGATGGGCTCGCGCGTGCCCATGCGCGCGAGCGTCACGCAGAACAGCAGCTCCATCAGCACCAGCGACGCGGGCGGCGATACCGTGTGGTCCAGCCATGAGAACTCGAGGGTCGTCAGGCCGTCCGCCTGCGTGACATCCAGCCGCATCGGCGCGATCAGCGTCTTGTAGCGCGCGATGCGTTGCGCGGCCACGAGCATGTTCGGGCTGCACAGCGCCGCGAACAGCACCGGCGAGAACGACTCGCTGCAGATGGCCTGGCAGAGCCTCAGGGGCAGCAACGGATCGCCCACCGCGGCTTCGATGCCGTCCCAGAGCCGGTAGAAATCGGCTGACGCGAGCCGGACCGAGGGCTGATGCAGCAGATCGTCGGGAAGACCTGCCAGGCGCAGAACGTCGGCGGGTACGACGCCGAGGTCCTTCAGCACCGTTCGCCAGGTCGTGTCGAGTGCGTATCCGGCAGTTTCCATTGGGGGCGATGCTCTGCTCATGCGCGGCATGGGCCATCGGCGCATGCCGACGTGCACTCACGCGCCGATGGCGAATTGTGCCTTCATGCCGCCGAAGAACGCGGCGTCGTCCGCCGCACGACGGGCCGCGAGTATCCGGACGGCGTCCTCGCCGGCCTCGAAGCGGAACTGGCCGCCGGTGTCCGTCGCCGCGGTGTAGACCACCTGGGCGATCTGCTCCGGCTGCGAACCGTTCGCCATCATCGGGCCGAACGCGCTCATCACCGCCTGCACCAGCGGTTGATAGGCGTCGAGCGCAGGGTCGTTGTTGAAGTCGAGCGAGCGGCCGCCGAAGTCCGTCAGGATGCCGCCGGGCTCGACGACCTTCACATGCACGCCCAGCGGCGCTAGTTCGTACTGCAGCGATTCGGACAGGCCTTCGACCGCGAACTTCGTCCCGTGATAGAGCGAGCCGAGCGGGAAGGCCAGGCGCCCGCCCATCGACGACACGTTGACGATCGTGCCGGCACGGTTCGCGCGGAAATGCGGCAGCACGGCCTGCGTGGTCGCCAGAAGGCCGAGCACGTTGACATCGAACTGGCGGCGGATCTTTTCCGCCGGTATCGCCTCGAGCGGACCGAAGGCGCCGTAGCCGGCGTTGTTCACGAGCGCATCGATGCTTCCGAAGCGCGCGATGCCGGCGTCGACGGCCGAGCGGATCGAGCCGGCATCCTGCACGTCGAGCCGCGCGACAAGCATGCGGTCGAACTGGCCGAACTCCGTTTCGCTCTCGGGCGTGCGCATGGTGGCGATGACGTGCCAGCCTTTTGCATGGAAGTGCTTGGCGGTCGCGCGGCCGAGGCCGCTGGAGGTTCCGGTGATGAGTACGGTGCGGGTCATGGGTGGGGGCTCCTTTGCAAGAGCCTTCAGAGTACGGTCCGTGCGGCGACGGCGCAGTGGCTATCCGCGCCAATCGGCAATCCGATTGCGCCATGCGACCGGTCTCGTGCCGGCCCATCGTGGCGGCTGCGGACATGTCGACACCAAAGACTCGGCGGCGGGTTTTTTCATGCGCCCCGCCTTATGGGGAAAGAGTAAATTCGTATCGCCCGGCGCCCTGATTTCATCAGCCTGCAGCCGCCACCTTGGTACGATGGGCCTCCAGGCCCACAGTCGCCCCGGCGACACGCAGCGAGAGCCACTATCCCCATGAGCAGCAGCACACACCCCACCGTCCGCGACGTCACCGATCGCATCCGCGAGCGCAGCCATGGGCTGCGCAGCGCCTACCTGGCCCAGGTGGCCGAAATCCGCGGCCGCGACCGCGGTTCCGACCGCATGGGCTGCGCCAACGTGGCGCATGCCGTGGCCGGCATTCCGGCCAACGACAAGTTCCGCGTGGTGGCCGAGCGGGCCCCCAACATCGGCATCGTCACCGCCTACAACGACATGCTCTCGGCCCACGCGCCGTACCAGGGCTACCCCGACATCATCAAGCAGGAGGCCCGCAGCCTCGGCGCCACCGCCCAGGTGGCCGGCGGCGTGCCGGCCATGTGCGACGGCGTCACGCAGGGCACGCCCGGCATGGAGCTGAGCCTGTTCAGCCGCGACGTCATCGCCATGAGCACCGCCGTCGCGCTCACGCACGACATGTTCGACGCCGCGCTGATGCTCGGCGTGTGCGACAAGATCGTGCCGGGCCTCCTGATCGGCGCCTTGCACTTCGGCCACCTGCCGACCGTGTTCGTGGCCGCCGGGCCGATGCCTTCGGGCCTGTCGAACGGCGCCAAGTCGAAGGTGCGCGAACAGGCGGCGCAAGGGCTGGTCGGCCGCCAGGGTTTGCTCGAGGCCGAAATGGCCGCCTATCACACGCTGGGCACCTGCACCTTCTACGGCACCGCCAACAGCAACCAGATGCTGCTCGAGGCCATGGGGCTGCACGTGCCCGGCACGGCCTTCATCCAGCCCGGCGACGCGATGCGCGAAACCCTCACGCGCGAGGCGGTGCGCACCGTGCTCGGCAAGGCGGGCGACGCTGCCTTCAACTGCCCGCCCATCGGCGAGATGGTCGACGAGCGCTGCATCGTCAACGCCATGGTCGCGCTGCTGGCCACGGGCGGCTCCACCAACCACCTGATCCACTGGGTGGCAGTGGCGCGCGCGGCCGGCATCGTGATCGACTGGGACGACTTCTCCAAGCTCTCGGACATCATCCCGCTGCTGACCCGCGTGTACCCCAACGGCAGCGCCGACGTGAACGAATTCCAGGCCGCTGGCGGCCCCGGTTTCGTGATCGGCGAACTGGTGGACGCGGGCCTGATGCACGGCGACGTGCTCACCGTGCGCGCCGGAGGCATCCGCGAATTCGCCAATGTTCCAGAACTGGCCGGCGAGCAGCGCCTGCGCTGGACCCCCGCCGCGCCGTCTAAGAACGACGCCGTCGCGCGGCCGGTGAGCAGCCCCTTCAGCGCCACCGGCGGCCTGAAGCTGCTGAGCGGCAACCTGGGCCGCAGCGTCATCAAGGTGTCTTCGGTGCCCGATGACCGCCATGTGGTGGAGGCGCCCGCGCGCGTGTTCGACTCGCAGGCGGCGCTGCACAAGGCCTTCACCGCCGGCGAACTGGAGCGCGACGTGGTCTGCGTGGTGCGCTGGCAGGGCCCGCAGGCCAACGGCATGCCCGAGCTGCACAAGCTCACGCCGCCGCTGTCGGTGCTGCAGGGCAAGGGATTCCGCGTGGCGCTGGTCACCGACGGCCGCATGAGCGGCGCGTCGGGCAAGATACCGGCCGCGATCCACGTCTCGCCAGAGGCTGCCGCCGGTGGCCCGCTCGCCAAGGTGCGCGACGGCGACCTGATCCGGCTGGACTCCGTGGCGGGTACGCTCGCCGTGTTGCTGCCCGAAGACGAATGGGCCGCGCGCGAAACCGCGACGCTGCCCGAAGCACAGCGCATCGCCGACGGACGCGGCCTCGGCCGCGAACTGTTCGCCGGCATGCGCAGAAACGCATTGACTGCTGAAGAAGGAGCCTGCTCATGGCTGTGATCAGGCTCGCCCCCAGGCTGCGCGCACTTGGTGTCGCTTCGCCTACCCCCTACCGGGGGCAACACCAGAGGCCCGGCAAAGCCGGTTCCTCGGTGTTTCTGGAGTCGAGCCCTGCACGCCTTGAAGCTGCGGGCTGTACGAAATTTATGGAGCAATGAGATGACAGACAGACTCACCCCCCTCGACGTGATGCGCGACGCACCCGTCATTCCGGTCATCGTGCTGAACGACGTGAAAGACGCGATTCCGCTCGCGCGCGCCCTGGTGGCCGGCGGCATCCGCATGCTCGAGGTCACGCTGCGCACGCCGCAGGCGCTGCAATGCATCGAGGCCATCGCCAAGGAAGTGCCCGAGGCCGTGGCCGGCGCGGGCACCATCCGCAGCGCGGCCGATGCGCAGGCCTCGGCGCTGGCCGGCGCGAAGTTCGGCGTGAGCCCGGGCTACACGCGCGCGGTCGGCAAGGCCTGCCACGACCTCGGCCTGCCGCTGCTGCCGGGCGTTGCCACCGGCAGCGAGATCATGACGGCGCAGGAAGACGGCTACACCCAGCTGAAGTTCTTCCCCGCGCTGCAGGCCGGCGGCCTGCCGATGCTCAAGGCTTGGCAAGGCCCGTTCGGCGACGTCACCTTCTGCCCCACGGGCGGCATCCACGCGGCCAACGCGGCCGAGTTCCTCGCGCTGTCGAACGTGGCCTGCGTGGGCGGTTCGTGGATCGTGCCGACCGACGCGATCCGCGACGGCGACTGGGCCCGCATCGAGCAGCTGGCACGCGCCGCGAGCCAGCTGCCGCGCTGACCATGCGCGCCGGATTCGACGCGAGCGACCTGAAGGTCATCGCGTTCGACGTCTTCGGCACGGTGGTCGACTGGCACAGCGGCATTGCCGCCGAGGCCGAACGCGCCTTGCCGGGTGTCGATGGCGCGGCCTTCGCGCTGGCCTGGCGCGCGGGCTACCAGCCCGCGATGAAGGCGGTGATGGAGCGCATCGCCGCGGGCGAGGGCGGCTTCACGCTGCTCGACGAGCTGCACCTGAGCATGCTCGAACAGGTGCTGCACGACTTCAGCCTCTCGGGCCAACTCGACAGCGCCGCCAAGCGCGACCTGAGCCGCGCCTGGCATCGCCTGCCGGCCTGGCCCGATTCGGCTTCCGGCCTCACGCGCCTGAAGAAGAAGTTCACCATCTGCACGCTGTCGAACGGCAACATCGGCCTGCTCACCGAAATGGCCAAGCGCGCCGGGCTGCCCTGGGACTGCGTGCTGTCGGCCGAGGTGTTCAAGGCCTACAAGCCCGACCCGCGCACCTACCTGGGCGTGGCGGGCGTGTTCGACGCCACGCCCGGCCAGGTGATGCTGGCCGCGGCGCACCACGACGACCTGGCCGCCGCGCGCACTTGCGGCCTGAAGACCGCGTACATCGAGCGCCCGTTCGAGTTCGGCCGCGCCCGGCCGAAGGACGTGTCGCCGCAGCAGGACAACAACCTGCATGCGCGCGACATCGATGAACTGGCCGACCTGCTGGGCTGCTGAGCGTTCTTTTGCTCAGTAGCCGTAGGCGGCGCCCGAACGGCGGTTGTCCGCGGCGCCGCTGTAGGTGGCGGTGCCGTTCGCGTTCTGCGTCACTGCAATGCCGCTGATGCCGCTCAGGAGGCCCGTGACCAGCAGGTTGCTCGTGGTGTAGCCGAAGCGCGTGCGCATGTCGCCCGCCAGCGGCGCCAGGGCCGATCCCGCTTCCAGTTCGGCATTGCCGTTCTGGCCCGTGAAGTTGGGCGCGTTCACCGCGGCCTGGATGTCCATGCCGTAGACCACGTTGCCCATGAAGGTCTTCACGATGTAGTCGGGGATCGGGCCGCCACCGGCCGAACCCCACACCAGCCGCAGCTTGCCCGCGCTGTCGAAGGCGATGGCCGGGGAGATCGACGTGCGCGGGCGCTTGGTGCCGGCGTAGCCGTTGACGTCGGAACCGCTGATCGGCGTGCCGGCCGAGAAGTTCGACATCACGTCGTTGAGCATGATGCCCGCCGCCTCGATGTGCGCGCCCCAGTGCGTGTTGATGGTGGTGGTCATCGACAGCGCATTGCCGTAGCCGTCGATGATGGCGACGTTGCTGGTGGTGTTCCAGTCTTCCTCATGCCCGCCGGTGCCGCTTCGCGGGGCTTGCGCGAGCATCGTCCTGCCGAGCGGCTTGGCGCGGGCGGACATGGTGTCGTAGCCCGCCGGGTTGCTCGCCACGAAGCTGCCGACGTTGCCCAGCGGCGCATCGGTGAAGGCGGTGCTGCCGATCTGGGCCGCGCGCCTGTCGAGTTCCGCATCGCTCAGCAGCACCGAGGCGCGCGCGTTGACGTTCGAGTACGCCGGGTCGCCGATCACCGCGCGGCGGTCGACGTTGGCCAGCCGGCTGGCCTCGGCCGCGAGGTACACGAAGCGCGGCGTGTCCAGCGTGCTCTCGGTCTGCGCCTGCTTGCGCTCGAGGATGCCCAGCGAGTAGAGCGTGACGAAGCCGCCGAAGGACGGCGCGGGCTGCGTGTAGATGGTGGTGCCGAAGCGCGAGCCGACCAGCGGCTTGCGTTCCACCGCCTTGTAGGCCGGGAAGTCGGCCGCCACCATCAGGCTGGGGATCGACGCGATGGTGCCCGCGACGCTCGGGTTGTTCACCGTTCCAGCGGACGGGAGCGTCGACTTGCAGGGCAGGCTGCCGGTGGTGGTGCGTTGCACGATGGCCTTCACCGTGTCCTGCGCCGGGTCGTAGAAGGCGGTGGCGCCGCCGTCGCGCACCAGCTTCATGGTCTGCGCGAGTTCGGCGTTCTTGATGACCGTGCCGATCGGCAGCGGCTTCTGCATGCTGGCGTCCGACGCGTCGCAGTAGCGCCTGGCGATGTCGGGGTACTTGCAGCGCGGCGCGCCCTTGGCGGTACCCGCCGAGTTCACCCAGGCCGACACGCCGGTGCCGGCCGCGACCGGGTTGCCGTCGTCGTCGAACTCGGCGCCGTCGGCGTACAGCGTGGCGTACATGTACTTGGTCATCGGGAAGCCGTTTTCGGCGAGGCCGATGGCGTCGTCCCACAGCGTGTTCCAGGCCTTCTTGCCGTAGCTGCGGTGGACCAGGTCGAGCACCGCCACGGTGCCCGGGATGCCCACGGCGCGCGCGGAGATGTTGGTGTTGCCCTGCTGCGCCGAAATGCTGGCGCCGACCGTGAGGCCCGCCTTGCAGCCGTTGGACACGTCCTGCGCCACGGCCTGGTAGACCGTGCTCGCGCCGGCGGTGTTCGACGGCGCCGCCGACAGCCCGTCGAAGGTGCGCACCTTCTTGCTGGCCGCGTCGTAGTAGGTGATGAGCGTGCCGCCGCCCAGGCCCGAGGCAAAGGGCTCTGCCGTGCCCAGCACGGCCTGCACCGCGATGGCCGCGTCGATGGCGGTGCCGCCGGTCGCGAGGATCTTGCAGCCGGCCTTCGAGGCTTCGTAGTGGGCCGAGGTCACCATCAAGTTGGTGCCGGTGATGCCGGCCGTCTGGCCGTGCGGCGTGCCTGCCTGCTGCGTGCACAGGGCGGGGTCGAAGCGCACCGCGGGCGGCGATGCGTCGGCTACCGGGGGCGTGGCCGCCGGCGGCTGCGACGTGCCTGTGGGAATGGGCGTGAAGCTGAAGGAAGAACCGGAGCCGCCACATGAGGCGAGGAGGGACGTGGCGACGGCGGCCGCCGTTGCGGCGAAGGGAAGGGAACTGAAGATACGCATCAATGAAGCTGTTATAGATTTGTATGAATTTGAATCTATCGCAACTTTTGTGCCACTTAAGTTCACGTTTTCACTGATGCTGGCGAGTGGCGCACCAGCCGGGCGGCCCCTTCAGTCCGTGAGCAGTTTTTCCACCGTGCGCAGGTTGCGCGCGGTGGTGCTCGACTTGTAGCGCGTCTTCGCGAGCAGCTTGGCGACCGGCGTGTCGGTGCTCTCGCCACGCGGGCATTGCCAGTAGAGCACCCCCTTGCCGTGCTTCAGCCGCTCGACCTTGGCATCGACGCTGCCGGCCTTCTCGATGATCTCGTCGAGCACGGCGGCGTCGGAGCCGAACACCAGATACGGGTGCCGCTCTTCGTCGATGCGCTCGAAGGGATAGGCCGCGGCCATGCCGACCACGGCCTTTTGCGTGAGCAGCACGATCCAGGCGTCGTAGCCGAATCGCTTGCGCAGGGCCTGCTCGATGCGGGTGCGCAGCGCGGCGGCATCGCTTTCGTCGGTGTCGAACAGCACGTTGCCGCTGGCGAGCACGGTGCGCACCGCGCCGAAGCCCAGCTCGACGAAGAGCGCCTTGAGTTCGGCGCTCTTGATCGTGATGCCGTTGACGTTCACGCCGCGCAGCAGCGCGACATGGCGGGTCGTGCTTGCAGGTTTCTTCGCGGGCATGGAGCGGTTCCGTATGGGGTCAGCGCAGGCCGCCGCCGGCCGCGCCTTCGTCGCGCTGGATCAGCTCGATCTTGTACCCGTCGGGGTCCGTCACGAAGGCGATGACGGTGGTGCCGCCCTTGACCGGGCCGGCCTCGCGCGTGACGTTGCCGCCCGCCGCCTTGATCTTCTCGCAGGCCGCGTAGGCGTCGGGCACGCCGAGCGCGATGTGGCCGTAGGCGGTGCCGAGCTCGTAGCTCTCGGTGCCCCAGTTGTAGGTCAGCTCGATCTCGGCCTGGTCGGGGTTGCCATTGCCGTAGCCGATGAAGGCGAGGCTGTACTTGTATTCGGGGTTTTCCGACGTGCGCAGCAGGTTCATGCCGAGCACCTTGGTGTAGAAGTCGATGGAGCGCTGGAGGTTGCCGACGCGCAGCATGGTGTGAAGAAGTCGCATCTCGTGGTGCCGTGTAGTTATGAAAGGGGAGGCCGCTATTGTCGGCCTCCGCGTGTGGCGATCAAGCCGCCAGGGTCAGCAGGTGGGCCTGGTGCTTGCGCAGGAAGTCCATGAGGTGCCGCGGGTACTCGGGCACCACCGCGTCGCGCACGCTGGGGCGGGCCGCGAGCGCCTGCCGCCATGCGTTCAGCCTGGGCTTGCCGTCGAACACATGCGAGTCGCTGATCGCGTCGAACACCTCGAAGTAGCGGAACACCGGCGCGAACACCGCGTCGACCAGGCTGAAGTTCTTGCCCGCGAAGTAGGGGCCTTCGCCGAGCGTGGCCTCGACGCGCTCGAACCTGGCCGCGAGCGCGAGCCGCTTCTGTTCGAACACGGCGGCGTCCTGCGTGGTTTCGTAGCCCCAGACGTCGGCGAGGATGGCCGAGCCGAACTCCATCCATGCACGGTGCTGGGCTCGGGCGAGCGGGTCTTCGGGGTGCAGGCGCGCGCCGGGCTGCGTTTCTTCGAGGTATTCGCAGATCACGTTGCTCTCGAACAGCACGGCTTCGGAGTCGTCGGGCCGGCGCACCTTCAGCAGCGGCACCTTGCCCAGCGGCGAGATGTCGAGAAACCACTGGGGCTTGTTCGCGAGGTCGATCACGACGCGCTCGAAGGGCACGCCTTTTTCATGCAGCGCGATCGCTGCGCGCTGCACGTAGGGGCACAGCAGGTGGCTGACGAGTGTGAGTGTCGGGGACATGGGGCTTTCCGTTCTCGAAAGGTGGTTTCGGATCGCCGCGATTCTTGCGGGGCCGAACAACCTTTTCCCGAAAAGCCCATTCGTAAAACCGTGTCCTTGTGCTATGCCACCGCGGTGCCTTGCCAGTGCGTGACGCGCCCGCCGTGCATCACGCCGATGCGGTCGGCCATGGCCTGTGCCTCGGCCTCGTTGTGCGTCACCAGGATCGCGGTCTGGCCCGCCTGCTTGAGGATGTCTCGCACCTGCGCCGTCAGGCGCTCGCGCGTGCCGCCGTCGAGGTTGGAGAAAGGCTCGTCGAGCAGCAGCAGCGCGGGCGAGGGCGCGAGCGCGCGGGCCAGCGCGATGCGTTGCTGCTGCCCGCCCGAAAGCTCGTGCGGATAGCGCTCCGCGGCATCGGCCAGGCCGACCAGCGCGAGCATCTCGGCCACGCGCTCGCGCTGCGCGGCGCGAGGCAGGCGGCGCAGCCCGAAGGCCACGTTCCTGGCGGCCGACAGGTGCGGGAACAGCGCGTATTCCTGGAACATCATGCCTACGCGCCGCTGCTCGGGCGGCAGGTGGATCTGGCTGGACGACAGCAATGCATCGCCCAGGCGGATGCTGCCGGCACGCACCGGCTCGAAGCCGGCGATGGCGCGCAGCACCGTGGTCTTGCCGCAGCCCGAGGGGCCGAACAGGCAGGCGATGTCGCCCGCGGCCAGCGCGAGCGAAAAGTCGTCGACCACGGTGTGCGGTCCGCGCGGCGTGTCGTAGGCGAGCCGTACCGATTCGAGGTGCAGCGAAGAACTCATGGCGTGTCCGGACTGAAAGTGGCGGCGGGCGTGCCCAGCTGGTTGCGTGCCAGCAGCACCACCGGCAGCAGGCCGGCCAGCACGATGGCGAGCGCGGCGATCGCGCCTTCCTCGTAGGTGCCGCGCGCGGCCTCGGCGTAGAGCCAGGTGGCGAGGGTGTCGAAATTGGCCGGCCGCAGCAGCAGCGTGGCGGGTAACTCTTTCATCGCGTCGACGAACACCAGCAGTGCGCCGGCCGCGAGCGCGGGGCGCAGCAGCGGCAGGTGCACGCGGCGCAGCGTGCCGCCGGTGGTTTCGCCGAGCAGCCGCGAGGCCTGCTCGATGGCCGGCGGAATGCGCGAAAGACCCGCCTCGATGCCGCCCACCGGCATTGCCAGGAAGCGGATCGTGCAGGCCACCACCAGCACCACGCCGGCGGCCATCAGCGGCAGGCCCTGCCAGCCGAAGGCCGTGGCCAGCGCGGCGTCGAAGGCCAGCGCGGGCGTCAGCAGGCCGATGGCGAGCACCGTGCCAGGCACCGCATAGCCCAGGGTGGCGACGCGCGCCTGCCAGCGCGCGCGGTTGATGCCGGAGCCTTGCGTGCGCGCGGCCCAGGCGACCACCAGGCCCGCGGCCACGGCCGCCACGGTCACGCCCGCGGCCAACGCCAGCGTGTTGCCCAGGCTCGCGAGCAGGCCCTGTGAAATGCCGCCGCCCTGGCGCAGCCGCTTGGCGCTCTCCCAGACGAGGTAGAGCGCCGGGGCGACGAAGCCGATCAGCACCGGCAGCGCGGCGGCGGCGGTCGCGGCCCATGCGGCCCCGCCGCGCAGCCGGCGCGGCTGCACCGCGCGCATGCGCTGCGCCGAGCCGAAGCGCTGGTGCCTGCGGCCGCTGCGTTCGAGCCAGACCAGCGCCACCACCATGAACAGCATGGCGCATGCGATCTGCGCGGCGCCCGCGAGGTCGGAGCGCGTGATCCAGGTGGTGTAGACCGCCACGGTGAGCGTGTTGACGCCCAGGAATTCGGAGGCGCCGATGTCGTTGAGCGTTTCCAGCAGCGCCAGGCTCAGGCCCACGGCCAGCGCCGGCCGCGCGAGCGGCAGCGCCACGCGGAAGAACGCGCCGCGCCGGCTCTCGCCGAGCATGCGCGCGGCTTCCATCAGGTGGGCCGGCTGCGTCATGAACATGGCGCGCGCCGTCATGTAGACGTAGGGGTACAGCACGAAGCCCAGCACGAAGATCGCGCCGGGCATCGAGCGCAGGTCGGGCAGGCGGAACTGGCGCGGGCTGTCGAAGCCCAGCATCCAGCGGATGGCGCCCTGCACCGGGCCGATGGGGTGCAGCAGGTCGAGATAGGCGAAAGCGACGATGTAGGTCGGCATCGCCAGCGGCAGCAGCAGCGCCCAGTGCAGCACGCCGCGCCCGGGGAAGTCGTGCGCCGTCACCAGCCAGGCGCAGCCGGTGCCGATCAGCAGCACCAGCGTGCCGACGCCGGCCAGCAGCAAGGCCGTGTTGAGCGCCGCCTGCGGCAGCACGTGCGCGAACAGCGGCCCCCAATGCCCCACGCCCGAGCCGAACGCGAGCCAGGCCAGCGTGAGCACCGGCGCGAGCACGCCAAGGGCGATCAGGAAAGACGCGCAGCGCCAGGCCGGGCCCGCGGCTTGCAGGCCCCCATACCGACCGCCGATGTTCATGCGAAACACAGGGCGCCCATTGCGCGCGCTTTTGCTTCAGCGAGGAACACCGTGGAACCGGCTTTGCCGGGCCACCGGTGTTGCCCCCGGTAGGGGGGTGGCGAAGGCGACACGCAGTGCGCCGCAGCCTGGGGGTGAGCCAACGCTATTGGTCGAAGCCGACCTTGTCGACAAGGGCGCTGGCCTGCTTGCGGTACTTGGCGATCTCGGTCAGCGGCAGCGGATCGACCTTCAGCTCGCCGATGGTCTGGCCGATGATCGGATCGAGCGCCACGCCCTTGCGCACCGGGTATTCGTAGTTGGCCTGCGCGTAGAGCGCCTGTGCCGGCTCCGACACCAGGAACTCGAGCAGCTTGACCGCGTTGGCGCGCTGCGGCGCGTTCTTGGCCACCGACGCGCCGCTGATGTTGACGTGCGTGCCGCCGCTCTTGGCGTTGGCGAAGGTCGGGCGCACCACCTTGATGGCGTCGCCCCACTTGCGCGCGTCGGTGCCTTCCTTGGCGCTCTTCATCTGGCCGACGTAGTACGAGTTGGCCAGGCCGATGTCGCAGATGCCGCCCAGGATGTCGCGCGCCACGTCGCGGTCGCCGCCGGTGGCCTTGCGCGCCAGGTTGGCCTTGACGCCGCGCAGCCACTGCTCGGCCTTGGCTTCGCCGTCGTGCGCGATCAGCGAGGCGACCAGCGCGGTGTTGTAGGGGTGCTGTCCGGCGCGGATGCAGACCTTGCCCTTGTACTTGGGGTTGGCCAGGTCTTCGTAGCGGAAGCTGGTGAGCGGCAGGCTCTTGTCGGCGTACAGCACGCGTGCGCGCATCGAGAGCGAGAACCACTGGCCGTCGGCGCCGCGCAGGTTGGCGGGAATGGCCGACTCGAGCACCGCCGACTTCACCGGCTGTGTCACGCCGCCGTCGACCAGGTCCATGAGGTTGCCGATGTCCACCGTCATCAGCACGTCGGCCGGCGAGCGCGCGCCTTCGGCCTTCACGCGTTCCAGCAGGCCGTCCTTCACGAACACGGTGTTGACCTTGATGTTGCTCTGCGCGCTGAATGCGGAGATGAGCGGCTGGATCAGCGCCGGCTCGCGCGTCGTGTAGAGCGTGAGCTCGTCGGTGGCGGCCTGCGCGGGCAGGGCGGCGACGGCCAGCAAGGTGGCGCTGGCGCCGAGCAGTGCGCGCGCGGCGCGGCCTTGGACGCTTGAGCGTTCGGTCATGAAGATCCTCCAGGAGCGGGTGTTCTAGATAGCTCCGGCGCCTGATGTGGGCGCCGGATGCGAATAATTATCACTGGAGGGTGGAGGTGGCGCCGCCTTTGGACTTACGGATCGAAGGCCTACTGCGCCCTGTCGCAAGACAAGGCGCCGCGAGGCTCAGCGCGCCGGCGGGATCTCGAACACCAGGCAGGTGGTCGTGGCGTGCGCGTACAGCGTGCCGTCGGGTCCGTAGAGGCGCGCTTCGGCGGTGGCCAGCTGCTTGCCGCAATGGATCACCTTGCCCTCGGCGCGCACGCGCTGCACCTTGGGCGTGAGGCCCTTGACGTAGTTCACGCCAAGCTCGGCGGTGGTGTAGGCGCGGCCGGGCGGCATCATGGTGTGCACCGAGCAGCCCAGGGCGGAGTCGAGCATCGTCGCGACCCAGCCGCCGTGGATGGTGCCCAGCGGGTTCAGGTGCTGCGGCAGTGGCGTGCCCTGGAAGATGGCCACGCCGGCGCGCACTTCCATGATCGTGAAATCCAGCGTCTTGGCGATGGCCGCGTAGGGAATCTCGCCGGCCAGCATGGCCTGCATCACTTCGAGGCCGGTCTTGCCCGCGATCTGTTCGGGGCGCGCGAGGCCGGGGCCCGGGCCGGCCTCGAGGCGCTCGGCAATGCGGCGTTCTTCGGCGATCCAGGATTCGAGCTGGCTGGGGTTCTGTGTCATGCCTGTGTTCCTTCTGGGGGCTTTGTCGGGAGGGTTTGATTGCATATGCAATAGTTGCACATACAATAATATCCCATGGACACCCCCACCAAGCCACGCGGCTGCACCAGCTTCAAGGTTCGCCAGTTGTCGCGCCGCCTTTCGCAGTTCTACGACGCCGAGGTGTCGAAGAGCGGCCTGAAGACCACGCAGTACTCGCTGCTGTCGAACCTGGCCCGCATCGGCCCCAGCCGCCCGGTCGACCTGGCCGCCGAACTCAAGATGACCGCCTCCACCCTGAGCCGCAACCTGCAGCCGCTGATCACCGCCGGCTTCGTGGCGCAGACCGCGGGCGCCGATGCGCGCAGCCGGCTGGTGCAGGTCACGCCGGAGGGCGAGGAGAAACGGCGCGAGGCGCTGGGCCACTGGAAGACCGCGCAGCAGAAGCTCAATGCGCTGCTGGGCGTGGAGCGCGTGCTGGCGCTGCACCTGCTGATCGACGAGTCGATGGAACTGCTGGGCGCCGACGAAGCCCCCGACGCCGACGACTGACCCGCCCCCCGCCAACCGTTTCCCCCCGTATTCACATCACGCGCACGGCCGCGCGCTGACCCCGTTTTTTCTTCGTCCTCTACACCGCATACCAACATCCGAGGTCCCATGTTCGCCAACCAAGTTTCCGCATGGCTGCAGCGCCGCGGCATCCACTACGGCTGGATCGTCGCCGCCATCACCTTCCTGACCATGCTGACCATGTCGGCCGCGCTGGGCCTGCCGGGCGCCATGCTCAAGCCGCTCGGCCAGGAATTCGGCTGGAGCACCGAGCAGATCTCGTCGGCGCTCGCGCTGCGCTTCGCGCTGTTCGGCCTCATGGGCCCGTTCGCCGCCGTGCTCATGGAGCGCTACGGCCTGCGCGCCGTCATCTGCACCGGTCTCGCGCTGGTGGGGCTGGGCATGGCGCTGGTCACGATGGCTTCGCAGCTGTGGCAGCTGTTCGTGCTGTGGAGCCTGATGCTGGGCCTGGGCACCGGCATGACCGCGCTGGTGCTCGGCGCGGTGGTGGCCAACCGCTGGTTCGTGGCGCGGCGCGGCCTGGTCATCGGCATGCTCACGGCCAGCTCGGCCACGGGGCAACTGGCGTTCCTGCCGTTCGCGGCCTGGATGATCGAGCACTGGGGCTGGCGCTCGGCCATCGTGCCGATCGTGATCGGCAGCATCCTCATCGGCCTGCTGGCGCTGTGCCTGATGCGCAACCGCCCGTCCGACATCGGCCTGCTGCCCTACGGCGAAAAGCCCGGCACGCAGCCGGCCACGCCCGCCGCCGCTGTCCCTGCCATGAACTTCGCCACGCCGTTCCGCGTGCTGAAGGAAGTCTCGACCAACCGCACCTTCTGGATCCTGGCCGGCACCTTCTTCATCTGCGGCCTGAGCACCAACGGCCTCGTGCAGACGCACTTCATCTCGCTGTGCGGCGACAACGGCATGGGCGCCGTGCCCGCGGCGTCGGTGCTCGCGATGATGGGCGCCTTCGACTTCGTCGGCACCATCCTGTCGGGCTGGCTGTCGGACCGCTACGACAACCGCAAGCTGCTCTTCTGGTACTACGGCCTGCGCGGGCTCTCGCTGTTCTGGCTGCCGCACTCGGAGTTCACCATCTACGGCCTGGGCATCTTCGCGATGTTCTACGGCCTCGACTGGATCGCCACCGTGCCGCCCACCGTCAAGCTCGCGGGCGCGGCCTTCGGTCCGGCCAAGGTGGGGCTGGTGTTCGGTTGGGTCTTCGCCGCGCATCAGCTGGGCGCCGCCACGGCCGCCTACGGCGCGGGCTTCGCGCGCACGCTGCTGCTGACCTACACCCCCGCGCTCTACGCGGCCGGCGCGGCCTGCCTGGTGGCGGCGCTGATCGTGATGATGATCCGCCGCCCCGCGTCCAAGACCGGCACGCCGGTGGCGTCCGCCGCGGCACGCGCCTGACCCGAACCCATCGAGGCCCGCCATGACCGCTCCCGGCAACACCGCCGAACTCGACCCCCGCACCCGCCGCCTGCTCGAGGCGCCCATCGTTCCCACGCTGCTGCGCCTGGCCGCGCCCAATGTGCTGGTGATGGTGGCGCAGGCCTCCGTCGGGCTGATCGAAACCTACTTCGTCGGCAAGCTCGGCACCGACGCGCTCGCGGGCATGGCGCTCGTGTTCCCCATCGTCATGCTGATGCAGATGACCTCCAGCGGCGCGATGGGCGGCGGCATCGCCTCGTCCATCGCCCGTGCGCTCGGCGCGCGGCGTCGCGCCGATGCCGATGCGCTGGTGTGGCACGCCATCGTCATCGCGCTGGGCTTCGGCCTGTGCTTCACGCTCGCGCTGCTGCTGGGTGGGCGCTGGCTCTACGGGATCATGGGCGGCACTGGACCGGCGCTCGAAGCCGCGCTCACTTACTCGCACTGGGTGTTCTCGGGCGCGGTGCTGGTGTGGCTGTTCAACTCGCTGTCGGCCATCATCCGCGGCACCGGCAACATGTCGGTGCCGGCCAACGTGACGGTGGTGGGCGTGGTGTTCCTGATTCCGGCGTCGCCGCTGCTGATCTTCGGCATCGGGCCGCTGCCGGGCATGGGCATCGCCGGCGGCGCGATGGCGCTGCTGCTGTATTACCTGCTGGGCTCCATCGCGCTCATCGTCTATTTGCGTTCGCCGCGCAGCCTGCTGCGGCCCACGCTCGCTGCGCTCAAGCTGCGCTGGCCGCTGTTCCGCGACATCCTGCGCATCGGGCTGGTGGGGGCGGTGTCCACCGTGGCCACCAACCTGTCGATCGGCATCGCGACCGCGCTGACCGGGCATTTCGGCTCGGGCGCGTTGGCCGGCTACGGCACGGCTTCGCGGCTCGAATACCTGCTGGTGCCGCTGGTGTTCGGCCTTGGCGCGCCGCTGGTCGCGATGGTCGGCACCTGCATGGGCGCCGGGCAGCGCGAACGGGCGCTGCGCGCCACCTGGGCCGGCGCGGCGCTGGCTTTCGCGCTGACCGAGACGATCGGCCTTGCGGCGGCGCTGTTCCCGCGCCCCTGGTTGCTGCTGTTCGGCAACGACCCCGCGATGCTGGAGACCGGCGCGCACTACCTGCGCGTGGTGGGGCCGCTCTACGGCTTCTTCGGCGTCGGGCTGGTGCTGTATTTCGCGTCGCAGGGCGCGGGCCGGCTGCTGTGGCCGGTGCTCGGCAACATCGCGCGGCTCGCGGTGGCCGGCACGGGCGGCTGGCTCGCGCTGCGCTGGGGCGGCGGGCTCACGGGCGTGTTCGCGGCGCAGGGCGTTGCGCTGGTGGTGTACGGCATCGTGATCGCGTCGGCCATCGCGGGTGGCGCGTGGTTCGGCCGGGTGGGCTGGCCGCGCACGACCAACGGCTTGCTGCGCCGCGTGGCGCAGGCCTGAAGCAACAGTTTCCGACGACTCTCCAAACCCAGACAAAGGCACATCATGCAGATCAAGGATTCCGTCGTCTTCATCACCGGCGCCAACCGCGGCCTCGGCCTTGCGTTCGCAAAAGCGGCGCTGGCCGCGGGCGCGCGCAAGGTCTACGGCGCGGCGCGCGACCCGAAGACCGTCACGCTGCCGGGTGTGACACCCGTCGCGCTCGACGTGACGCAGCCCGCGCAGATCGAGGCGGCCGTGCGGGCATGCGGCGATGTTTCGGTGCTGGTCAACAACGCCGGCATCTCGCGCGGATCGAGCCTCCTGGGCTCGCCTGACGCGATGGCCGCTGCGCGCGCCGAATTCGAAACCAATTTCTTCGGCCCCTGGGCCGTGACGCAGGCCTTCGCCCCGGTGCTCGCGGCCAACGGCGGCGGCGCGGTGCTCAACGTGTTGTCGGCCCTGAGCTGGACCACCTTCCCGGGCGTGGCGACCTACAGCACGACCAAGTCGGCCGCATGGTCGCTGAGCAACGGGCTGCGCAACGAACTCGCGGGGCAGGGCACGCAGGTCACCAGCCTGCACGTGGCCTTCATGGACACCGACATGGCCGCGCATGTGCCCGGTGCCAAGGCTTCGCCCGACGACGTGGCGCGGCAGGCCCTGGAAGGCGTGGAGGCAGGCAGGCCCGAGGTGCTGGCCGACACAGTCACGCGCCAGCTCAAGCAGGGCCTGTCGAGCGACACGCCGCCCTATGCGACGGCGCCTGCCCGATAAAGCCTCGCGGCCTCAGTAGCGATAGGGGTTGTTCGGCCGGCGGTCGTAGCGGTTGGGCACGCCGTCACCGTCGTTGTCACGGCGACCATGGCGGCGGTCATCCCAGCGGCGGTCGCGGTAGTAGCGGTCGCCGCCGTGGTAGTGGCGCGGGCCGTGGTAGTAGCGCGGCGGAGGCGGCGCGTAGTAATGACGGCGCGGCGGCGGTGGCGGCACGACGTACACCTGTGCCTGAATGAAGCTGCCGCCGGGCTGTGCCTGCGCCGGTGCGGTGAATGCGGCCAGCGACAACAAGGCCGCGGCGCCGAATGCCAAAGTAAGCTTTTTCATCTCTGATCCCCACTTGTGTTGTTTGAAGCCTCATCCTCGCGGCCTTGTGTGAAGTTCTTGTAAGGCTGGAGCGAAATCGGATGAAGAGCTGTAAGCCCATGCGCGTAGGACGCGGCATGGGCCGGACACAATTGTGAAGGGACTTGGCGCTCAGGCGCGCGGCGCCGGCAGCATGCGCCGCAGCGCCTCGAAGAACAGGTCCGACTGCTCGCGTTCGCCCTGGATCTGCGCCGCCACGTGCGCGGCAAGTTTCGAATCGACCGGTGCCAGCGGCCGCCCGGTCGATTGCGCGATCACCTGGTGCAGGCAGGCGCGCTCCAGGTAGTAAAGGTCGTCGTAGGCGTGGGCGATGGTGCCGCCCGCCACGATCACGCCGTGGTTCGCCAGAAAGGCCACGTCCTTGCCCGACATCGCGCGGGCGATGCGTTCGCCCTCGGCGTCGTCGAGCGCCAGGCCGTTGTATTCGGCGTCGATGGCGATGCGGTTCATGTAGCGCATCGCGTTCTGGCTCGCCGTGGGGTCGAGCGCGCGGTCGACCGTGATCGTGAGCGCCGTGGCGTAGGGCATGTGGCAATGCAGCACCACCGCGTGGCCCGTGAGGCGGTGCACCGCGCCGTGGATGAAGAGGGCGGTGGGCTCCACGCGGTGGCGGCCGGCGAGCACTTCGCCGTGCACGTCGATCAGCACGATGTCGTCGGGGCCGATCTCGCTCCAGTGCAGCCCGCGCGGGTTGATGAGGTAGCGGTCCTGCGCGCCCGGCAGCATCACGCTGAAATGGTTGCACACACCTTCGGACAGCCCGTGGTGGGCGGCGGCGCGAAGGGCCAGTGCGAGGTCTTCGCGCAGCTTGCGGACGGCGGGGCTGGCGTAGTCGGAATCGGCGGACATCGGTGGGTCTCCTGCTTCTTGTGGATTGGCCGGGGTGGTCAGGCCTGGATCGCTCCGGTCCAGGCCGCGATGAATTTCCTGGCGTCTTCGCGCACCGCCGCGGCCTGCTTGCCGGGCTTGTAGAGCGCGGAGCCGATGCCGAAGCCGGCAGCGCCGCCAGCCCGCCAATCGGCCATGTTCGACGGCGTGATGCCGCCCACGGGCATCACCGGCGTGCCGGCCGGCAGCACCGCCAACAGCGCCTTCACCACGGCCGGCGAAGCCAGCTCCGCCGGAAACAGCTTGAGCCCGGTGGCGCCGGCCGCGAGCGCGCCGAAGGCCTCGGTGGGCGTCATCACGCCGGGCAGGCAGACCATGCCGAGCCGCGCGGCTTCGGCGATGACATCGGCGTTGTAGTTGGGCGAAACGATCAGCTCCCCGCCGGCCGCGTGCACGTCGCGCACCTGCTGCGGCGCGAGCACCGTGCCGGCGCCGACCAGTGCCTGCGGAAAGCGCTTGCGCATCAGCGCGATGCTCTCCAGCGGCTGCGGCGAGTTGAGCGGTACTTCGAGCAGCCGGAAGCCCGGCTCGACGATGGCGTCGCCGACATCCGCCGCTTCGGCGGGCGTGAGGCCGCGCAGGATCGCCACCAGGGGCAGCTCGCGCATCGCGGCGTTGAATTTTTCGAGAGGAGTGGTGGTCATGCGGCCGCGGTTCTGTCGGTGTCGAGAAAGCCGGACAGCGCGTGCAGTCCGGCCCAGGTGGCTTCTGCGCCCAGCGTGCGCGTGGCGACGCCGGTGGCGCGCAGCGCGAGCGTGTAGCGCTGGGTGAGGGCGGGCGAGCCGATCAGCACCACTTCACCCACCGCCTGCAGCGATTGCGTGCGAAGCTCTTCGCCGATCAGCAGGCCCGAGAGATAGCTGGCGAGTTCCTGCTTCGGCATGCGCTCGAACAGCGCCAGCGTGCGCGCGCCGAAGGCGTTGTGCAGCAGGCCGTGGCCGTTCTCGGAGCGCGTCACGCCTTCGAGGAAAGCTGCTTCGTCGAGCGGCGCTGTTGCATCGAGCGTGCGCCCGAGGATCGAGTGCTGGCTCAGCAGCGCATAGAACTCGCCCGTCATGTAGGTGCGAAAGCCCGCCACGCGGCCTTTCTTGACCGTGACCCATTTGTTGTGGGTGCCGGGCAGCACGAAGACGCCGTCGTCCAGCCCGGTGATCGACATGGCGCCGAAGATCTGCACTTCCTCGCCGCGCATCACGTCGGGCACACCGGCATGCTCGTCGCTCAGGCCCGGCACGATCGCGATGCGCGCGCCAGGGATGGCGTCGATGTCGATGATCTTTCGGCCCACCTCGACGCGCCCCGCCGGGCAGGCGCAATACGGCGCCTCGACCCAGCCCTGCTTGCTGCCGGCCATGCCGGAGATCAGGCAGCGGGTGCCTTCGGCATGCATCCAGTCGCCGAACAGTGTCTCGAAGACGGCGGGAAAGCCGCCTTCAGGCACGGTGAGGATGCCGCGCGCGTCGCTGCGCTCTTCCAGCACCTTGCCGTGGGCGTCCAGCAAGGCGCCGCGCAGTGAACTCGTGCCCCAGTCGATTGCTACCAGTCTTGTCATCTAGTGATTGTCGCGCGGCACGAAGGCGCCGCGGCGACCGCGCAGGAAGGCCAGGTCCGCGCCCTGGTCGGCCTGCAGCACCGTGTCGACGTAAAGCTTCCAGTAGCCCGAGTCCAGCGGCGCCTTGGGCGCAACCCACTTCTCGCGTCGACGCGCCAGCTCTTCATCGCTCACATGCAGATGCAGCTTGCGGTTGGGCACGTCGAGCTCGACGATGTCGCCGTCCTGCACCAATGCCAGCGGACCGCCGGCGGCCGCCTCGGGCGCCGTGTGCAGCACCACCGTGCCGTAGGCCGTGCCGCTCATGCGCGCGTCGCTGATGCGCACCATGTCGGTGATGCCCTTGCGCAGCACCTTCGGCGGCAGCGGCATGTTGCCCGCTTCGGCCATGCCGGGGTAGCCCTTGGGCCCGCAGTTCTTCAGCACCATGACGCAGTGCTCGTCGATGTCCAGGGTCTCGTCGTCGATGCGCTTGTGCAGGTCTTCGGCGCTTTCGAACACCACCGCGCGGCCCTTGTGCACCAGCAGTTCGGGCGTGGCCGCGCTGGGCTTGATGATCGCGCCGTTGGGCGCCAGGTTGCCGCGCAGCACGCAGATGCCGGCCTTGTCCTTGAAGGGCTCGGCCAGCGTGCGGATGACCTGCGGGCCGTAGTTCTCGGCGTCCTTCACGTTCTCCCACACGCTCTGGCCGGTGACGGTGAGGATGTCCTTGTGCAGGTGATCGGCGATTTCCTTGATCACCACCGGCAGGCCGCCCGCGTAGCAGAAGTCTTCCATCAGGTACTGGCCCGACGGCTGCAGGTTCACCAGGCAGGGCAGCTCGGCGGCCAGGCGGTCGAAGTCGTCGAGCGTGAGGTCGACGCCGATGCGGCCCGCGATGGCCAGCAGATGGATCACGAAGTTGGTCGAGCCGCCGATGGCCGCGTTGACCTTGATCGCGTTCTCGATGGCCTGGCGCGTGAGGATCTTCGACATGTTCATGTCTTCATGCACCATGTCGACGATGCGCCGGCCGGCCTGGCGCGCGAGCACGTTGCGGCGGCCGTCGACGGCGGGGTAGGCGGCATTGCCCGGCAGGCCGATGCCCAGAGACTCGACCATGCTGGCCATGGTGCTCGCGGTGCCCATCGTCATGCAGTGGCCGTGGCTGCGGTGCATGCAGCTCTCGGCCTCGAAGAATTCCTGCAGCTTGAGCGTGCCGGCGCGCACCTGCTCGCTCATCTGCCACACGCCGGTGCCAGAGCCCAGCTCCTGGCCGCGCCACTTGCCCGAGAGCATGGGGCCGCCCGACACGCCGATGGTCGGCAGGTCGACGCTGGCGGCGCCCATCATGAGCGCGGGCGTGGTCTTGTCGCAGCCCATGAGCAGCACCACGCCGTCGAGCGGGTTGCCGCGAATGCTTTCTTCCACGTCCATGCTCGCGAGGTTGCGATACAGCATGGCGGTGGGGCGCAGCAGCGTTTCGCCGAGCGACATCACCGGGAATTCGAGCGGGAAGCCGCCTGCTTCGTACACGCCGATCTTCACCTGCTCGGCAAGCGTGCGGAAGTGCGAGTTGCAGGGCGTGAGTTCGCTGAAGGTGTTGCAGATGCCGATGACCGGGCGACCGTCGAACTGGTCGTGCGGCACGCCCTTGCCCTTCATCCAGCTTCTGTAGATGAAGCCGTCGCGGTCGTTGCGGCCGAACCATTGCTGGCTGCGAAGTTCGCCGGGTTTCTTCTTGGGGATTGTGCTCATGGGGTTTGTCTCCGTATGCCGTTTTTTGGGGCGACAAACCTCAGGGTTTGTCCTGCCGGGATGCAATTTCAATCATCATATGATAAGCGCGGACAGCCTGCCAGAGCCTTTGTTTTTTGGATCGGCGGGATACCGGAATTCACATCGCACATGATCAAGAACATCCACGGTCGAACGCTCGAGCTGCTCGGTGAAGCCGTGGTGTCGGGTCGCTACGCCATCGGCGCGTCGATCCCCGCCGAGCCCGTTCTTGGCGAGGAACTCGGCGTGAGCCGCACGGTGGTGCGCGAGGCCATCAAGTCGCTGGCGGCCAAGGGGCTCATCGTCACCGGGCCGAAGGTCGGCACGCGCGTGCTGCCCAAGGACAAGTGGAACTGGTTCGACCCGGACGTCATCACCTGGCAGGCGAGGGCGGGCCTCACGCCCGAGTTCCTGCGCGACCTGCAGGACCTGCGCCGCGTGGTCGAGCCCGCCGCGGTACGGCTCGCGGCCGAGCGCGCGAGCGACAAGGACATCGAGGAGATCGAGGCCGCCTACGCAGGCATGAAGGAAGCCGTGGAGAACGGCGGCGACTACGTCACCTTCGACCTGCGCTTTCACAACGGCCTGCTGGCTGCCGCGGGCAACCGCATGATTTCGCAGATGAGCAAGGTGCTCAACGCGCTGCTGCGCACCAGCTTCGAGATATCGACCACCAAGCCCGACGGGCCCACGCTGTCGCTGCCGCTGCATCGCGCGGTGCTCGACGCGGTGATCGCGCACGACCCCGCGAAGGCCGAGCTAGCCATCATCCGGCTCATCGACGGCGCCCGGCAGGACATCGAGGACGTGCTCGGCTCGCGCCGGCGCCTGCCCCGCCTGAGCAGGCCGCCGCCCAGGCTCAAGGCCAGCTAGCAGCCTCGGCGCGGTCCACGCGTTTTCCCGCAGTTCGCATCCGGTTCTTTCCACCCTGGCTCGCCCCCCGAGCCGATTCCACCGAAGAAGAGAAGGAGACAACAAGCATGAAACTCGTCAAATCGTTGATCGCGCCGACGCTGGTTGCGTTGGGCCTCATAGCGGCGGGCAATGCCGCCGCGCAGGAGAAACTCACCGTCTGGTGGGTCAAGGGCTTCTACAAGGCGGAGGACGACGCTCTGTTCGCCGCCATCAAGAAGTTCGAGGAGAAGAACAAGAACGTCAAGATCGAGCTGTCGCAGTACCCGGTGCAGGACATGATCCCCAAGACCGTGTCCGCGCTCGACTCCGGCAGCCCGCCCGACGTGGCGTACGCCGACGTGTACGACTTCCAGGTCACCGGCAAGTGGGCCTACGACGGCAAGCTCGAGGACATCGGCAGCGTGCTCACGCCCATGAAGGACCGTTTCGCGCCCAACACGCTGGAGACCACGTACCTCTACAACGACCAGACCAAGGCCAAGGCGTACTACGCGTTCCCGATCAAGCAGCAGACGATGCACATCGAGTACTGGCGCGACATGCTGGCGGAGGCGGGCTTCAAGGAGTCGGACATTCCCACCGGCTGGAAGGACTACTGGTCGTTCTGGTGCGACAAGGTGCAGCCCGCCAGCCGCAAGGAAAGCGGCAAGCGCACCTTCGGCATCGGCCAGCCGATGGGCGTGGATTCGAGCGACGCCTTCTATTCGTTCCTGACCTTCATGGACGCCTACAACGTCAAGCTGGTGGACGACAACGGCAAGCTGCTGGTCGACGACCCGAAGGTGCGCACCGGCCTCATCGGCGCCATGACCGACTACACCGCGCCCTACACCAAGGGCTGCACGCCGCCTTCTTCCACCAGCTGGAAGGACCCGGACAACAACGTCGCGTTCCACAACAAGACGACCGTGATGACGCACAACGCGACCATCTCCATCGCCGCCAAGTGGCTCGACGACTCGACCAACGCGTCGCTCACGCCGGAGCAGCGCGAGGAAGCGCGCAAGAACTACACCGAGCGCATCCGCACCGCGGGCTTCCCCAACAAGCCTGACGGCAGCAAGATGGTCTACCGCACGGCCGTGAAGACCGGCGTGGTGTTCAAGGACGCGAAGAACAAGGCGCGTGCCAAGGAGTTCGTGGCCTTCCTGCTGCAGGAAGAAAACCTCACGCCGTACGTCGAAGGATCGCTGGGCCGCTGGTTCCCGGTGACCAAGGCCGCGCAGCAGCGCGACTTCTGGAAGGCCGACCCGCATCGCCTGTCGGTCTACAACCAGTACGCAGCGGGCACCGTGACCTTCGAGTTCACCAAGAACTACCGCTTCACCGTGCTGAACAACGAGAACGTGTGGGCCAAGGCCATGAGCCGCATCGTCACCGACAAGGTGCCGGTGGACAAGGCGGTCGACGAAATGATCGCGCGCATCAAGACGGTGGCGGCGCAGTAAGCGCGGCACTTTTGACGAACGCACAGCAGCCGACGCCATGAGCTCGACCGTCACCGCTTCCAACCCCGCCGCCGCGACCACCGCGGCACCTGTTGCCAACCCGGGTGCGCGTCATGCGCGCTGGCAGTTCTGGGGCGCGGTGATGGTCGTGCCCTACCTGCTGGTGTTCGTGGTGTTCGTGCTCTACCCGGTGGGGTACGGGCTCTGGCTCGCACGCCATCCGCAAAGCTACGTGAAGCTGGTCGAAGACCCGATCTTCTTTCGCTCCGTCATCAACACGGTCGTGTTCCTGATCGTGGCCATCAACGTCAAGATGCTGGTGGCGCTGGTGCTGTCGGGCTTCTTCGTCATCTCGCGCTGGTGGATCAAGATCGTTGCGGCGATCTTCATCCTGCCTTGGGCAATGCCGTCGATTCCCACCATCCTGTCGTTCCGCTTCATGCTCAACCCCGAGTGGGGCGTGATCAACACCACCATCTTCCGCCTCACGGGCGCCGACGGCCCCAACTGGCTCAACGACCCGACGTTGGCGCTGGGCTTCGCGATGGTGGTCCATATCTGGAAGTCGCTGCCGTTCTGGACCCTGATCCTGGTGGCGGGGCGGCTGGCCATTCCCGGGGAGCAGTACGAGGCCGCGTCGGTCGACGGCGCTTCGTCGTGGCAGAAGTTCCGCTTCGTGAGCTGGCCCGCGCTCAAGACGCTCTACATCACCTCGCTCATCCTCTCGATGATCTGGACGCTGGGCGACTTCAACAGCGTCTACCTGCTCACCGGTGGCGGCCCCGCCGACCTGACGCACGTGCTGGCCACGCTGGGCATTCGCTACCTGCGTCTGGACCAGGTCGACCTGTCGATGGCATCCATCGTGGTGGCGCTGCCTTTGATACTGCCGCTCGTGTACTTCATGATGAAGAGGCTTTCGAAATGAAACGCTGGACCCCGAAAGCCATAGCGACCGAGGCCAAGCTGCTGCTCATCGGTATCCCGGTGCTGCTGTGGACGCTGATCCCGGTCTATCACATGGCGTTGTTCGCCTTCTCGACCAAGGACTCGGCCACTTCCGGCCACCTGTGGCCGACCACGCCGACGCTGGCGAACTTCAACACGGTGTTCCACCAGAAGCACTTCTACCTGGACCACTTCTGGCTGCAGCTGTGGAACTCGCTGGTGATCGCGTTGTCGGTCGGCGCGATCACGCTGTTCGTGGCCACCACCGCCGCTTTCGCCATCAGCAGGCTCAGGGTGCGCGGCGGTCGCACGGTGATGAACCTGGCGCTGTTCACGTATTTCATTCCGGCGGCGTTCCTGGCCGTGCCCATGTACAAGACCATGGGCAACTACGGGCTGCTGAACAGCCAGTGGGCGCTCATCCTGGCGATGGTGACCATCGCGTCGCCGTACTGCATCTGGGTGCTCAAGCAGGCTTCGGACAAGCTGCCCTACGAGCTCGACGAAGCCGCGCGCATGGACGGCGCGTCGCCGCTGCAGCTGTTTCGCCTCGTGTACCTGCCGCTGATGGTGCCGTCGCTGGTGGCGGTGGGCACGTATTCGCTGCTGCTGGCGTGGAACGAGTACCTCTATGCGTTCCTGCTGCTGTCCAACGACAAGAGCGTGACGCTGGCGGTGGCGCTCGGCAACTTCCTATCGGCCGACGACTCGCCGTGGGAACTGCTCATGGCCACCGGCCTCATCTATGCGCTGCCGCCCGCGGCGATCTACTACACCTTCAAGCGCTACATGGTGGGCGGCCTGACTGCCGGCGCCGTCAAGAGCTGAACGAACGACTCAGGGACAACACGATGGCATCCGTTTCCTTTCGCAATATCCAGAAATCCTTCGGCAAGGTCCAGATCATCAAGGGCCTGGGCTTCGACATCACCGACGGCGAGTTCGTGGTGCTGGTCGGGCCCTCGGGCTGCGGCAAGTCGACCCTGCTGCGCATGCTCGCGGGGCTGGAGGACATCAGCGGCGGCGAGATCATGATCGACGGCCGCGTGGTCAACGACCTCGAGTCGAAGGACCGCGACATCGCGATGGTGTTCCAGAGCTACGCGCTGTATCCGCACATGACGGTGGGCGAGAACATGGGCTTCAGCCTGCGCCTGCGCAGCGCCGAGAAATCGGTAACCGACGAGCGCGTGGCGCGCGCCGCGAAGATCCTCAACCTCGACAGCCTGCTGGGCCGCTATCCGCGCGAGCTGTCGGGCGGCCAGCGCCAGCGCGTGGCCATGGGCCGGGCCATCGTGCGCGACCCGAAGGTGTTCCTGTTCGACGAGCCGCTGTCCAACCTCGACGCCAAGCTGCGCGTGGCCATGCGCGCCGAGATCAAGGCGCTGCACCAGCGGCTGAAGACCACCACCGTCTACGTGACACACGACCAGATCGAGGCCATGACCATGGCCGACCGCATCGTGGTGATGCACGACGGCATCGTCGAGCAGATCGGCACGCCGCTCGATCTGTACGACCGGCCCGACAACCTGTTCGTGGCGCAGTTCATCGGCTCGCCGTCGATGAACGTGATCGAGGGCACGGTGCGCCGCGCGGGCGGCGATTGCTGGGTCGAGGCGCAGGGCGCGCGCTGGCCGGTGCCGGCCGCCACCTCGGCGCCCGACGGCCAGCCGGTGCACTACGGCGTGCGGCCCGGCGACATCACGCTCGGCGGCGCAGCGCAGTCGGTGGCGGCCAAGGTGATCGTGGTCGAGCCCACGGGCGCGGAAACCGAACTGCTGGTGCAGGTCGGCGAAGCCCGGCTGGTGCTGGCGGTGCATGGCCGCGTCGATGCCCGGCCCGACGAGATCGTCAACCTGGCGATCGACACGCCGCGCGTGCACCTGTTCGACCGGCAGACCGGCCGGCGCATGGGCTGAGCGGCCCGCGCGCTCAGCTCGTGCGCAGCCGCAGCAGGGCGCGCACGAAACCGTGGTCGGAGCGCGAGCGGTCGCGCCCTTCGTGCAGGTGGTCGTTGAAGTAGTCGACGCGTCGCACGTCGCCCAGGCTGTGGCGGCTGCCGGCCACGAACTCCTCGCTCACCAGGATCTGGTCGAGCACTTCCGGAAAGCCCTGGTGGATGTGCGAGTAGGCCACGTCCTTCTTGAGCGCCGACTCGCCCTGCATCTCGTAGGCGTTGAACAGCGCCACGTCGCGCGCGGCCTTGTCGTAGGCCACGTCGGAGGTGGCGGCCACCAGTTGCGTGGTCACGCTGTGCGGGTTGTCGTTGAAGTCGCCCATCACCACCAGCGGCATGTTGGTGCCCTGCAGCAGGTCGATGACGATGCAGCGCAGGGCCGCGGCTTCCGCGCCGCGCATCAGCAGCGAGCGCAGGGAGGCCATCGCGCCGACCTTGCGGTCGTCGCGGTCCTCCAGATGGTTGCCCTGCGCATCCTGCAGGAACTTCGGCCGCTTGGACTTCAGGTGCGCCGTGAGCACATGCACCTGCTGGCCGTGCTTCATGCGCACCGTGGCCAAGAGGGGCGGGCGTTCGAAGCGGGTGTGCGCGCCCAGGCCCGGCACCTCGACGCCGAAGCCCGGCGGGAAGTCGACGAAGGAGCGGAGCTCGTCCACCTTGAGCCGCGTCGCGATGCCCACGCGCGGCGTGCCTTGCGCGCCCGGCCTGGCCGGCGTGCCGGCGGGGCTGCCGGGCGGCGGCGTGTTCTCGGCTCCGGGCGCCGAGACGAAGTCGTAGCGCAGGCCGCTGCGCGCGATGGCGGCTTTCAGCGCCGCTTCGTCCCACACTTCCTGCACCGCCAGCACGTCGGCATTGAGTGCATGGAAGCGCTCGCCGGTCCAGTCGATCTTGCGTTCGTACTCGCGCTCGGTGTAGGCGTCCTGGTTCTCGTAGTACGCGCGGTTCGGGTTCGCGAGGTTCAGGAGGTTGCAGGTGGCGACGAAGAGCGTGGCGTAGTTGGGCGGGATGTATTGCATGGCGCAACAATTGTGGCCCGAGCCGGGCAGCGCCATGCCGGCAACGAAAAAGGGCACCGAAGTGCCCTTGATCAGGTTCCGGGCAGGCGTATGTGCTGCCCGGATGCGTCGTGCGCTTCAGCGACCGAACGAACGGCCACCGCCGCCGCCGGAGCGGCCACCACCACCGCCGTAGCCGCCGCCACCACCCGAGCGGCCACCGCCGCCCGAACGGTTGCCGCCGCCGTAGCCGCCGCCACCGCCGCCCGGACGTCCACGCCCGCGGCCGCCACCCATGTGGTCGACGCTGGTGCGCAACGGATCCGGCTGGCCCGCGCCGCCGCCGACTGCTTCGGCACGCAGGTGCGCGACCTGGTTGGCTTGCGTGGGACTGTGGCTGTTGCCGTGATGGCGCGGCTGGCGCTCGTCATGCGGCTGATGGGCTTGCTGGTGCGGTGCATGGTGCGGCGCGCGTGCCGGACCCTGCGGGCCGCGGCCTTGCGGTGCGCGAGCACCACCGCCGCCAGGACCGCGCGGGCCTTGACCCTGGCCCTGGCCGCCGCCATTGGCGCCGCGGCCTTGACCGCCGCCCTGGCCACCGCCGCGGCGCTGACCGCCTCCATTGCCGCCGCCACCGCCGTTGCCGCCACCCTGGCCGGCCTTGTTCTCGCGGATGCGTTGCAGCATCTCGGTGCGGGCGGCCTTGGCGGCAGCCTGCATCACGTCGCGGCTCGGCGGACGGCCGGCGCCGCCCCAGATCGTCTGGCGACCCATGGCGATGGGTTCGGCGCGTTCGCCTTCTTCAGGACCGAAGCCCTCGACGATCTGCACGGGAATCGTCTGCTTGGTGAAGCGCTCGATTTCCTGCATGAAGCCTTCTTCGTCCAGGCACACGAAGCTCACGGCCTCGCCGCTCGAGCCGGCGCGGCCGGTACGGCCGATGCGGTGCACGTAGTCTTCGCTGACGTTCGGAATTTCGTAGTTCACGACGTGCGGCAGCTCGTCGATGTCGATGCCGCGGGCCGCGATGTCGGTGGCCACCAGTGCGCGGATATCGCCGCTCTTGAAGCCGGCCAGCGCCTGCGTGCGGGCGCTCTGGCTCTTGTTGCCGTGCAGCGCCATCGCCTCGATGCCGTTCTTGGTGAGGAATTCGGCCACGCTGTTGGCGCCGAACTTGGTGCGCGTGAACACGAGCACCTGGCTCCACTTGTTCTCGTTGATGATGTGCGCGAGCAGCGCCTTCTTCTTGCCGCGGCCCACGGGGTGGATCACCTGGGTGATGCGCTGCACCGTGGTGTTGCGCGGCGTGACCTGGATGCTCTGCGGGTTCTTCAGTAGCGTGGAGGCCAGGTCGCGGATGTCGTCGCTGAAGGTGGCCGAGAACAGCAGGCTCTGCTTTTCCTTGGGCACCAGCGCCAGGATCTTCTTCACGTCGTGGATGAAGCCCATGTCGAGCATGCGGTCGGCTTCGTCCAGGATCAGCATCTGGACCTGGCTCAGGTCGAGCATGCCTTGCTGCTGCAGGTCGAGCAGGCGGCCCGGGGTGGCCACGAGGATGTCGACGCCCTTCTTGAGCTTGCTGATCTGCGGGTTCATGCCGACGCCGCCGAAGATCACGGTCGAGTCGAGCTGCAGGTACTTGCCGTAGGTGCGCACCGACTCTTCGACCTGGGCCGCGAGTTCGCGGGTGGGGGTCAGCACGAGGGCGCGGATGCCGGTGCCGCCGAACTTGTTGGTGGCGCTGCGGCTCATGCTGAGCTTGTGCAGCATGGGCAGCGTAAAGGCCGCGGTCTTGCCGGTGCCGGTCTGGGCGCCGCCGAGCAGGTCGTGGCCGTCGAGGACGGCGGGGATGGCTTGCGCCTGGATGGGGGTCGGGGTGTCGTAACCGTGCTCGTGCACAGCCTTCAAGATGGCGGGAGCCAGCTTCAGTTCATCAAAATTCATTGGAAACAATAAGCGCCATACACGGCGCAGTGGCATCGGCCCGCTTGGCGTCTTGTTGACGCCGAGCCAGTCAAGGCAGATGAAGGTCAGGGGTGGGAGCCGGAAAGTCCGCCCTCGCAAAAGGGTTGTTGGATTGGAGCTTTCTTCGTCCCCGGCAGAGAGCCGGTGTTGCGGGCAACTGGACCCGGCAACGGTGACTATTGTCGCATGAGTCGATAATCGGTGGTTTGCCGCGCCCGAATGCTCCTTTCTGGCGCCCGCGCTTTTCCCCGAATCTTTGTACCCAAGGTAACTACTCCCAGATGGCTCAATACGTCTATTCGATGAACCGTGTCAGCAAGACCGTGCCGCCCAAGCGGCAGCTCTTGAAAGACATTTCGCTGTCCTTTTTCCCAGGCGCCAAGATCGGCGTGCTCGGCCTGAACGGCTCGGGCAAGTCCACGCTGCTCAAGATCATGGCGGGTGTGGACAAGGAATTCGAGGGCGAGGCGCTGCCCATGCCGGGCATGACGATCGGCTATCTGGAACAGGAACCCAAGCTCAACACCGAGCACACCGTGCGCGAATCGGTCGAGGAGTCCATGGGTGCGGTGTTCGCGGCCAAGGCGCGCCTCGAAGAGGTGTACATCGCCTATGGCGCCGAAGACGCCGACTTCGACGCGCTGGCGGCCGAGCAGGCCCAGCTCGAAGCCATCATCGCCACCGCCGGCACCGATTCCGAGCATCAACTGGAAATCGCCGCCGACGCCCTGCGCCTTCCGCCGTGGGACGCGAAGATCGGCCTTCTGTCGGGCGGCGAAAAGCGTCGCGTGGCGCTGTGCCGCCTGTTGCTGTCCAAGCCCGACATGCTGCTGCTCGACGAGCCGACCAACCACCTGGACGCCGAATCGGTGGAGTGGCTCGAAGTGTTCCTGCAGCGCTTCACGGGCACCGTGGTGGCCATCACCCACGATCGCTACTTCCTCGACAACGCGGCCGAGTGGATCCTGGAAATGGACCGCGGTCGCGGCATTCCATGGAAGGGCAACTACAGCACCTGGCTCGAGCAGAAGGGCGAACGCCTGGCGCAGGAGCAAAAGAGCGAAGAAGCCCACGCCAAGGCACTGAAGAAGGAACTGGAGTGGTCGCGCCAGAACCCGAAGGCACGCCAGGCCAAGAGCAAATCACGTCTCGCCCGCTTCGAAGAGCTGAGCGACATGGAATACCAGAAGCGCAACGAAACGCAGGAAATCTTCATTCCCGTGGCCGAGCGGCTGGGCCAACAGGTGTTCGAGTTCCACGGCGTGAGCAAGTCCTTCGGCGACCGCATGCTCATCGACAACCTGAGCTTCACCGTGCCGCCGGGCGCGATCGTCGGCATCATCGGCCCCAACGGCGCCGGCAAGTCGACGCTGTTCAAACTGCTCGCGGGCAAGGAAAAGCCGGATTCGGGCGAAGTCGTCATCGGCCAGACCGTGAAGATGGCCTTCGTCGACCAGCATCGCGACGAGCTGGCCAACCAGAAGACCGTGTGGGAAGACATCTCGAACGGCCTGGACATCATCAATGTCGGCAAGTTCCAGATGGCCAGCCGCGCGTATGCGGGCCGCTTCAACTTCAACGGCGCTGACCAGCAGAAGAAGGTCGGCACGCTGTCGGGCGGTGAACGCGGCCGCCTGCACCTGGCCAAGACGCTGATCGCCGGCGGCAACGTGCTGCTGCTTGACGAACCGTCGAACGACCTGGACGTGGAAACCCTGCGCGCCCTCGAAGACGCGCTGCTCGAGTTCGCCGGCACGGTCATGGTGATCAGCCATGACCGCTGGTTCCTCGACCGCATCGCCACCCACATCCTGGCCGCCGAAGGCGACAGCCAGTGGACCTTCTTCGACGGCAACTACCAGGAGTACGAAGCCGACAAGAAGAAGCGCCTGGGCGAAGAAGGCGCCAAGCCCAAGCGCATGCGCTACAAAGCCCTCAAGTAATCCTCAGGCCGATCCATTCGGCTACGACCAAAGCGCGCGGTTTCGAAAGGGGCCGCGCGCTTTTTTCATCGTGCGCCGTTGCCGAACTATTCTTGAGGAAGCCGCAGCTCGGCGTCGATCCAGCCGCGCAGGCTGTTCACGAAGGCCATTGCCTGCACGCGCGGCAGATCGTCCAGCCGCACGACCGCTTCCGCGAGCTGACCGCTGCGCAGGCGCATGGCGCGGCCGATGCCGCCCAGCAGGCCGCAGTGCAACGGCGGCGTGACCCAGCGGCCGTCCAGCAGCAGCGCGATGTTGCCGCGCGTGCATTCGGTGATCTCGCCTTCGCGGTTCCAGAGCAGCGTGTCGAACACACCCGGCGCGGTGGGCGCGAAGGCTTCGTAGTGGGCGCGGCGGGTGGTCTTGAAGCGGGTGAAGTCGCTGCCCGATTCGTCGAACGCACGGTCCGCTAGCTGCAGCCGCACGCGCGCGGGCGGTGCTTCCATCGCGAAGGCCTCGGCGCGGGGCGTGCCGCGAGCATCGAGCAGCAGGCGCACGCGCCATGCGCCGCTGGTGTGCCGGCCCTGAAGGCGATGCAGGCACTCGGCGACGAGCGCTTCGTTCCACGCATAGTCGAAATGCCGGGCGGCATTTGCCATGCGGTCGAGGTGCGCCGCTGCATCGCGCAGTTCGCCGTCCACCAGCGCCAGCGTCTCGAGCAGATCGAAAGGCGGCCGCTCGTCGCGCAGCGTGGGCGACAGAAAGGCGCGCTTGTGCCGCCATTCTTCCCATTCGGCATCGGCCTGTGCATCGGCGGTGATGCCGCTTCCGATGCCGCAACGCGCCTCGTTGCCGCGCAGCGTCACCGTGCGGATCGGTACGTTGAAGGTGGCGTGGCCGCCGGGCCGCACCACGCCGACCGCGCCGCAATACACGCCGCGCGCCTCGGGCTCCAACTCTCGGATCAGCCGCATCGCGCTGACCTTGGGCGCCCCGGTGATCGAGCCGCAGGGGAACAGCGCAGCGAACACATCGGCCAGCGAGGTGCCGTCGCGCACCAGCGCCTCGACATCCGAGGTCATCTGCCACACGGTAGGCAGCGCTTCGGTATGAAAAAGCCGCGGCACGCGCACCGAAAAAGGCCGGGCCACGCGCGACAGGTCGTTGCGGATCAGGTCCACGATCATCACGTTCTCGGCCCGCTCCTTGGGCACCGTGCGCAGCCGCAGGGCGTGTGCGTCGTCTTCCGCCGGGGTGGCGCCGCGCGGCGCCGTGCCCTTCATCGGGCGCGCGAGGATGCGCTCGCCTTGCCAGTCGAAGAACAGCTCGGGCGAGACCGACAGCACCTGCTCTTCGCCGCTGTCGATGAAGGCGGTGTAGCCACCGGGTTGCGCTTGCCGCAGCGCAAGGAACCATTCGCGCGCATCGCCCTGGAAGCCGGCGCGCAGCGCGGCCGTGTAGTTGACCTGATAACCCGAGTTCGACACCAACCGCGCTAAGTGCTTGATTTGTATGGGCCAAGACTCTCGGCTGCCACTACAGCAGGCTCAATTGGGTGTCTTGCTGGGGTTTTTTGATCTTCAGTGCGGCCAGCACATCGGTCTGGCGTTGGACGATGGAAGAGACGCCCGCAATGGGCGCGGCATTGTTGATGCTCACACGGTGGCGCTGAATTCGCCGCAAGTCCGCCAGGGCAGCCTCCGGTGACAAATCGCTGCCACTCATCTTCAGGCGCTGGCGCATCACGCGGTACAGGATCAGGGCCAGCATGCAAATGCTCGCATGCGCCTTGATGCGCTCGGGCAGGCGGTGGAACACCGGCGCAATCTCGATCTCCGACTTCAGCACCCGAAATCCCCGTTCGATGTCTGCCAGTGCCTTGTAGCGCTGCACCACCTCTTTGGGTGTCAAGTCCGCCACGTTGGTCACCAGCAGCAGCTTGCCATCCATCGCCTGGGCGCGGGCCAGAGCTGCCTGGTCGATGTCATACGTGAACAGATCGGCATGCAAATCGACCTTGATGATGCGCTTGAGGTGCGCCTCGCTCACCTCATGGAAGAAGCGTGCCGTCACACCCGCATCAGACAGCTTTCTACCCCGGTGTGCCTTGCCTGCATCTTGCGAATCGAGCTTGCCCACCAGCTGGTCGGCGCGCTGGCGCAATTGGTCAATGCGCGCCTGACGACTGGCAGTCTGCTCGGCCGCCTGCTGCGGGTTATGGGCCGCCACCAGACGAAGACCCTGCCATTGCGCCTCATCGATAGTCTCTTCTGTCGTTTCTTGCTCTGATGCGCGGGCTCGGGCTCGGGCGTTGATCGGCTCCAGTATGTCTGCGAACTCGCCATAGCGCCGCCCCGGCACTGCCAGGATGAACTCCAGCGCTTGATCGGTTGATCCGCTGGCCCCACCCGACAAGCGCAACTCGGACAAGGCCTCTATGTTGTCCAGCGAAAGCAGCCCACGGTCAGCCACCACCACCAGGCGGCGGATGTGCGGGTAACGCGCCATCACCTTCTTCAAGGTCGGCTCCAACGTCGGTGCCTCGGCTGTGTTGCCCGCAAACACCTCGTGATAGATAGGCATGCCGTCGGCTGTTTGCACCACGCCGAGCATGAATTGGCGCACCACCATGCCTTCCTTGGACATCCCATAGCGGCGCACGTCACCCTCTTGCTGGCTCAGTCCTTGGGCGCGGATGGTGGTCAGGTCGTAGAACACCACCGACAGATCCTCATCAATCAGCGGGCGCAAAAGGCCCGCCACGCATTCATCCACCGCGTCCTGGTGGTCCATGAGCGCATCCATGCTGCGCAGCAGTTGCTGGTGGGTGAGTGCCTCTGCATCGATACCCGGCATGCTGACGGTTTGCAGCCAGCGCAGCACCCCGAGCTTGGAGTCGGGGTCGCACAGCCGGTTAAAGACCATCACCCGCAGGGCATGCTCGATGGGGTTGGTAAAGCGTGCGCGGCGAAAGACAGCAGCCAAGCCATCGAAACCCAACTCGTGCCAGAGTTGATCCAGCGCCCAGACATCGCCCAGGGCCAGTGCGGATTCAAAACGCACCTGGGGAACGGATGTCTCACTCAGTGAGCGACCCTTGGCGCGAAGCAGACCGCCCAGCAGTGAGTCGACTTGTCCATCTGTTTCGTCCACCCGCCCGATGGTGGCCAGCGTGCGCTGGCGGGGTTTGCCGTGTTCGTCTCGGAAGGACTCCACCAACTGGGCGTAGGTGTGGCCGCCTGAGCGGGTGAGCTTGATGAACATAGAAGAAGTGTAGCAAAAAAATACGGGCAATTGCCAACACATCAGCAATAAAACATTGCCACTACATAAAAATCAAAACGCCTCAGCTAAGTGCTTGATTCATATGGCACCGGTCCGCGAAAACATCGGAAAACGGCGGTTTGGTGTCGAACTCGGGTGATAAAGCTCGCCATTCGCAATGGTGCGGTGGATGGCGTGCATGCTTTGGTCGAAGGCCGCGCGGGGCAGGCTGCATTGCCAGTCGACCGAAGGCGCGGTGGGCGCGGTGGGCGCGACGTCGGGCCAGGGCAGTGCTTGGTCGTGCACGCCGAACCATGCCAGCGGGCCGTCGGCTTCGTGCACCACGAATGCGGGGTCGAAGGCCGTGGCGGCCTCGTAGCGGAGGTAGCCCACGCACCAGCGGCCCTCGCGTGCCATCGCCTCGACGGCCTCCAGCACCGGCCGCACCTCGCCGGCGGTCCGCGCCACCAGCACGCGCGACGGCGCGCCGAAGGCCATGCGCAGCCGGCGCGCGCCGTCGCCGCGCGGCTCCGCGAAATCGATCAGCGCGCTCAAGCCGGAAAGCGTCTTGCCGTCACCCTGCATTGCTCGTTGCGGCCACCACCGGCTCGGCTTCCGGCGTGCCCCGCGCGAGCACGCGCTTGCGCACCGCATAGATGTTGTTGCGCAACGCGTAGAGCTCGTCGGCGTACGACAGCGGCACCGCCACCTTGTTGACGGTGCGGTCGAGCTGGTCGAGGTCGTCCAGCAGCGCCTTCTGCTCGCCCTTGTGCGCATCGACCTTGGCCTCGATGTCGCGCAGCCGCGCATACCAGCGGAACACGCGGCGGCGCACGCGGAACTGGTAGAGCGGCGGCACCACGCGGCTCAGCGGCAGCATCAGCACCAGCAGGCCGCCCAGCACGAGCCACATGCGCTCGACCAGGTTGCTGGCCCAGAACGGCAGGTAGCGCTGCCAGGCCGGCGGCGTGCCGTTGATGGCACGGTCGCCTTCGGGGCTCACCGGCAGTTCGCTGGTGCGCGTGTTGGGGAAGTCGCGTGCCCGGTTGAACCAGCCCGCGCCGCTGTGCAGCGTCTGCGCCGACTGCGCGAACAGCTGCCGCAGGGCGGGGTGCGTCGCGTCGCGCGACAGCAGCGACGTGGTGGCCGCGAGCAGCGACACATCGTGCGGCGGCAGGTCCTTGGCCAGGTCGACCACGCCGCGCGGCAGCGTCACAGCCGACAGGAACGGGAAGCGGCGCGAGTAGGCGTCGGCCTGGCCGAAGTCCATGAGCTTGATGTCGTCCGAGCGCAGCAGGTGTTGCACCTGGGGCGACTGCGGCGCCGACGACAGCACGATGGCGTCGAGCAGCCCGGCCTGCAGCGCCTCGGCGGCGGCGGCCTGTTCGAGGTTCGACAGCAGCAGGTCGTCGGGGCCGAGCCGGTTGGCCTTGAGCATGCGCTCCATGATGTCGGGCAGGCCGCTGCCCGGCAGGTCGACGTTCACGCGCAGGCCGCGCAGTTGCGTGAGCGATGTCAGCGTGCCGGTCTTCTTGTCGATCTTCTGCGCCGAGTCGGCGCGGTAGAACAGCCAGATCGGCTCGAAGAACAGGCTGCCGAGCGAGGTCAGGCCGGCTTCCTCGTCGGCCACCGGGTCGGCGCTGCCGCCGCGCACGAAGCCCACGTCGGCGCCGCCCGTGCGCAGAAGCTGCAGGTTCTCGGTCGAGCCCGAGGTGGGCTTGAGCTCCACCTCGATGCCGGCGCGCTTGAGCGCTTCCGCATAGTGCTTGCCGAACTGCGCGTAGGCGCTGCCCGTGGGACCGGTGGCGAGCGTGACGTGCTTGGGCGGTTGCGGCTGCAGCCACCAGTAGGCGGCCACCAGCAGGCCGATCACGATGAACACGATCGGACCCGCCGAAGCGATCAGGTCGCGGATCGACAGCAGGATCAGCTTCAAGGTTCTGGGGAACGCCATGGTGGTCTTCTCGTGAAGTGTTCAGCCGCGCGCCGCGCCGAGGTCGGCGGCACAGGGAATGTGCAGCTCGCCCACCGTCACCGCGCGCGCCGCATGCACCGCGCGCAAGGTGGCAATGGCAACCGCTTCGGCGGCCATGGTGCTGAGCACCGTCATGCCCGGTGCGTTGCCTTCCAGCGGCACCCGGCCGGTGGCCAGCGCGAACAGCGTGTCGCCGTCGCTCATGGTGTGCACCGGGTTGATGGCGCGGGCCAGCCCGTCGTGCGCCACGTTGGCGAGGCGGTTGGCCTGCACCTTGGTGAGCACCGCGTCGGTGGCGATCACGCCGATGGTGGTGTTGGTGCCCGCCAGCAGCGGCTTGGGCAGCTCGCCGCGCAGCAGCGCGCGGCGGGTGTCGAGCAGCGACTTGCCGTCTTCGGTGCGCGCGCCGGCCACGGGCTGGCCGGTGTTGTGGTCGATCACGTCGCCCAGCGAGTTGACGGCGATCAGCGCGCCGACGGTGACGCCGCCGACCTTGACCGACGCGGTGCCGATGCCGCCCTTCATCGCGCGGTTCACGCCGAAGAGCTTGCCCACCAGCGCGCCGGTGCCCGCGCCCACGTTGCCCTCCGCGGGCGCCGCGGTGCTGGCGGCCTCGCAGGCGGCATAGCCGGCGGCGGCGTCGGGGCGGATGCGCGCATCGCCCATCGGCAGGTCGAACAGCACGGCGGCGGGCACGATGGGCAGGGTGCCGAAGCGCACGTCCATGCCGATGCCGCGCTCTTCCATCCAGCGCATGGCGCCCTCGGCGGCGGCCAGGCCCCAGGCGCTGCCGCCCGCGAGCATCACGGCATGCACCTGCTGCACCAGGTTGCCGGGCGCGAGCAGGTCGGTCTCGCGCGTGCCGGGCGCGGCGCCGCGCACGTCGACACCGCCCACGGCGCCGTCGCGCGCCATGATCACGGTGCAGCCGGTGGGGCGGCGGGTGTCGGAGAAATGGCCGACTTCGATGCCGGCGACGTCGGTGATGGAACCGGCGGAATGGGAGAGTGTGGAAGAGGGGGCTGACATGGCGGCCGATTATGAGACCGCATCCTCTACGATCTGCGCCATGACGGTTGCAAGAAGTTTCTCTTCCGCGGGCACTGCCCGACACGTGGTGGTGATCGGCGCTGGCGCGGTCGGAAGCGCCACCGCCATCGAGGCGCTGCGCGCGGGCCTGCGCGTGACGGTGGTGGAGCCCGGCGAGCCGGGCGGCCAGCACGCAACCAGCTACGGCAATGCCGGCTGGCTCTCGTCGCACTCGGTGGTGCCGCCCGCGCTGCCGGGTGCATGGCGCAAGGTGCCGGGCTGGCTGGCCGATCCGCTCGGACCGCTGGCCCTGCGCTGGCGCTACCTGCCGCGCGCCTTGCCGTGGCTGCTGCGCTACCTGGCCTCGGGCTGGACCGAGGCGCGCGTGCAGCGCACCGCCGACGCGCTGCGCACGCTGCTGGCCGATGCCCCGACGCTGCACGCGCAACTGGCCACCGAAGCCGGCGTGCCCCAGCTCATCGAGCAGCGCGGGCTGCTGCATGCCTACCGCTCGCGCGCGGAGTTCGAAGGCGACGCGCTCGGCTGGCGCGTACGCCGGCGCACCGGAGTGCAGTGGGAAGAGTGGCCGGAGGAAGAACTGCGCCGCCGCGAACCCGACCTCGACGCGCGCTACACGCTCGGCGTCTTCGTGCCCGAAGCCGGCCACTGCCGCAACCCGGGCGCCTACGTGGCCGCGCTGGCACGGCATGCGCTCGATGCAGGCGCCGAACGCATCGCAACCCGCGCGACGGGCTTCCGCATCGAGGGCGGCCGGCTGCGCGCCGTGCTCACCGAAAGCGGCGAGATCGTCTGCGACGGTGCCGCCGTCTGTGCCGGCGCGCGTTCCGGCCCGCTGGCCGCCGCGGCGGGCTCCGCGGTGCCGCTGGAGTCGGAGCGCGGCTATCACGTGGTCGTCGAGGACGCCAAGGTCGGCCCGCGCACGCCGACGATGGTGGCCGACGGCAAGCTCATCGCGCATTGGATGGACGGCGGCCTGCGCGCGGCGGGGCAGGTGGAGATCGCCGGCCTCGAGGCCGCACCCGACTGGCGGCGTGCCGAGATCCTGCATGCGCATCTGCGATCGATGTTCCCTTCGCTTGCCCGGGCCGAGCCGGGTGCGACTTCCGTCAGGCACTGGCTGGGACATCGCCCGAGCCTGCCCGACGGGCTGCCCTGCATCGGCCCGGCGGCCGCCACTTCGGACGTGGTGCTGGCCTTCGGGCATGGCCACGTCGGCCTGTGCGGCTCCGCGCGCACGGGGCGGCTGGCCGCGCAGCTGCTCGCGGGCGCCGCGCCGGAGATCCCGCTGGCGCCCTTCGACCCGGCGCGCTTCTAGCGTTCGGCGCGCGCCAGTTCGGCCTCAGTTCGCCGGTGTCAGCGACAGCACGGTGAGCGCGCCGTCGACCTTGTCGGCCGTGAACTGCACCTTGTCGCCCGGCTTCACCTTGGCGAGCAGCGCGGGGTCGCTCACGCGGAACACCATCGTCATGCCCGTCATCTCGAGGTTGGGAATGTCGCCGTGCCTCAGCGTGATCTTCTTCGCGTCGACATCGATCTTGCGCACCTCGCCTTCGACGGAAGGCAGCGCGGCCTGGGCGAAGGCCGCGGCGGCGAGCAGGGCGGCGGACAGGGCGGTGAACAGTTTTTTCATGATGATGTGTTTCCTGTAAGAGGTTGCCTGGTGATTCAGCGGTGGCTCTGGAAGACGCGGGTGCTGCCGTCGGCCAGCACGAGCAGCACGTCGTAGGGATCGCGGCGGTCGCCGTAGGCGGGGCCGTCCATGCCCGGCGAGCCGATCGGCATGCCGGGCACCGCGAGGCCGACGGCCTTGGGCTTTTCCTTCAGCAGGCGGTGCACGTCGCTCGCGGGCACGTGGCCTTCGATGGCGTAGCCGCCGACCCGCCCGGTGTGGCAGGAGCCCAGCTTGGCGGGAATGCCCAGCCGCTCGCGCGCGGCGGTGTTGCCGTCGTCGTGCACGCGCGTGGCGAAGCCGTTCTTGTTGAGGTGCTTCACCCAGTCCTGGCAGCAGCCGCAGCTCGGGTCTTTCCAGATCTCGACCATGGGCGCGGCGGCCAGGGCGGAGAGCGGCAGGGTGGATGCGAGCGCGAGCAGCGGGGCCGTTCGCTTGAGCAGGGTTCGTCGTTGCATGGCGTGTTCCTCGTCAGGGTTTGGTTCTTGCGGCGGCTGCCAGCACGCGCACGCGGCCGGCCATGCCGAGTTCGTAGTGGTCCTTCACCAGGCAGGCGAAGTCGAAGTCGCCGGCGCGGTTGAAGGTCCAGACCATGTCGCCGGTCTTGCCCGGGGGCACATGCACCATCCACGGGTCGTCGTGCTCCATGCCCGGGAATTTCTTCATCATGGCTGCGTGCGCCTCGATCTCGGCGGTGGTGCCGAGCACCAGTTCGTGCAGGTCCTTGCCGCGGTTCTTCAGGCGCAGGCGGATGGTGTCGCCTTCGCGCACTTCGATGACCGAGGGCGTGAAGGTCATGTCGTCGGCCATCGCGATGTCGATGGTGCGTTTCACCGCGCTGGCCTTGCCGGCGATGCCCCAGGGCTTCTGCTCCGGCGCGAGCGCGGCGGCGGCGCCGGCCGGCTTGGGGCCGTTGTGGGCCTCGTGCGCCTGCGCGGCGGAGGCGGCTGCCGCAAGCGCAAGGCAGGCGGCGATGGATGCGAGTGTCTTGTTCATGAGGTGGGTTCCAAGAAAGAGTCGGAGGGTCAGTGGTCGTGGGCGCCCTGGCCCGAAGGCTTGCGCACGCTGGCGTCGGTCTTGTTGCTGTTGTCGTTGCCGGCGGAAGGCGTGCTGCGAGTGGCCGGCGGCACATTGGCCCCCGGAACTTCGCGCGCGACCGTGCCCGCCGGATGCCTGAACCAGCCCGGGTCGCGGTAGTCGCCCGTCTTCTGGTCGCGCCGCACCTTCAGCAGCGTGAACATGCCGCCCATCTCGGCCGAGCCGAAGGGGCCGGTGCCGGTCATCATCGGCACGGTGTTGTCGGGAATGGGCATCTCCATCTCGCCCATGTCGGCCATGCCCTTGTCGCCCATCACCATGTAGTCGGGCACGAGCTTGCGGATCTTCTCGGCCACGCCCTTCTGGTCGACGCCGATCATGGTCGGCACCTCGTGGCCCATCGGGCCCATGGTGTGGTGCGCCTTGTGGCAGTGCAACGCCCAGTCGCCTTCCTCGTCGGCGATGAACTCCATCTGCCGCATCTGGCCCACCGCCACGTCGACCGACACCTCGGGCCAGCGCGCGGTGCGCGGCACCGGGCCGCCGTCGGTGCCCGTCACCTCGAACTCGTGGCCGTGGATGTGGATCGGGTGGTTGGTCATCGTGAGGTTGCCCACGCGGATGCGCACCCGGTCGCCGCGGCGCACGTTCAGCGTGTCGATGGCCGGGAACACGCGGCTGTTGAAACTCCAGATGTTGAAGTCGGTCATGGTGTTGACCTTGGGCGTGGCGCTGCCGGGCTCCACGTCGAAGCTGCCGAGCAGGAAGCAGAAGTCGCGCTGCACCGGCTCGATCAGCGGATGGCTGTTTTTCGGGTGCGTGACCCAGAAGCCCATCATTCCCATGGCCATCTGCACCATCTCGTCGGCGTGCGGGTGATACATGAAGGTGCCGGGCCGGCGCGCGGTGAACTCGTAGACGAAGGTCTTGCCCGGCGGGATGTGGGGCTGCGTGATGCCGCCCACGCCGTCCATGCCGTTGGGCAGGCGCTGGCCGTGCCAGTGCACGGTGGTGTGCTCGGGCAGCCGGTTGGTCACGAAGATGCGCACGCGGTCGCCCTCGACCACCTCGATGGTCGGGCCGGGCGACTGGCCGTTGTAGCCCCACATGTTGACCTTGAAGCCCGGCGCCATCTCGCGCACCACGGGCTCGGCGACGAGGTGGAATTCCTTGACGCCGGCGTTCATGCGCCAGGGCAGCGTCCAGCCGTTGAGCGTGACGACGGGGTTGTAGGGCCGGCCGTTGGGCGGCATGAGCGGCGGCGCGGTGGCTGTCGAGCCCTGCGACACCGGCTCCGGCAGCGCGGCCATGGCCACGCGGCTCACCGTGGTGGCGGCAACGGCGGTGGCCGCGCCGGCGAAGAAGTTGCGACGGTTCATGTCAGTGGCCTCCCGCCGCGGGTGTTTCGCCGGCCGCCGCGGTCTGCAGCGCCGTCATGCCTCCGGGCGAGCTGCCCGTGAGCACCAGTTGAAGATCGGTGTCCGCCAGCCAGAAGTCGCGCTGCGCCTCGATGCCGGCATTCACCGCGAGCACGCTGGCGCGGGTTTCGCCCAGCAGTTCCCACACGCTCGCGAGCATGCCGTTGTAGCGCAGCACCATCTCTTCGTTGACCTGCTTGCGCAGCGGCAGCACCTCGTCGCGGTAGCGGCGGGCAATGGCGTATGCCGTGTTCCAGCCTTGCCATGCCTCGCGCGCCTCGCTCGCGGCCAGCACGCCCACGTCGCGCACGCGGGCGGCCGATTGCAGGTACAGCGCCTCGGCGCGGCCGTTGCGTGCCTGGCCCCAGTCGAAGATGGGAATGGGCAGGTCGAGCTCGAAGCCGCGCTTGGTGCTGCGCGAGCGGTCGGCGCCGTTGTCGAACTTGGTGTTGCGCACCACGCCGAGCTCCATCGCATTGATCACGCTGGTGGCGTGCGTGAGGCCAAGCGAGCTGGCCACCGCCGTGTTCTGCGCGGTGGCCGAACGCACGTCGAGCCGGTCGCGCAGCGCCAGCGCCTGCACGTCGCCGAGTTCCGGCGCGGCCTTGGGCAGCGGCGGCAGGCGGTCGGGCAGGGTGTAGGCGGTATCGCCGCCGCTCAGGCCGAGCAGCCGGGTGAGCTGCTCGCGCGAGGCGACGGCGGCCTGCTCGGCGCGGGCGAGCTGCGCCGAGGCGTCGGCCAGCAGCAACTGTTCGCGCGTGCGCTGCAGCGTGCTCCAGTTGCCGGCCTTGGCCATGCGGTGCGCGAGTTCGGCGCCGGCTTCGGCGGCCTCCTTCGCGTCGCGCAGATAGGCCACGCTCTGCTGCGCGGCCACCGCGCGCACCCAGGCGCGGCGGGTGTCGGCGGCCAGCACCAGCACGCTCTGCGCCGCCTGCAGCTTGGCCGACTCATGCCGCTGGCCGGCCCAGCGCGCCTGCCACGGCAGCGTGAGCAGGCCCACCACGTTGAAGCTCAGCATGCGCTCTATTTCGCGCTCGCTGCCTTCGGTCAGGCGGCTGATGGCGAACACCGGATTCGGCAGGCTCGCGGCCTGTACGCGGTCGGCGTCGCTCAACTGCAGCGTGGCGAAGGCATCCTGCACGCGCGGGCTGTTGACCAGCGCGATGCGCACCGCGGCCTCGGCATCCAGCGGCTGCGCGAGCAGCTCGCCAATGCGCTTGCGCGAGGCATCGTCCGGCGCGCGCTGGGCCGTGGCGCCGGCCATCAGCGGGTTGCCGGAGGTCAGCGCCTGCACGTCGGCGCTGCCGCCGTCGGATGAAAGGCTGGCACAGCCGGCCAGCACCAGGGCAGCGGCCAGCGCGGCCGTGGTCCGGATGAATGAAACGGAAGAAGGGGAATCGCGGCCGGCGGGCGGCCGGCCAATGATGAGGGTCACGCTCGATCTCCATGAGCAATACGACGGACGCCGCGAGCCGGAACAGGCTCACCGCGGACGGACTACGGGCAGGGAGATCAGGAAATGGGCGGTTTCAGGCCCGGGGCGGGCTCCGCGCTGGCGAAACGGGCCGCGTGCGCGGCGGGCGGCGCCTGGGGGGCGCTGTGCACGATGGCCACGAGGGGCATGCCGCCGAGCGCCACCGTGTGGCAGACCTGGCAGGCGGTGCAGGTGCCGCAGCCCTGGTGGCCGGCGTTGTTGTCGTCGTGGCTGCTGCCGTCGTCGTGCGGACCGGCGTGGTGCTCGGCCATGGACATCGCCATGTGGTCCATGCCGTCGCCGGCTTCCGCCATCGCCTCGTGGCAGTGGGCTTCCGTGGCCGCCGTGGCCATCGAAACGGCGGACGCCGCCGGCAGCGAATGCCGCACCATCTCCACCGCCATGGCGTCGCCGAGCCAGCCGCGAATGGGCAGCAGGGCGATCATCAGGGCGAGCAGCAGGGTGCGCATGGGGCGGGATGATAAACCGGCGACTTGCCAGGCCGGCGACTTATGCCACCAGCTGGCCGCGGGCCTTGTCGGCCCACACCTTCAGGTTGTCGAGCAGGTCCTTCTGGCTGAAGGAGCAGCTCTCCTCGCTGAAGAGCGCGCTCGACTCGAGCCGGTCGAGCAGGTTCAGCAGCACCTCGCCGTAGCGCGGCGGCAGAGCCGCGAGCAGCTCGGCGCTGGCGCGCGCGTCGTCGGACAGCGCGGTGACGGAGCCGCCGCTGCCGCCTTGCAGCGCCTCGATGCGCCTTGCCAATGCGTCGAGCTGGGTGGAAGCAAGCTCGCGGCTCATCGCGCGGCCTTTCCGGGCGGCGGCAGGGGCAGCCCGCGTTCGCGCATCAGGTCGCGCAGCACGTCGGGGTAGTCGGTGATGATGCCGTCGGCGCCCCAGTCCATCAGCCGCAGCATGTCGGCGCGCTGGTTCACGGTCCAGGGCAGCACCGTCATGCCGAGCTTCTGCGCTTCCTTGATGACCGCGGGCGACAGGTCGGCATAGGCCGGCGACCAGATCACCGGCCCGGGTCCGTTGGCGGCCGCGGCCTTGACCATCTGCGGCACCGACGCGAAGTTCGAAAGCTCCAGGCCGGCGGTCCAGCGGCGGTCCTGCAGCGTGCGGGGCGTCGTGAGGTAAGCGCGCGGCAATTGCGGCGCGAGCTGGCCGACCAGCGCCAGCGTGCGCCAGTCGAAGCTCTGGATGGTCACGCGGCCGGCCATCTTCGCCTTGTCGATCTCGGCCAGCAGCGCGCGCACCATCGGCTCGGGCGCGGCGGTTTCGGCGGGCTTGTTCGGATCGATCTTTGTCTCGATGTTGAAGCGCACCGTGGCGGCATTGGCGCCGCGCGCCTGCACCCGCTCGAACAGCGCGGCCAGCGTCGGAATGCGTTCGCCGTCGCGCGGCTGCTGCAGCGCGAACTGCTTGCCGTAGTTGCTCGACGGGTTCAGCCGGCCCACGTCGTAGGTCTGCAGCTGCGCCAGCGTGAGCGAGCGGATCGCCGCGCCGCTCTTCGGCGCCAGCCAGGCGCCGCTGGCGTCGCGCGTGTGGTCGGGGTTGAGCGAAGTGTCGTGCGAGATCACGACTACGCCGTCGGCGGTGAGGCCGATGTCGAGTTCGAGCGTGGTCACGCCCAGGTCGATGGCGTTGTCGAACGCCGCCAGCGTGTTCTCGGGCGCCAGGCCCCGTCCGCCGCGGTGGGCTTCGAGGTCGAAATGCTGCTTGGCCGTGGGCATGATGGCCGCGCAGCCGGCGGCCAGCAGCACGGTAGCGGCGAGGAGCGTGAATTTCATCTTCTTCATTTGAGCTGCACCTTGATGCCGTTGTCGGACACGGTGATGTCGCCGATCTCGTAGGTCTTGCGGCCGACCGTCAGCTCGTCGGCGGTGAAGCTGCGCAGCACCTGGCCCTGCAGCAGTTCCTGCGCGACCACGGCGCCGACCTTCTGCAGCCGCTCGGCGTCGCGTCCCTCGATCCCCTGCAGCTCGATCCGCTCCGCCTTGGGCTGGTCGAGCCGCAGCGCGCGCGTGGCGGCGTCGTATTTCAGCGCGCTGCTGACCGACACCACGCCCTGTACCGGCGACGCGGCCAGCAAGGGGCTCGCGATGGTCAGCGTGGCCGTGATGGCGGCGCGGTTGTTGCGCGCATCCAGGCCCAGCTGCGGGTCGCGCAGGCCGACCATGAAGATCTCCGCGTACCGCTCGGCCACCGGAAAGCGCCTGGCGATCTGCGCCTGCAGCTCGTCGCGCGTGGCCGTGTATTCGCTGGTGAAGAAGTTGAAGCCGGCCAGCGCCGCGAACGGCGCCTGCAGGGCCGCGGCGCCCAGCAGCGCGCGCAG